>DASVWB010000368.1:0-29305 GCA_036389815.1 Pyrinomonadaceae bacterium | reverse complement strand
GCGGGGCGCCCCGCGCGCCCCGCGCGCGCCGAGGGCGCCGAGGGCGCGCCCTTCCCGCTGGCCGAGGGCGACCGCCTCGCCCTGCGCCTCGTCGAGGGCGGCAAGGTCTACTTCAAGCGGCTCGTCTTCAACGCCGAGCACTTCAAGGACATCACGCGGGCCACGGCCGCCGAGGTCGCCGCACTGCTCGACCGCGAGATGCCCGGCGTCGAGGCGTCGGTCGCCCCCGGCGGCAGGCTCCTGCTCACCTCGGCCGCCGCGGGCTCGGGCGTCTCGCTCCGGACGAGGTGGGCGGGCGCGGCCAAGCTCGGCCTGCCCCCGCTCGGGGCGGGCGAGGACGCGACGGCCGCCGAGATCGTCGGCGCGCGCACGCAGCCCTTCAGGCTCGCGGACGGCGACACGCTGGCCGTCAAGTACGACGGCGCGCTCCCCGTCGTCGTCACCTTCACCAGACGCCACTTCAACAACATCGAGCAGGCGACGGCCGCCGAGGTCGCCGCCGCCATCAACGGCTACGTCCCGCGGGGCGCGGCCGACGCGGCGGGGCGCGTCCGCCTCGCCTCGCAGAGCGCGGGGGCCGAGTCCTCCGTCGTCGTGGACACGGGCGAGTCGAGCGCCGCCGCCAAGCTCGGCTTCGGCGTGCCGCCCCCGCCGCACGGCGTCGCGGCCGACGACGCGGAGCCCGCCGCCTTCGAGGACGCGGACGGCGGCGTCTGGCTCTTCTGGAGTTCGCGCCGCGACTCTCGGACGTGGCGCATCTGGTACAACCGCTTCGACGGGAGTGCGTGGGGCCGGCCGCGCGTGCTGACGGCCGGGGCGGTCGCAGACCGCGAGCCCTTCGTCCTCTACGACCCTTCCGTGAGCGATAAAATCTGGGTCTTCTGGACGGGGCGCAAACAGAACGGGCGCAAGAACGTCTTCTGGCGCACGACCTCCGTGCTCGACTACGCGGCGCACGCCGACGGCGTCTGGGCCGAGCGAGAGCTGGCGCTCGACGGCACGGGCGAGTACGACAACGAGGAGCCCTCGGGCGTGCTGCTCGACGCCGGGCGCGTCGAACTCTACTTCACCTCCAACCGCGCCGAGGGCCAGCACGTCTGGTCGAACGTCGTCACGGCCGCGGGGCAGGGCGCGGACGCGCGGCTGACCGAGGGACAATTCACGCGGCGCGGCGCGGCCGCCGTCCGCCTCGACGCCGACACGACGCGCCTCGTCTTCCGCAGCAACGAGAGCCGCGCGCACGACAGCCAAGTCTACCCGGCGGCGCGCACCGTGGACGCGCGCCACTCGGGCTCGACCACCATCGACACGCGCAACTCCGGCAAGTTCGGCGCGCTCGGCCGCATACGCGACACGATGCACTACCTCTACGACACGCGGCGGGGCAACGACAACTGGTACGCGCGCGACACCGTCGGCATCTACCTGACGCCCGACACCGACGACGCGGCGCTCATCATCCGCAAGCGCAACCAGATCGAGAGCCTGCTCAGGAGCTTCCTGCCGATACAGGTCCGCGCCGTGCTCATCATCCAGCAGGTCTTCCCCGAGCTGGCCTACACCTACGCGAGCCCGCAGCACGCCGAGCCGCGCTTCGTCGTCGAGCGGTGGCTCGACTCGCGGCAGGGCGACGCCTACAAGGGGCTCGCTGACGCCCACCGCGACGCGGTCAACTTCCACTGGTTCCGCCTCTGGCAGGCCGGCGGCGCGAGGGTCGACGAGACGGTAGACGCGGCGGCCGACCCGCCGGACACGCCGGCGCGCCTGTTCCTCGGAAACGTCGAAGAAGGAGATTAACCCATGCCGGAAATCGTCGAAGGAATCTACCGCGACCTGCTGCGCGACGCGGCCGGCCGGCCGGTCTACGACTCGGGCTGGCGCTCGAACATGATCGTGCTCAGTTGCCGCGTCCTGCTCGCCGCCTTCATGCGCGGCGACGGCGCGGAGTCGCCGCTCGGCATCCAGTCGCTCAAGCTCGGCCGCGGCGACTCGGGCTGGGACGCCGCGCCGCCGCCGAAGCCCGACCCGGACGCCGTCACGCAGCTCGTGGACGCCACGCCCTACGTCATCCCGAAAGCCTCCCTGACGCTGCAATACCTGAACGCCAACAACGACTACTCGAACGTGCCGACCAACCGCCTGGAGATCGTCGCCTCGGTCGGGCCGGGCGAGCCCGCGCCCGAGACCGGCCTGCCTTCGCCGTACCCGCTCCGCGAGTTCGGCCTCTTCGGCAGGCTCAAGGGCGCGGACTACATGATCGACTACGTCCGCCACCCTTTGATCGAGAAGGACAGCGCGGTCACGCTCGAACGGCGCGTGCAGTTAATCTTCTAGAGTGAGGAGACAGGCATCATGGGCAACTATTCCAGAAACCCGCAGGCGGCGCTGCAACAGGCCCTCGACAAGGGCTACACGCGCGTCCGCTTCCAGCAGGGCAAGCCGATTCTCGACCGCGAGCTGAACCTCCTGGGCGACCTCTCCGGCGCGCAGGAGCTCGCCCGCCACTACGTCGGCAACGGCGTCCCGGCCGACAGCGACGGCTTCAACATCGTCAACGTCGATTTCGCCAACAACGACTTCACCATCAAGGCCGGGCGCTGCATCGTCAACGGCCTCGACGTGGTGCTGGCCGCGAACACGACCTACAAGAACCAGCCGAACAAGGCCCGCGTCGGCCCCATCCCGCAGGCGAGCGGCTTCGTCTACCTGCGGGCCTTCACCACCGAAGTCACCGACGCGCAGGACACAGACCTCGGCAACGGCGGCGACATCGGCTTCGAGACGGCCCTGCGCGAGAAGGTTGACTGGGAAGTCCTCGTCTCGCAGGCGGCCGTCAACCAGCCCGACCACTTCCTGCTGGCCGAGTTCACGAACTTTCAGGGCGGCAAGCACTTCATGGGAGACCGGCGCGTCACCGGCGTGACGCTCGCGCGCCTGCGCGAAGACCTCTCGAACACGACCGGCTCGGCCTCCGGCATCAGCGCGCGCCTCGACAACATCATGACGGGCAACGCGCTCAAGGACGGCGTCGTCACCAACAGCAAGATTGACAACGACGCCGTCACCAACTCCAAACTGGCCGGCGACTCCGTCGGCACCAACGAGCTTCAGGACAACGCCGTCACCGGCGCCAAGCTCGCCGACGACTCGGTGACGAACTCCAAGCTGGCCGACGACTCGGTCGGCCCGAACGAGATTCAGGACAACGCCGTCTCGACCGCGCAACTGGTCAACGGTTCCGTCACCGCCGACAAGCTCGCGGGCTGGAGCGTCGCCACGGGCCACCTCCAGGACGGGGCGGTCATAAGCCCGAAGCTCGCCGGGTGGAGCGTCGGCACGGGCCACCTCCAGGACGGCGCCGTCACGGGCTCGAAGCTCGGCCTTGTCACTAAAATCAGCGGGACCGTCAGGCTGGGCCCCACGCAGACGCTCGACATCCTCGTCGAGGAGAACGTCTCGGGCGCGAAGGTGACCCCTTATTTCCCGATGGTCGCGCTCGCCTGGTCGTTCGTCGTGCTAACGGGCAACTCCGAGGTCACGGCCAACATGGTCTACAAACAGAACAGTCTGGCGACCGTCTACAACGTCTACCTGCGCCTGAACAACAGCTCGGTCACCGCGCTGGTGGACGTGCTGTACCGCGTAGACACCTTTCAATAATTCCTGACGGACGGGAGGCGTGTGATGCAACAGAGAGGAATGATACTGAAGGCCCTGGGCCGGGTCGGGGAGGGCGGCGCGAAGGGCGACGCGCCCGGGGGGCTGAAGGCGGCGGCCGCGGGCGGCGACGACGCCGGGCGCGAGCCGCGCCGCGCCGCCTCGCGCGAGAAGGTCGAAGCCTTCAGCCGCGTGCTCGAAGAGCGCGAAGACATCTGCTGGGAAGACCTCGTGCCGGAGTTCCGCGCGAACTTCTACGACGCGTACGACGAGATGGTCGCCGCGCTCTTCTCCACCGACGACCCTTTCATCATCTACAACGTCGTCCGCTTCGCAGACCTCAGCCAGCCGCGGGAGGTCGCCGCGCTCGCGCGCTTCGTCCGCGAGTGCGACGCCGAGAGGTATCAGGTCATCCTCTACGCGCTGGCGCGCACGAAGAACCCCGACCTGCTCCGGGCCTTGCAGGAGAGGGGAGACCTGCCCGCCCCCGTGCGCGCGGCGATAAACGAGACGCCCGGGCAGCCCGCGGCCGCCGGACGCGACGCGCCCCCGCCCGACGAGGGGGCCGAGGCCGAAGAAGCGACGAAGGCGGGGGAGACGACGAAGACCGGGGAAACGACGGGGACTTAAGCCGCTGAAGACTCTCCGGCGGCCCCGGCTTGACGGCCGTCGTCTGACGCCGCGCGCGTGCGCGCCCCGACCCCCGGACTGAGAACATGAGCCGGCAGAATTTCGACAGCTCGAAGGAGCCCGCGAAGGCGCAGGAGGCGCAGGGCGTCGCGCCGGGCCCGGCGCCGCCCGCGCCCGCGCCGGCGCACGCGCTCTTAGGGATGCAGCAGACCTTCGGCAACCGCGCCGTCGGCAGCCTCCTGCAATCCGGCCTCACGCTCCCGCCCGCGGCCCCGGCCGGAGCGCCCGCCGAAGGTCTGGGCGAAGAGATAGTAGTCGTCGCGCCGCCCGCGTCGGTCGTCGGCGGCGTCGAGAACTCGAAGGCCGCCGAGGGGGGTAAGCCCCGCACGCGCCGCGACAGTTGTGGCGAGGAGGTGGAGGTCTCCGATCCGGACCTCCCGCCCGGGAAGGTGCAACAGCTCGTCGAGGAGATCGGCGCCTTCCTGCGGGCGGCCGAGGAGAAGAGGGTCGAGCGGGACGAAGCCCTCCCCGAACAGCCCGCCGGCGACAAGATCGCGACCGTCACGCTGGACGTGCCGATAGACGACGCCCTTAAGAATACGGAAGACATCAACTACGAGCTGGCCGGCCGCGCCTTCCGGATTCTGTTCGGCCACTACGGCATCAACCTCAACCCCGGCACGGCCGGGAAGCTCTACCGGCGCTCGAAATGGATTCCCCTGATGAACGACGCGGGCGTCAGGGCGGCCGTCGCCGCCGCGCGCGCGAGGGGCGAGCACACCATCAAATATGTCGGGCAGGGGATGCCCTCGCTCCTGACCTACTACAAGCAGATTCGGGCGGAAGAGGAGGCGCACTACAAGAAGCTTCTCGAAGACCTGCACGACTGCCACTACGCGGAGAACGCCGTCAAGAGCTTCTACATCGCGCACTGGAACGGGCTAGTCGAATTCATCGGCGGGGTAGCCGACCTGATTCCTTCCCCAATCAACCTAGTGCGTTCGGCCCTCGGCATGAAGGGCGTGCAGCTCGACCTCGGGGCAGTCAAGTGGTTGAAGATGAAGTACCCGGGCGAGTACGGCAACAGGCACGGCGAGACGATGGAGGCCGGCGTGATGACCGGCCTGATGCTCGTGCCGGGCGGCGCGCTCAGCGAAGGGCTTGCGGGCGGCACGTCTTGGCTCGCGCGGCTCGTCTCGCGCGTGCGCCCGGGAGGCGTGCCCGTCGGCCCGGCCATCGTTAAATTCCTCCGCGCGTGGTTCACGGCCGGCGTCATCTCCGCGGGCGTGACCTCCGCCGAAGACCTGTACAAGACCGCGCGCCAGCTCATCACGGGGCGGAAGGAGCTGCCCGACGGCACCACACAGCCTTTGTCCGGCGACGACGCCGGCAAGCTGCTCGAATCCGTCATCATGCAGGCGCTCGGGGCTTACGGCGGCGCGAAGTCCGTCCTGCACCTCGGGCCGGCGCAGGGCAAGACGCCGCCCCCGCCCGCCGAAGTCCCGCCCGAACCGAAAGCGGCTCCGCCTCCGGAGGCGACGCCCATCACGCCGCCGCCCGAGCCGGCACCCATCACGCCGCCGCCCGAGCGCGCGCCGGTCGCTCCGCCGCCCGAGCGCGCGCCGGCCGCGCCCCCGCCTGAGCCGAAAGTCGTCGCGCCCCCGACGGAGGCAAGGCCCGTCCCCGAGCCGCCGGAGGCAAGGCCCGTCGCCGAGCCGCCCGAGCCCAAGCCTTCGCCGCGGCCCGCTGAAGAGGTCAAGCCCCCGCCCCCGCCGCCCGAAACGAAGGCGGCCGAGCCCCCCGCGGCGTCGCCCGTGGAGGCCGCGCCCGAGCAGCCCGCGCGCCCGCCCGAGCCCGCGCCCCTGCCGGAGCCCGCGCCTCCGGCCGAGGCCCCGAAGGTCGAGGCGGCGCCGCCCGAGGCGGTGCCGGAGGCGGCGGCCGGGGCGGCCAGGCCGAAGTCGGCCAAAGCCAAAAAAGGCGCGGGCAAAAAGAAGGCCGCCAAGCCGGCCGCCGTCGAAGCGACGACCGGCGAAGCCGCGCCCGCGCCCGAAGAGCCCGCGCCCGCGAAACCCGCGAAACGCGGCAAGCGCGCGTCCAGGAAGCCCGCCGAAGAGTCCGAGCCACACGCCCCGGCCGAGCCGCCCGGCCCGACCCCGCAGCAGCGTATGGAAAGTCTGCAACGGGAGAAGGCGCGGCTGCAAAAAGAGCAGCAGCGAAACGTGGCCGAGGAGGACGCGCTGCTGGAAAGGGAGGGACAGCTCAAAAACCTCCATGACGTGGCCGAGGAGAACCTCGCGGATTTAGAGAATAGAGCCAGAGTCCGGCCCGAGGTTCTGGAGCAGGCCCGGCGGAAAGCCGAAGCGGCCAAAGAGGCCTGGGAGGAGGGCGAGCGGCAACTGGAGGAGGCGCAGGATAAAATCGCCGAGACCACGAGAAAGATCAAGGAGAACGCGGCCGACATCGAGCGCGCCAAGATCGCCCTCGACCCCAAGAAGCATCGCGGCCTCCTGCCCTGCTTCTCCGGCGACACCGCGGTCTGGACCGCCGACGGCCCGCGGCGCATCGACGGCCTCGCCCCCGGCGCGACCGTCCTCGCCTTCGACTTCTCGCGCATGGACGTCGTCCGCCGCGCCGTCCTCGCCGTCCTCCGGAACAGGACCGAGCACTTCTACGACGTGCGGACGGACGGCGGCGTAGTCCGCGCGACCGGCCGTCACCGCTTCTGGGTCGAGTCGGAATCCGCGTGGGTCGCCGCGCGCGAACTGCGACCCGGCATGCTGCTGCGCACGCCCGACGGCCGCGCGGCCGCCGTCTCGTCCGTCGCGCTGCGCGAAGTGCCCGGGGCGGCGAGTTATAACCTGAGCGTCGAGGGCGCGCACAACTACTTCGTCGGCCCCGGGCTGCTCGTGCACAACGCGGGGCCGGTCGACGTGAACCTCGCGCGCGTCTACGTCATCTACCGCGCGCGCTACAAGGGTAAGGAGGCGAGGTTCAAAGACAAGTCCTACATCGGGCAGACGACCGAGGTGAGCATGAGCGGCGAGAGCGCGGGCAAGCCGCGCGGCGTTGAGGAGCGCGGCGCCGAGCACGTCGCGAACGCGGAGCGGGAGCTTGAGCTACACAAAACAGAGAAACACCTCTCGGCCAAAGACATCGAGTTCTACAACTTCATGAAGGACGCGGTGCTCGAAGAGATAGTCGTCGGCATCGAAACCAAGGCGCAGGCCGACTACCTCGAACAAAAGAACCTTGAGGCCGAGCGCACGGCGCTCGGCGACGACGCCCTCGCCGACATCAGGGAGCCCGGCGAAAAGAAGGTCCTGAACCGCAGGGAGCAGATCAAGAGCGAGTCGCACCGCCGGAAGGTGGAAAAGCAGATCATCGCCGAGCTTGCCGCGCAGGGGCGCCCCTGCCCGCCCTGAGGCTAAAGGAGAGCGACCGTCATGTCATGGTGGGATATAGACGCGGAGAACGTCACGGGCGACGGCCCGGCCGACGTGATGCGCGCCGCGCTGGACGAAATCGCGGCCGGGCGCGACGGGCAGGGACGCCCGCGCCCCACGCTCGCGGAAGTGCTCGGTGGCTTCGCCCGCGCCCTCAGGGCTTTCGAACGCGGCCCCGGAGCCGGCGACTTTCGGAGGCTCGACGCGCACCTGATGTCCGCGCACGAGCCCGTCCCGGGCGCGGAGGACGCGGCCGACGACCAGACGGTCGAAGCCTTCGGGCGTGCGCTCGCGCAGGTCGAAGGGCAGTACGTGGAGCGCTGGGGGCGGAAGCCGCGCCGCATCGAACTCCTCAAGGCCCTGACCTTCGTCCTCGGCTACAGACCCGACCGCTTCCTCTCCGACGCCGGGGGAATCTCCATCCTCCAGATCGTCGCGCGATAGCCGGCCGCGCGCGGCGCGAGCCTCACTCGTAGCGCAGCGCGTCGATGGGGTCGAGGGCCGCGGCCTTGCGCGCCGGGTAGTAGCCGAAGAAGACGCCGACGGCCGCGGAGAAGAGCGCGGAGCCGACGATGGCGGCCGTCGAGACGAGCGTCGGCCAGCCGAGCAGGAGCGGCACGCCCACGGACGCGAGCACGCCGAGCGCGATGCCGGCCGCCCCGCCCGTCAGGCTGAGCACGATGGACTCGACGAGGAACTGCGTCCGCACCGCCGACGAGCGCGCGCCGATGGCCATGCGGATGCCGATCTCGCGCGTCCGCTCCGTCACCGAGACGAGCATGATGTTCATGATGCCGATGCCGCCGACGAGCAGCGAGACGCCCGCGATGCAGCCGAGCAGAACCGTCATCGTGCTGTTCGTCGCGTTGGCCGCCTCGGCCACGTCCGACATGTTGCGGACGGTGAAGTCGTCCGGCTCGCCGGCCGAGAGCCTGTGGCGCTGGCGCAGCAGCTCCGCGATCTGCGTCTGCGCCGTGTAGGTCGCGTCCTGCGAGACGGCCGAGACGTACGCGACCTGCACGCGCGCGTTGCCCAGCAGCTTCTTCTGCACGGACGTGTAGGGCGCGAAGGCCGTGTCGTCCTGGTCGCGCCCCTGCGGGTCCTGGCCTTTGCGCGCCATCACGCCGACGACGCGGAAGGGCATGTTCGAGACGCGCAGGGTCTGGCCGACCGCCTCCTGCCCGGGGAAGATGTTGTCGGCGACCGTCCGGCCGACGACGACGACGCGCGCGGCCGAGCGCACGTCCGCGTCGGCGAAGAAGGAGCCCGAGGCGACCGCCCACCTGCGTATCTCGGGTAGCTGCTCGGAGACGCCCTGAACCTGCGTGCTCCAGTTCTGGTTGCCCGCGACGAGCTGCGAGCGCGAGTTGACCACGGGCGAGACGAGCGCGACCGAGGGCACCTCGCGCCGGACGGCTTCGAGGTCTTCGACGGTGAGCTGGCTGCCCGCGTTCGAGTCGCCCGCGCCGCCGCGTACGCCGCCGACGTTCTGCGCGCCGGCCGAGACGAAGAGCAGGTTGGTGCCCATGCTCTCGATCTGCGACTGGACGGTCGCCGACGCGCCCTGCCCGATGCTCACCATCACGATGACGGCCGAGACGCCGATGATGATGCCGAGCATGGTAAGGGCCGCCCGCGACTTGTTGCGCGCCAGCGCGCGGAAGGCGATGCGGATTATCATCAGGACGTTCATGTCTTAACTCCCCGTTCCCGAACTCGCCGGCCGCCGCGACTTGAACATGCGAACACGTCAGCCCTCGTCCTCTTCCGCCCCGTCCCCGGCGGCCGGCAGGTTCCTCAGCTCCCCGGCCGCGTCGCGCGGCGCCGTGACGCGGTAGTCCTTCCGGATGCGGCCGTCCCTGAAGACGACCACGCGGTCGGCGTAGGCCGCGATGTCGGCCTCGTGCGTGACGAGGACGAGCGTTATCCGGCGCTCGCGGTTGAGGCGCTGGAAAATCTCCATCACCTCGACGGAGGTGCGCGAGTCGAGCGCGCCCGTCGGCTCGTCGGCGAGGATGAGCTTCGGGTCGTTGACGAGCGCGCGGGCGATGGCGACGCGCTGCTGCTGGCCGCCCGAGAGCTGGTTCGGGTGGTTCTGCTCGCGCCCGGCGAGGCCGACCGCCCGCAGCGCCTCGGCCGCGCGCCGGTGGCGCTCGCCCGGCTCGACGCCCGCGTAGAGCATCGGCAGCTCGACGTTCTCCAGCGCCGACGTGCGCGAGAGCAGGTTGAAGCCCTGGAAGACGAAGCCGAGCTTGCGCAGCCGTATGTCGGCGCGCTCGTCCTTCGAGAGCGACGAGACGTCTTCGCCGTCGAGCGAGTAGGCGCCGCGCGTCGGGCTGTCGAGGCAGCCGACGATGTTCATCGTCGTGGACTTGCCCGAGCCCGACGTGCCCATGATGGCGACGAACTCGCCCTCCCGGATGGAGAGCGAGACGCCGCGCAGCGCGTGCACCTCCACGTCGCCCATCGTGTAGGTCTTGTGAATCCCTTCGAGGCGTATGACCTCGCGCGCCTCGGCCGCGGGCGTGAGCAGAACCTCATGCGCCCCGCCGTCGAAAACGCCGACTTCAAATGCGGTCTGCATGATTTAACCTCACCCCTTGTCGCTTACCGCGTTCTGCCGCCGCCGCCGCCCGCGCGCGGGGCGCCGCCGAAGCCGGGCGCGGAAGTCTGGCCGCCGCCCTGCGCGCGCGACGAAGAGGCGGGGGCCGTGACGTTCTGGCCGGTGACGACCACGTCGCCCTCGCGCAGTTCGCCCTCGACCACCTCGGTCGAAGTGCCGTCGCTCAGTCCGACCTTGATGCGGCGCGGCTCGGGCTTGCCCTCTGCGTTCAGGACCCAGACGCGCCTGACCTGGCCGGGCAGCACGGGCTCGGTCGGCCGCGCGAACTGCGCGCGCGCCCCGCCCTGCTGTTGTGCGTTCGGGCCTTCACCCTGCGGGGTCGCGGCCCCGCCCCCGCGGGTCGCGTCGCCCGCGTTCTGACGCTGACCGGCGGTGCGGCGGGAACCGTTCGGGTTGCCGTTGCGTGTCTGCGCGGCGTCGGCCGCCTGCGGCGCGAAGCGCAGCGCCGCGTTCGGCACCTTGAGCACGTCCTTGCGCTCGTCGACGGTGACGGTCAGGTTGGCCGTCATGCCCGGCTTGAGCTTCTGCTCCGGGTTCGCCACGTCTATGACGACGTTGTAGGTGACGACGTTCTGGACGTTCTGCGGGTTGAGCCGCATCTGCTGGATGGCGCCCTTGAACTCCTCGGCCGGGAACGCGTCCACGGTGAAGTTGACGCCCTTCGCCCGCTCGACGAGGCCGATGTCGGCCTGGTCTATGTTGGCGATGACCTGCATCTGCGTCAGGTCCTGCGCGATGGTGAAGAGCGTCGGGGCGGAGAGCGAGGCGGCCACGGTCTGGCCGACGCTCACGTCGCGCGAGACGACGACGCCGTCAATCGGCGACGTGATGGTCGTGTGCCGCAAGTTGATCTCGGCGAGCTGGAGCGCGGCGCGCGCCTGCGCGACCTGCGCGGCGGCGTTCTGCACCTGCGCCTGCGCGTTCTGCACCTGACCCTGCGACTGCTGCGCCTGAGCCTGCGCCTGCTCGACCACCGCGGCGGCCTGCGTCTGCCCCGCGGTGGCCTGCGACTGCGCGCTCAACTGCGCCATCCTCAACTGCGCGACGGCCTGGCTGTAGCGCGCCTCGGCCGTCTTGTAAGAGGTCTGCGCCGTCTCGTACTCGCGCTGCGCGATGACGCCGTTCCGGAGGAGCGCCTGCTCCTGCCGCAGGTAGCTCGCGGCGTCGTCGAGCTGCGCCTTCAGCACGGCGACGTTCGCCTCGGCCGCGGAGACGCCGGCCTGCTGGTTCTGCGTCGTCGAGCCGGCGGCGGCGGCCTTGGCGCGCGCGTCGGTGATGCCCGCGCGCGACTGCGCGACGCCGGCGTGTGACTGCGAGACGCCGGCGCGAGCCTGCTGCAACTGCGCCTCGGCCTGCGCGAGGTTGGCGCGCGCCTGCGCGACCTGCGCCTGCGTGACCGAGGGGTCGAGCTGCGCCAGGAGCTGCCCCTTCTTCACCGTCGAGTTGAAGTCGGCGTAGAGCGCCGAGATGGTGCCCGAAGCCTGGCTGCCGACCTGCACGGTCGTCACGGCCTGGAGCGTGCCCGTCGCCGTCACGGTGTTTCTGAGGTTGCCGCGCTCGACCCGCGAAGTCATGTACTCGGCGGCGGCTGCGCGGTCGCCCCAGTACCAGAAGCCGCCGAGCGCGGCGAGCGCGACCGCCGCGGCCAAGAACGCCAGACGCCTCTTCGTGTTCAGAAATGATCTCACCCGCTGCATCTTCTTTCCCCCCGCGTGCGCCCGCCGACGACTCCGACCGAAAGGGCCTCAAGACCCGCCCGATAAGCTAGACACCGCCGCGGCGCCGACGGTTACACCCCGGCGGCGCGCACGGCGTGTGTAACCGCCCGCGCCGCGGCGGTGTCTTACCAGTTTGGAAGGCTCTCCCGCGGGATAAAAACAAGGTAAGATAGGAGCACAAAGCAGTCATGAAGAAACTCGGAAGGATACAGACGTTCGCCGTCGCCGGCCTGTCGGCGCTGGCTCTCGCGACCCCTTTGGCGCTGGCGCAGACCGCGGGCGGCGAGCAGGGTCAGCAGAGGCATGAGGGCGCGCGCGGCGGGCGTCACGGCAAGGGCGGTGACTTCGGCGGTCGCCGCGGCGGCCACTTCGGCGGCGGCTTCGGCCTCCGCGGCGTCGAGCTGACCGACGAGCAGAAGACGCGCCTCGCGGAACTCCGCAAGGGCTTCGGCGAGCGCACGAAGTCTCTGCGCGAGCAGCTCCGCGCCAGGCGCGAGGAGCTGCGGCAGGCCGAGTCGGGCACGACCTTCAACGAACAGCTCGCCTCGCAGAAGCTGACGGAGTCCGCCGGCCTCCAGGCCAGGCTGATGGCCGAGGAGTTCCGGCTCCGCCAGGAGTCGCTCGCCGTGCTGACGCCCGAGCAGCGGACGCAGCTCGAACAGCGCCGGCAGCAGCGCGAGCAGCGCCGCGAGCAGTTCAAGGCGCAGCGCCGCGCGCGGCGGCAGCAGCAGCAGTAACCTTTAGCCGCGCGGCGGGCCCGGCGCCCCGACGGCCGGGCCCGCCGCGCGCGACACTTCGGACGGGGAGCGATTACTGCCGCAGGAGTTGGAACAGGCGCACGACGCTGAACTCGCGCGCCTCGCGCGCGCGGGCGACGAGTCCGCCTTCGCCGAGATAGTGCGGCGCCACGGCCCGCGGGTCTTCCGCACGGCCTCGCGCTTCTTCCGCCGCCGCGAGCAGGTCGAGGAGGCCGCGCAGGAAGTCTTTTTGAAAGCGTTCACGCAGCTCGACACCTTCGAGGGGCGCGGCTCCCTCGAAGGGTGGCTGACGCGCATCACGACCAACACCTGCCTCAACCTCCTGCGCAGCGCCCGGCGGAGGCCCGAGCTGACGGCCTCGGACCTCTCGGAGGACGAGGGCGCGTGGCTCGAACACAGCATGGCCGGCGCGGCCGCCGAGCGGCAGCGGTCGGCCGAGCGCGGGATGGTCGCGGCCGACCTGGCCGGGCGCGTGCTCGACACGATGTCGCCGGACGACCGGCTCGTGCTGATGTTGATGGACGGCGAGGAGGCTTCGGTCAGGGAGGTCGCGGAGGCGACGGGCTGGACGGAGTCGAACGTGAAGGTGAAGGCGATGCGCGCGCGCCGCCGCATGCGCGAGGCGGTCGAGAAGCTGCTGAAGATTTAAGATTTGAGATTTGAGATTTGAAATTTCGAAAAGGGCAGGTGGGCGATGAGGGACGAACACATCAAGAGGCTGCTCGACGAAGCGCCGCTCTCAAGCCTCGGCGAGGCGGAGCTGGCGTCCGCCTGCGCGCACGCCGCAAGTTGTGCGGAGTGCCGGCGCGCGTTCGCAGCGGCGCAAGCTTCTTCGCTGATGTTGAAGGCGCGGGCGGCCGAAGGCTTCGAGCCCCCGCCCTTCTTCCAGACGCGCGTGCTGGCCGCGCTGCGCGGGCGGCGCGCGGCCGAAGAGGGCTGGACGCTCGCGCGGCTCTGGAAGTCGGCCGGGCTCCTCGTCTCCTCGATGGCCGCGACGGTCGCGGCGCTGCTCGTGCTGACCTTCGTCGCGCCCGAGCAGGCGCCCGCGCAGGAGGTCGCCTCCGGCGGGCCCTACACGGCCGAGTCGTTGATTCTCGACGAGGCCGAGGGCGGGCAGATGACCTACGAGCAGGTGCTGGCGACCCTCTACGAGTCGGAGGAGGAAGGCGCGAGGTGAGTATGGACAGGGCGAGTAGAAACATCTGGTTGGTGCGCGGGGCGGCGCTCCTCATCTTCCTGCTCGGGTTCGCGGCGGGCGCGCTGGCGCCGGCCGCCTACCGCGGCTGGGTGCGCGAACGCGGCGGGGGCGGCGGGCGCGACGGCTTCGAGCGGATGAGCGAGCGCCTCAAGCTGACGCCCGAGCAGAGGGCGCAGGTGCAGCAGATATTCGGCGAGACGCGCACGCAGCTCGAAGCGCTGCGCAGGGAGTCGGAGCCGCGCTTCGAGGAGATACGCCGGCAGGCGGACGAGCGGCTGCAAAAGGCCCTGACGCCAGAGCAGTGGGAGCAGTTCCGGCGCGAGCGCGAGGAGAACCGGCACCGGGGCCGCCGCGGCGGCGGGCGGCGCGACGGCGAGCAGCCGCCGCCGGGTCGCTAGTCAGGCGAGCGTTTCCGGCCGCCTCGACGCGGGCTGCCGCCCCGGTCGAACATCAAAGCCGCGACCCGCGACGGCGCGGAAGAGAAAGGGCGGGAGAAGGGGTTTCGTCCCCTCTCCCGCCCTTCGTCTTCACCGTGACCCGGCCGGCCTTAGTAGCCGTTCCAGCCGTCGCGGTAGCCGTTCTCGAAGCCCTGACGGAAGTAGCGCTGGTAGAGCGAGCGGTCGCCGAGGCGCGAGCTGTAGTCCTCGGTCGCGTTGCGGTAGTCGCTCTCGTCCGTGAAGTTGAAACGCTCGCCGCGCTGGCGGTCGCGGCGCCCCTCCTGGATGCCGTTGTTGTAGCCGGCGTTCAGCGCCGTCTGGCGGAGCTGCTGCGAGCCGCCCCAGCCGCCGTAGTTGCCCCAGCCGTAGCCGCGCCGCGCCTCGCGCCGCTCCTCGCGGCGCTCCCTGCGCTCCTCGCGCCTCTCCTGCTTGCGCTCGCGGCGCTCCTCGCGCCTGTTCTGTGTCCGCCAGTAGCCGTCCTGCGCGAGGCCGGTCGCGGGCAGCACGAACAGCGCGCCCAGCGCGAGCACCGAAGCCCTCTTCATCATCCCTTTAACATTGCTTCTCATCTCTGAAATCTCCCCTTGGTTTATCGAAAGCCGCGCCGCCGATGTAGGCGACGCGCTACACGCTTATGAGCTAACAACCCGCGTGCCACGCGGGCGGGGCCGCGTAACTATTGAAACGGCGTCGCGCCCCTCGCCCCTCCGAGCGTTAAGCACACCGAATTGTGTCCGCACATGCCGTAAAGCGTGCGTACACGCGTACCTTCGCGCGACCCTCACACGCCCGCGCCCGCGAAGGCGGGTTGCCCGGGTCATACAAAATTATCGCGGGCGCGGGCGTCAGGCCGCGCGGCCCCGTGTTCGGCTCTGTACTGAACGGCGCGCCGTGGTACATATAATCGCCTCTTCCCCCGACAACTCCCGCGAAGGCTTCCGCGCGAGAGGCGCGGGCCGTCGGGTAACACATCACGGGCACAAGGAGTGTTTGCCATGCGAGCCGTTGACGACGAGAGGGGGATGGCGGAGGTGGAGCCGGACGCGCGCGTCCGATACCCCTGCTACAAATCCCTCGACGAGTTCATCGACGTGGAGAGGTTGAAGTCGCTCGACGGCCGCGTCGCCGAAGCCATCAGGCGGCACATCAGCCGGCGGAAGGAGGACTACTTCCTGAACCTCCACCGGCTCGACTCGGCCGCCCCCGAGACGCCCGGCTCAAGGGAGGTCTGGCTGACGCGGACGAAGCCGGGCGTGCCCTACAACTACCTCGACCTCGACAAGCCCGGGCTCTGGCGGCCGACGCCCGAGGCGGGCGAGTTCCCCGAGCTGATGGACTTCATCGGGACGCTCCCGTTCGCAGAGACGGGCCGGATGCTCGTCATCTACGACGACGCGGCCACGGAAGTCCCCGCGCACCGCGACCACCTCCACGCGGACATCTGCCACGAGTTCATCTGGTTCCGCACAAACCTCCGGAAGCCCTTCTACGTGCTGAACCACGGGACGGGCGAGAAGCTCTACGTCAGCTCGTACAGCGCGTGGTTCGACACCGTCAACCAGTTCCACGGCTCAGACCCGGGCGAGGGGCTCTCGTTCAGCATCAGGGTGGATGGGCGCTTCACGGACGAGTTCCGCCGGCTCATCCCGAAGCCCGCGTTCAACCCGGCCTCCGCCCCCGCGCTCTGGGCCTGCGGCGCGGAAGCGTAGCCGCGTGACGGGCGTGCGCGACACGGAGATTCGCTGGCGTCCGGGCGGCGCGGAGCTGACGGCGCGCGGCCTCCGCGGCGCCCGCGAAGTCCTCGACAGCCTGCGCGCGTAGCCGGCCGGCCCCGAGTCCAACTTTAGTTGTAGCCGCGGCCCCGACCCGGGGCGGATGACAGCCGCCCCCGCGGCTGTTAAGGTTCGGCGGCTCGGGTTTCGGCAGATGCTAACCTTCCCCTTCAAGCGCCGCCGCCGCCGCGGCACCTTCATCATCCTGGCACTGACCCTCGCGGGAGCGGCCGCCTGCCGCCGCGCCGACCTGCCCGACAGAAACTCCCCGCAATATCTGAGCGCCGTGCGCGCCTTCTACGTCGGCCTCTCCGCCCTCCAGGTGGGCGACGACGTGCGCGCCGAAACGAAGCTCAAGGAGGCGACCGCGCTCGCGCCGGACGAGCCCGCCCCGTGGGCCGACCTCGGGCTCCTCTACATGCGCCAGCGCCAGTTCGACCCCGCCGCCGCGAGTCTTGAGAAGGCGAGGCGGCTCGCGCCCGAGAACGCCGCGGTCTACCTCCTGCTCGGCCAGATGGAGGGCGGGCGCGGCAACTACGCCGAGGCCGCCAGGCACTTCCGCCGCGCGGCGGAGCTTGACCCGCGCAGCCTGAAGGCGCTCTACGCGCTCGGCCGCGAGGTCGCGCGCGGGGGCGAGGGCGGCGAGGAGGAGGAGTTGCGCCTGCTGCAAAAGATTCTCGAAGCGCAGCCGCGCAACCTCTCCGTCCGGCTCGACGTGGCGCGGCTCGCCGCCAAGCGCGGCGACGCGGAACTCTTCGGCCTGATGATGCGGGGCTTCGAGAAGGACGCCGCGACGTGGCCGCCCGAGGCGTTAGAGCAGTTGAGGGCCGTGCAGTCGGCGGCCGCCTCGGGCAGCACGCGCGCGGCCGCCCCGCGCGTGCAGTTCCTGCGCAACGTGCTCGTGCGCCTGCCCGAGTACCGCCAGAGCCGCCTCGCCGTCGAAGACCCGCCCGAGATTTTGAGCGAGCCCTTCACGCGCTTCGTCACCCTCGAATCGCCTTCGCCGCAGCCCGCGCCGCCCGACGAGGCGCTGACTTACGACGCCGAGCCGGCGGGCGAGTTCGGCGGCGGCCCGTGGGAGTGGGCGGGGGCGGTGTCTTTGACGGGCGAAGGCCCGCCCGCGGTCGCCTTCGCCGACGGGCGCACGCTGCAACTCGCGGGCGGCGTCAGGCTGGCCTTCCCCGGCGGGCCCTCCGCGACGCCGCCGTCCCCCGCGGGCGTCGCCGCGCTCGACTTCGACTACGACTTCAAGACCGACCTCGCGCTCGCGGGCGAGGGCGGCTTCCGCCTCTACCGTCAGGAGGGCCCGACGAGCTTCGCCGACGTGACCGGGCAGACGAAACTCCCGGCTTCGGTCGTGGACGCGCCTTACGCGGGCGCGTGGGCGGCGGACATCGAGGCCGACGGCGACCTCGACATCGTGCTCGCGCCGAAGGGCGGCGCGCCGACCGTCCTCAGGAATAACGGCGACGGCACCTTCGCCGAGCAACGTCCGTTCGAGGGCGCGGGCGTGCTCCGCGATTTCGCCTGGGCAGACCTCGACGGCGACGGCGACCCGGACGTCTCGCTGCTCGACTCGGGAGGGGGACTTTCCGTCTTCACGAACGAGCGCACGGGGCAGTTCCGCCCGCGCCCCACGCCGCGGGGCCTGAGGGCGGTCGCGCTCGGCGTCGCGGACGTGAACGGCGACGGGCAGTTCGACCTCCTCCTGCTCGGCGCAGACGACGTGCTCCGCCGCATCTCCGACAGGGGCGAGGGCGCCGAATGGGAGTCGGCAGAGGTCGCGCGGCTCGAAGGCGCCCCGCATGACATGACCGCGGGGACGGTGAGGCTCTTCGCGGCCGACCTCGACAACAACGGCGGGACGGACTTGCTCGCTTCGGCGACGACCGGCGCGCGCGCGTGGCTGAGCGGCGCGGGCGGCGGGTTCAGGCCGCTCGACCTGCCGGGCGAGGTCGCGCGCGCCCGCTCGGCCTCCGTCGCCGACGCGGACGGCGACGGCAGGCTCGACCTCGTCGGCGTCGGCAGCGAAGGCCGTGCCTTCGTCAACAGGGCGCGGGGCTCGAAGGACTACCACTGGCAGTTGATACGGCCGCGGGCGGCGAACGCCACCGGCGACCAGCGCATAAACTCCTTCGGCGTCGGCGGCGAGATGGAGATACGCGCCGGATTGCTCGTGCAGAAGCAGCTCGTCACGGGGCCGCTCGTCCACTTCGGCCTCGGCGAGCAGACGGGCGCCGACGTGGTGCGCGTCGTCTGGCCGAACGGGTCTGTGCGCGCGGAGTTCGAGTTGAAGGCCGACACGGCCGTCCTCGCCGAGCAGCGGCTCAAAGGCTCTTGCCCGTCGCTCTTCGCCTTCGACGGCGGGCGGATGCGGTTCGTGAAGGACTGCGCGCCGTGGAGCCCGGCCATCGGGCTCCGCATCAACAACTACCAGACGGCGCGCGTCGGGCAGGTCGAGGAGTGGGTCAAGGTTCGCGGCGACCAGCTCGCGCCCCGCGAGGGCTTCTACGACCTCCGCATCACGGCCGAGCTGTGGGAGACCTACTACCTCGACCGCTACCGGCTCGCCGTCGTCGACCACCCCGCCGGCACGGAGGTCTTCGTGGACGAGCGGACGGCGCACGACCCGCCCGCGCTGAAGGTCTACACGACGGGCGAGCCGCGCGCGTTCGCGGGCGCGTGGGACGACGCCGGCGCGGACGTTTCCGGGGTGGTCAAGAGCCTCGACGGCCGCCACCTCGACACCTTCGGGCGCGGCGCCTACCAGGGCGTGACGCGCGACCACTTCGTCGAGCTTGAGCTGGGCGAGGACGCGCCGCGCGAAGGGGCGCTCTGGCTCGTCGCCCACGGCTGGCTGCACCCGACCGACGCCTCCGTCAACGTCGCCATCAGCCAGGGCAGCCGGCCGCCGCCGAAGGGCTTGAGCCTCGAAGTCGCCGACGGGCGCGGCGGCTGGGCCGTCGCGCGTCCGGACCTCGGCTTCCCCTCGGGGAAGAACAAGACGATCCTCGTCGACCTCCGGAACGTCTTCGAGCCCGGCGCGCCGCGCCGCCTGCGACTGCGCACCAACATGGAGATTTATTGGGACGCGCTCGAATGGGCGGCCGGGGTTGACGACTCGCAGACCAGGGTTGTGAGCCTCGCGCCCGCGGCGGCAGAGCTGCGCTTCCGCGGCTTCTCCGAGATGACGAGCGCGGACGGCTCTTCGCCCGAGACGCCCGAGTACGGCCGCGTCGCCTCGACGGGTCAGCGCTGGCGCGACCTCGTCGGCTACTACACGCGCTTCGGCGACGTGCGCGAGCTGCTGGCCGAGGCGGACGACCGCGTCGTCATCGCCAACGCGGGCGACGAGCTGCTGCTGCGCTTCGCGGAGCAGGCGGCGCCTCCCGCGGGCCGGGCGCGCGACTACGTGCTCGTCGGCAACGGCTGGATCAAGGACGGCGACTACAACTCCGAGTTCTCGAAGACGGTGCTGCCTTTGCCGTCGCGCGACCGCGCGTATTACACTACGCCCCCGACACGTCTCGAAGACGACCCGGTCTACCGACGCCACCCGCAGGACTGGCAGAACTTCCACACGCGATACGTCACGCCGCAACTCTTCAAGGGGGGACTGTGGGCGCGGTAGCGGCCTGTGAATTTGAGATTTGAAATTTCAACTTTGAAATTAAATCTCCGGCTTTACATAGATGCGTAAGAGTCCCATCGCACGCCCGCTGCTCATCCTCTTCTTCGCCGCGCAGCTCGCTGCGCCTTTCGCCATCCGCCGCTGGCAGGGCGAGGCCGCCGCGTCTCCGCGCGCGGGCGCGCGCGCTGCGGCGGACGCGGCGGCGTCGGACGCGGCGCTCGCCCGATACGGCTTCCGCCTCGAAGAGGTCTCGAAGTCGGTCGGCGTCGACTTCACGCACACCGCGCCGCGGCTCGACCCGAAGCTCGAACACATCATGCCGCAGGTCGCCTCGATGGGCGCCGCCGTCTCGGTCGTGGACTTCGACCGCGACGGCTGGCAGGACATCTACGCGACGAACAGCGGCGAGGGGAGCCTCAACGCGCTCTACCGGAACAACCGCGACGGCTCGTTCACGGACGTGGCCGCCGCGTCGGGCGTGGCCGACGTGAACCGCGCCGAGACCGGCGTCTCGATGGGCGCGGTCTGGGGCGACTACGACAACGACGGCTTCGAGGACCTCTTCCTCTACAAGTGGGGGCGCCCCGAACTCTTCCACAACGACGCGGGGAGGGGCTTCACGCGCGTGACCGAGCGGGCGAACCTCCCCGCCTGGGTCAACGCCAACACCGCGCTCTGGTTCGACTACGACGCGGACGGCCGCCTCGACATCTTCCTCGGCGGCTACTACCCCGAGGACGTGAACCTCTGGCACCTCAAGCACACGCGGATGATGCCGGAGAGTTTCGAGTACGCCCGCAACGGCGGGCGCAAGTACCTCCTCAAGGGGCGCGGCGACGGCACGTTCGAGGACGTGACGGCCGCCGCCGGCATCGACACGCGCCGCTGGGCGCTCGCCTCGGCCGCGGCAGACCTGCGCGGGACGGGCCACCCCGACCTCTTCATCGCCAACGACTACGGCGTCTCCGAGCTTTTCCTCAACGACGGCCGCGGGCACTTCCGCGACGCGGGCGAGCAGACCGGCGTCGGCTTCGCGCCGAAGAGCGGGATGAACGTCTCGTTCGGCGACATCCTCAACCGCGGCGCGTTCGCCGCCTACGTCTCGAACATCTCGGAGGACGGCGTGCTCGTGCAGGGCAACAACCTCTGGGTGCCGCGCGAGGGCTCTGGGGGCGACGCGCTCAGGTACGACAACCTCGCGGAGGAGATGGGCGTCGAGTTGGGCGGGTGGAGCTTCGGCGCGCAGTTCGGCGACCTCGACAACGACGGAGCGCTCGACCTCTACCTCGCGAACGGCTACGTCTCACTCGACAAGGGGTCGAACTACTGGTACGACTTCTCGAAGGTGGCGGGCGGGAACTCGGCCATCATCTCCGACGCGGCGAACTGGCCGCCGATGAAGGGGCGGAGCCTCTCGGGCTACCAGCAGAAGCGCGTCTGGCTGAACGACGGCGCTGGGCGCTTCACGGACGTGGCGCAGGCCGTCGGCGCGCGCGACACGTTCGACGGCCGCTCGGTCGCGCTCGCGGACCTCTGGAACCGCGGCGCGCTCGACGTGCTGGTGGCGAACCAGCGCGGCCCGCTCCTGGTTTATAAGAACACGGCCGCGCCCGCCAACGACTGGGTCGGGTTCGAGCTAGAGGGCACCGCGAGCAACCGCTCCGCGGTCGGCGCGCAGGTGAGGGTCTTCTGGGGCGGGCAGCAGCAGTTGCAGGAGGTCTCGGGCGGCAGCGGCTTCTGCGCGCAGAACCAGCGCCCGCTCCACTTCGGGCTGGGGCGCGGCGCGCGCGTCGAGCGCGTCGAGATTCGCTGGCCGTCGGGCAAGACCCAGACACTCGAAGCGCCCGCGACGGGCAGAGTGCATCACGTGAAGGAGGCTTGAGGGGAATTTTAGATTTTTGATTTGCGATTTGAAGGCTCCCGTTTCAACCCGCCGGTCAAAAATCAAAAATCAAAAATCAAAAATCTCTATGAGCAGCACGACAGTCACGACCGTCCCCGTCGCCGCGCCCGCCGCGGGGGAGAAGGGGCCGCCGAAACTCTTCGGCGTCGACAGCCGGTTCGTCGCGCCCGTCTTCATCACCTTCATCCTGCTCGTCGGCCAGTTGACCTACGGGATTCTGGAGAGCTACGCGATGACGGCGCTGGCCATCGTGACGGCCGTCGCGCTCGAACTCGCCCTCGGCCGCCTGCTCGTCGGCCGCTGGCCGCACCTCGCGAGCGCGTACATCTCCGGCATCAGCGTCGGCATACTCACGCGCTCGCCTTACGCCTGGCCCTTCGCGCTGTGCAGCGCCATCTCCATCACCTCGAAGTACGTGCTGCGCGTCGGCGGCCGCCACGTCTGGAACCCCTCGAACTTCGGCATCAGCGTGATGCTCCTGCTCGCGCCGTGGGCCTACTCGACGCTCTCCGTGCAGTGGGGCAACAACCTCTGGCCGATGCTCGTCATCTGGGCGCTCGGCGCCGTCATCACCTACCACGTCGGGCGGATTCACATCACCTTCACCTACGTCGCCTCGTTCTTCGCCCTCGCCTACGTGCGGAGCCTCCTGACGGGCCACTCCTACTGGGCCGAGGCCGCGCCCATCACGGGGCCGATGTACCAGCTCTTCATCTTCTTCATGATCACCGACCCGAAGACGACCGTGCGCTCGTCGAGGCGGGCGCAGGCCCTCGTCGGCTTCCTCGTCGCGCTGGCCGAGATGTTCCTGCGCCTCGCCGAGAACGTCCACGCGCCCTACTACGCGCTCTTCGTCGTCGGCCCGGCCGCGAACCTCGTCGAGATTTACCTGACCTCGCGGCGCGGCTCCGAATAGTCTCGAATCTCGAATTTGAAATCTCGAATTTCACCCAAGGCGGAGACCCCCGAGATGCGCCGCTCCACTCTCATCGCAGCAACCCTTCTGGCGCTCGCCGCGCTCGCCTCCGGGTGCAGGCAGGACCCGACGCAGAACCCTTCGGCCGCGCCGCAGGGCCCGGCCGCCGCCGCCGCCTCGTCGTCCGCCGCCGCGGCCGCCGCGCCCGGCGCCAGCCCCGGCCCGTCCCCCGCCGCCGCGCCGCGACCCTCCGGGCCGGTGGAGTTCACGGACGTGACGGCCGAGGCCGGCATACGCTTCCGGCACAACAACGGCGCGGCCGGCAAGAAGTACCTCCCCGAGACGCTGGGCGCGGGCGCGGCCTTCCTCGACTACGACAACGACGGCTGGCTCGACATCCTGCTCGTCAACTCGACGGGCTGGCCCGAAGACAGGGGGCCGGCCACCCCGCCCGCGCTCTACCACAACAACGGCGACGGCACCTTCCGCGACGCGACGCGCGAGGCGGGGCTCGCCGCGAGCCTCTACGGCATCGGCTGCGCCGTCGGCGACTACGACAACGACGGCAACGCCGACATCTACATCACGGCCATCGGCCCCGACCGCCTCTACCGCAACACGGGCGGCGGGAAGTTTCAGGACGTGACGCAGCGCGCGGGTCTGGGCGACCCCGGCTTCGGCACCAGCGCCGCGTGGTTCGACTACGACCGCGACGGCCGGCTCGACCTCTTCGTCGCCAACTACGTCGAGTGGTCGCCCGAGGCGGACGTGACCTGCACGCTCGACGGGACGAACAAGTCCTACTGCACGCCGCAGAAGTACAAGGGGCAGAGCCCCGCGCTCTACCACAACCGCGGCGACGGCCGCTTCGAGAACGTCACCGCGCGCGCCGGCCTCAACGACCCGACGAGCAAGGCGCTCGGCGTCGCCCTGCTCGACTACGACGACGACGGCAACCTCGACCTCTTCGTCGCCAACGACACCGAGCCGAACAGGCTCTACAGGAACCACGGCAACGGCACCTTCACGGACGAGGCTCTGGCGGCGGGCGTCGCCCTGGCCGAGTCGGGCGCGCCGCGCGCCGGCATGGGCGTGGACGCGGCCGACTACGACGGCTCCGGCCGCCAGAGCCTCGTCATCGGCAACTTCACCTCGGAGAGCATGGCGCTCTACCACAACGACGGCGGCGGCCTCTTCACCGACGAGGCGCGCGCCTCCGGCATCGGCAAGATGTCGGAGCAGTCTTTGACCTTCGCCACCTTCTTCTTCGACTACGACCTCGACGGACTCCTCGACATCTTCGCCGTCAACGGCCACGTCTCCGACGACATCCAGAAGGTGCAGCCGCGCGTCCGCTACGCGCAGCCGCCGCACCTCTTCCGCAACCTCGGGCGCAAGAAATTCGAGGAGGTGACCGGCAGGGTCGGGCGCGCGCTCGGCCGCGCGGTCGTCGGGCGCGGCGCCGCCTACGGCGACTACGACAACGACGGCGACCTCGACCTTCTGGTGACGGCCAACGGCGGCCCCGCGCGCCTCTACCGCAACGACAACGCGAACCAGAACGACGTGCTCCGCCTGAAGCTCGTCGGCTCGCGCTCGAACCGCGACGCCGTCGGCGCGCGCGTCACCGTCTCCGGCCCGGCCGGCTTCAGGACGGGCAACATGGTGCGCACGGGTTCGAGCTACGCCTCGCAGAGCGAGACGACGCTCACGCTGGGTTTGGGCAGGCCCGACGGCACCGACCGCGCCTACGTCGTCGAGATCGTATGGCCGTCCGGCGAGAGGGCGTCCGTCCAGCAGGTCAAGGCCAACCAACTGCTCGTCGTACAGGAGGGGCAGGGGATAATCAGGGCGGAGCCCATCGTCTTCGCGCGCGCCGCGCCGACGCCGGAGCCTTCGCCCGCGCCGCCGGCGCCCGGTCGGTGAACAAGGGGGAAGTCATATGAAGTCGTTCCGCTATCTACTGCTCGCCGCCGCCGTCGCCGCGGCGGCCGCCGCCTCACTCGTCTCTTCGTCGCGCCGCCCCGAGGCGGCCGCGCGGCCGCAGGCCGCAAGGTCCGTGCGCGAGGAGGCGTACCGCGCCAACAACCTCGGCGTCGCGCTGCTCGAACAGTTCAAGCACAGGGAGGGGGCCGAAGCCTTCCGCCGCGCGCTTCAGCTCGACCCGAAGCTGGCGCTCGCGCGCACGAACCTGGCGATTGCGCTCTACAACGTGCCCGACCTCGCCGCGTCGCAGAAGGAGGCCGAGGCCGCCGCCGCGCTCTCGCCCGACGCGCCGCAGCCGGCCTACCTCCTCGGGCTCATCGCGCGCCAGCAGAACCGCGTCGAGGACGCCGTCGCCGCCTTCCAGCGCGTGCTCAAGATAGACCCGCGCGACGTGGGCGCGACCGTCAACCTCGGGCAGCTCTACGCGCAGCAGCGCAAGTACCCGGAGGCAATCGCGGCGCTGCGCGTCGCGCTCGCGGAGGAGCCCTACAACGGCACGGCGCTCTACAACCTCGGCACGGCGCTCCTGCGCTCGGGCGCGCGCGAGGAGGGGCAGCGGCTGATGCAGCAGTTCCAGGCGCTGCGCGCGAGCGGCGCGGCGACCACCGTCGGCACGAACTACCTCGAACAGGGTCGCTACGCCGAGGCCCTCGCCTCGACGGGAGCCGAAGCCGATGTCGTCGACAAGCGCACGCCCGAAGTCTCGTTCGCCGACGCCACCGCGTCCGCCCTCCCCCCGCCGAACGACGCGGGCGGCGCGCCGCTCCTCTTCGACTTCGACGGGGACGGGGACTTAGACCTCTTCGCGGCCCCGCGCAGGCTCCTGCGCAACGACGGCGGGAAGTTCGCCGACGTGACGGCCGCGTCGGGCCTTACGGCCGAAGGCTCGAAGGGCGCGGCGCTCGGCGCCGTCGCGGGCGACTACGACAACGACGAGCGCCCGGACCTCTTAATCGTAGGTTCCGACGCGCTCGCCCTCTTCCACAACGAGGGCGGCGGGCGCTTCAAAGACGCGACGGCGGCCGCGCGCGTCCCCGCCCGCCCGAACGCCTCGGCCGCCGCCTTCGTCGACAGCGACCACGACGGCGACCTCGACATCTTCGTCGCGGGCGGCGCGGCCGCGCCGAGCCTCCTGCTGCGTAACAACGGCGACGGCACTTTCGCCGACGTGACGGCCGCGTCGAAGATTACGCCGACGCGCGGCGCGGCCGTCGCCGTCGTGCCGACCGACTTCGACAACCGGCGCGACGTTGACCTGCTCGTCGTGGGGTCGGAGGCGCCGCCCGCGCTCTGGAAGAACCTCCGCGACGGCAGCTTCCGCAACGTCGCGGCCGACGTGGGGCTCGAACTGAAGGGCGGCGGCTTCGGCCCCGTGGCCGCGGGCGACGTGAACAAGGACGGCTTCACGGACTTCTACTTCTCGCGCGCGGAGGGCGCGGGCGAGTTCGCCTTGAGCGACGGCCGCGGGCGCTTCCGCGTAGACGCCTGGCCTCTGGCGCAGTCGGGTGAGCCCGCCGCCGCGCAGTTCCTCGACTACGACAACGACGGACTGCTCGACCTCGTGACCGTCTGGCGCACGCAGAAGGGCGGCGCGCTCAGGCTGCTGCGCAACACGGGCGGCGGCTGGTCGGACGTGAGCGACAAGGCCGCCGCGGGTCTTACCGTCGGCGCCGCGGGCGCGCTCGCCTCGGGCGACGTGGACGGCGACGGCGACGTTGACCTCGTCTTCGGCTCGACGGCGCAGGGCGGGCGACTGAGCGTCGCGCGCAACGAGGGCGGCAACCGCAACCGCTCGTTGCGCGTCGGCCTGGCGGGCAAGGTGAGCAACCGCGGCGGCGTGGGCGCGAAAGTAGAGCTGCGCGCAGGGAGCCTACAGCAGAAGCTGGAGAGCTACGCGGCCACTCCCGCGCCCGCGCCGGCCGACATCGTCTTCGGGCTGGGGCTTCGCACGTCTGCCGACGCCGTCCGCATACTCTGGCCGTCGGGCGTGGTGCAGGCCGAGACGCAGTCGGCAGCCGCGGCGAAGCCGGAGGCGGGCGTAGCGACCGGCGCGCTCAAGGTCACGGAGCTTGACCGCAAGCCCTCGTCGTGCCCCTTCCTCTACGCGTGGAACGGCGAGCGCTTCGAGTTCGTCACGGACTTCATGGGCGGCGGCGAGATGGGCGACTGGCTCGCGCCCGGCGTCTACAACACGCCGGACCCGGACGAGTACGTGCGCATCCGCGGCGACCAGCTCAAAGAGAGGGGCGGGCGCTACGAGCTGCGCGTGACGAACGAGCTGGAAGAGGCGCTCTTCGTAGACCGCCTGCAACTCGTCGCCGTCTCGCACCCCGAGGGCGTCGAGGTCTTCCCCGACGAGGGCTTGCGCGACGCCCCGCCCGCCTTCAAGCTCTACGCGACGAAGGGCGCCCGCCCGCCGCGGGCGGCACACGACGACCACGGCCACGACGTGCTCGCGCGGGTCAGCGACCTCGACCGCACCTACCCGGACGACTTCCGCGTCGGCCCCATCCGCGGCTACGCCGAGCGCCACACGCTGACGCTCGACCTCGGGATGGACGGAGGCGGGAGGATGAAGGACGAGGGGGCGGCCGCCGGCCGCCCGGCGCCGCCTTCGTCCTCCTCGCCCCGGACGCTCCTGCTGCTCACGGGCTGGACGGACTACGCCTTTTCGAGCGACAACGTGGCGGCGTCGCACGGCGAGCTACAGATGCAGCCGCCCGCCCTGCAAGTCAAAGACGGGGCGGGGGAGTGGCGGACGGTCGTCGAGAACATCGGCATCCCCGTCGGCCGCCCGCAGACGCTCGTCGTAGACCTGACGGGCAAGTTCCTCTCCGCGAGCCGCGAGGTTCGCGTCGTGACGAACATGCGCGTCTACTGGGACAGGATTCTCGTGGACGAGAGCGGCGGCGACTTCCCCCTCCGACTCGCGCGCCTCGACCCCGTGCGCGCCGAGCTGCGCTGGCGCGGCTTCTCGGCCGAGGTCACGCCCGACGGGCGCGAGCCGCTCTCTTACGACTACGCGCGCGTGTCTCTCGTCTCGCCGTGGAAGAATTTTCCGGGGCGCTACACGCGCGAGGGCGACGTGCGCGAGCTTCTGAAGGCGGCCGACGACGTGTTCGTCGTCTCGCGCACGGGCGACGAGATAAGCCTCTCGTTCGACGCCTCGGCGCTGCCCCGCCTGCCCGCGGGCTGGACGCGCACCTTCCTGCTCTACGCCGACGGCTTCAGCAAGGAGATGAACATCCACTCGGCCAGCCCCGACCAGCTCGCGCCGCTCCCGTTCCACGGCATGAAGTCCTACCCGTTCGCGCCGGACGGGGCGGAGCCGGGCCGCCCGCCCGCCGCCCGCGGCGACTACGTGGAGCGCTTCAACACGCGCGTCGTCGCGCGGCCCCTGCCGGCGCTCTAGCGGCGGCGGGCTGATGTGCCCGCGCGCCCCCCGGGAGGCTCGCGCTCAAGGCTTTCAGAGGGTGATGAGCTGCGCCGCGGACGCGGAGCCTGCGACCCACTCGACGCGGTGCGCCTCTGTGAGGTCGGGCACCTCCCAGCGCGCGGTGAGCTTGCGGATGACCTCGGCCGGGACCGGGTCTTCGCGCGCGCGGTTCTGCTCGTAGAGCCGCGCCTCGGGCGCCTCGACGTAGACGATGCGCACGCGCGCGTTGTAGGCGGCGAAGAGGTTGACGGACTGCTCGCGAATCTGTCGGCTGACGTTGGTCGCGTTCCAGACGAAGGGCTCCCGCCGGCGCAGGTGCGCGCGCGCCGCCTCCCTCGCCGCCGAGACGACCGTCCCCTGGTTGGCCGTCGGCGCGACCTTCATCCGGCGGCGCGTCTCGTCGAGCGAGACGACGGGCCACCCCGGAAGGTTCTCCGTCACCCAGAAGTCCTTGCCCGCGCCGGGCAGCCCCGACATCAACACGACCTCGCAGACCGTGTCGTCGTAGGCGAGGTAGTCCGGGTCGCGCCCCTCCCTGCGGAAGTAGAGGAAGCGGCTGTGGTCGCTCGGGAAACGGCGCGGGTTGCTCAGGCACCCGTGCTCCTCTGCGTACTGCGCGAAGAGCGCGACGTTGTCGAGCAGCCTCTGCTGGTCTTCGCAGACGCGTCCGCGCGCGTCCGCCTCCGCGACCAGTGCCAGCAGGTCGCAGCGCGCCGACTGGCTGACCTCGTAAAGCGTCCGCCGCCCGTCCGGCCTGTCTATCAGGAAGAAGGGAATCTGGTGGAAGCGAATCAGGCCGGCTATCTGCTCGCGGTCTTCGGGCGGCACGCCCATCCCCCACAGCAGCGCGCGCGCCGCGACCGAGCCGCGCTTCGAGTGGCCGCGGCTCGTGACGCGCCCGCCTTCGACGCGCGTGCATTCGGGCTTCGCCACGTCGTGCAGGAGCGCCGCCGTGAAGACTATCTCGCGCTCCCGCCGCGGGAGCGCGCGCCAGCCCGGCGTCGCGGCGAGCGACTCGGCCACCATCCGCGTGTGGACGAGCACGTCGCCCTCCGCGTGGTGCACCGCGTCCTGCGGGCAGCCCTCCATCCGTGCGAGCACGGGGAACTCGTCCTCGACCAGTCGCCACTCGACGCGGTAGTCGGGCGGCGCCGGGCACCATTGAAATTGCTCGCTCATAACTTCGGCGCGAAGAGG
>DASVWB010000367.1:0-5441 GCA_036389815.1 Pyrinomonadaceae bacterium | reverse complement strand
GACGCGCGTAGGGCGCCGGACGGCGCGCGTCTACGACCGCGACAGGACGGCGCGCGAGCTGCCCGAGTCGGAGGTCGAGCAGGCGCTCGGCATGACGGCCGACGCGCTCGTGAGCGCGGGCGGCAAGGTCGTGGACGTGTCGAAGGACGCGGGCAGCGCCGTCGCCGACAAGGCCGAGGACGTGCCGCACGAGGCGGACGACGCGGCGCGCGCCGCCGGGCGCGGGGCGAAGAAGGTCGGCTCCGAGGCCGCCGACAAGGCGGAGGACGTGGGCGGCGCGACCGTCAACGGCGCGAAGAAGGCGGGCAAGGCCACCGCCAAGGGCGCGAAGAAGGTCGGCGGCGCCATCAAGGACGCCGTCACGCCCTGACGGCCGGGGCGGAGGCCGCGGCCCGGGTGTTATACTCGCCGCCGGCGGCTCGCCCCGGCCGGGGCGGGCCGCTTAAATTCAGGGAGGAGTAAAAGGCCGTGGCCGAGACGAAGAGCTGGACGGTAATCTGCCCGTGCTGCGAGGCGACGATAGTGGTGGACGCGCAGACGGGCGCGATCATCTCGCACGAGGAGAAGGCGAAGCCGCTCGCGTCGTTCGAGGAGATGGCGAAGGAGTTGGAGAACCGCAAGAAGGTGCGCGAGCAGGTCTTCTCGCAGGAGTTGGGCTCGATGAAGGACCGCGAGCGCCTGCTCGAAGAGAAGTTCAAAGAGGCGATGAAGAAGGCGGAGAAGGACAAGGGCACCCCCTACCGCAACCCGCTCGACTTCGACTGAGCCGCGCCTGATAGGAACGCCCCACCCGCTACCGCGGACGATGCCGACCGCTCTCGCAGTCGCACCAGTCCGCACGCCGCAGTGCCCCCCGGCAGAACGAAAGCGCCGCGGGAGTCGGTTCAGACTCCCGCGGCGCTTTCGTTCTGCGCGGAATGAGACGGGCGGGTCAGGCGCCGGCGGCCTTCTCGGCGGGGCGCCAGCGCAGGACGGGCTTGCGCGCGGCCGCCGCCTCGTCGAGCCGGCCGATGCGCGTCGTGTGCGGGGCGCCCAGCACGGTGTCGGCGTCCTCGACGGCCTCGCGCGCGATCTCCTTCATGGCGTCAACGAACTGCTGGAGTTCGGCGCGGCCGACCGACTCGGTCGGCTCGATGAGCATCGCGCCCTGCACGATGAGCGGGAAGTAAATGGTCATCGGGTGGAAGCCGTAGTCGATGAGGCGCTTGGCGATGTCGAGCGTGTGGACGCCTTTGCGCGTCTGCCGCTTGTCGGTGAAGAGGCACTCGTGCATCGGCGGCGAGTCGAAGGGGCGGTCGAAGGTGTCGGCCAGGCCATGCGCGATGAAGCGCGCGTTCAGCACCGCCGCCTCGGTCGCCTCGCGCAGCCCGTCGCGGCCGTGCGTCAGGATGTAGGCGAGCGCGCGCAGGTGCATCCCGAAGTTGCCGTAGAAGGCCTTGACGCGGCCGACTGACTGCGGGCGTTCGGAGTCGAGCCCGTAAGTCGCGCCGCCGCCTTCGGCGTCCGACCTGACGACGCGCGGGACGGGGAGGAAGGGCTCGAGCTCGGCCGTGCAGCAGCAGGGGCCGGAGCCGGGGCCGCCGCCGCCGTGCGGGGTCGAGAAAGTCTTGTGCAGGTTGAGGTGGATGACGTCAACGCCCATGTCGCCGGGGCGCGCCACGCCGACGAGCGCGTTCATGTTCGCGCCGTCCATGTAGACGAGGCCGCCCGCCTCGTGGATGACCCGGCAAATCTCCTTGATGTTGCGCTCGAAGATGCCGCACGTGTTCGGGTTCGTCAGCATCAGCCCGGCCACGGCCCCCGACGCGCACAGCTCGCGCAGGTGGTCGAGGTCGGTCAGCCCCTCGGGCGTCGAGCGGATGGTCTTGACGGTGAAGCCCGAGAGGTGCGCCGAAGCGGGGTTCGTGCCGTGCGCCGAGTCGGGGATGAGCATGACCTTGCGGCGCTTCGCCTCGTCGGAGGTGACGCCGTCGCGCGCGTCGAGGAAGGCGCGGATCATCATGACGCCGGTCATCTCGCCGTGGGCGCCCGCGGCCGGCTGCAACGAGACTCCGGGCAGACCCGTTATCTCGGCGAGGTGCTGCTGCAACTCGTACATCACTTCGAGCGCGCCCTGCGCGTCCTCCTCGGGCGCGAGCGGGTGTAGGCCGGCGAAGCCGGGGATGCGCGCGACCCGCTCGTTGAGCCGCGAGTTGTACTTCATCGTGCAGGAGCCGAGCGGGTAGAGGCCGAGGTCGATGTTGTAGTTCCACGTCGAGATGCGCGTGAAGTGGCGCACCACGTCGGGCTCGGACAGCTCGGGCACGCCTTCGAGGTCGTCCTCGCGCCGCAGCTCCGCCGGGAGGAGGTCGTCAATCGCCGTCTCCTCCACGTCGAGCGCCGGCAGGCGGTAGCCGCGCCGGCCTGCCTGCGAGCGCTCGAAGACGAGCGCCTCGTTCTGCGTGACGTGCGTTGTCGCTTTCGTGATGCTCATTGATTCATTTGTGCGTTGACTCGTCGGGTCATTGATTCATTTTCTAGTTGAATCAATGACCCGACGAGTCAACGACTCGATCCCTTGAGTCCTTCGGCGAGCGCGTCGATGTCGGCGCGCTTGTTCGTCTCGGTGACGCAGACGAGGATGTCGTTCGGCCGCCCGGGGAGGTAGCGCGAGAGCGCGAGGCCGCCCGTCACGTTGTGCTCGGAGGCCAGCCGGCGCAGGAGCCCCGCGGCCTCCGACGGCGCGCGGACGACGAACTCGTTGAAGACGGGCGCCGAGTGCGGGAGCGAGAAGCCTTCGAGCGCCCCTATCCGGCGGCGCGCGTAGGCGGCCTTCTGCGCGCACTGCGCGGCGACCTCCTGCAAGCCCCTCCGCCCCATCGCCGTCATGTAGACGGTCGCGGCCAGCGCGATGAGCCCCTCGTTGGTGCAGATGTTCGAGGTGGCCTTCTCGCGGCGGATGTGCTGCTCGCGCGTGGCCAGCGTCAGGACGAACCCGCGCCGCCCTTCCTTGTCGAAGGCCACGCCCGCGAGGCGCCCCGGTATCTGCCGCGCGTACTTCTCGCGCGTGCTGAAGAGCCCGACGTACGGGCCGCCGTAGGAGACGGGGACGCCGAACGACTGCCCCTCGGCGACGACGATGTCCGCGCCGCACGCGCCCGGCGAGCGGAGCAGCCCGAACGACGCCGCCTCGGTCACGACGACGACGAGCAGCGCGCCCGCGGCGTGGACGCGGTCGGCGAACGCCCTCAGGTCTTCGACGCAGCCGAAGAAGTTCGGCGACTGGACGACCACGGCCGCGACCCCGTCGTCGAGCGCCGACGCGTCGAGGGAAGTCCGCCCGGTCTCCTCGTCGACTTCGAGGCGGCCGAGTTCGATGCCCGCGTGCGCGACGTAGGTCTCCGTCACGCGCAGGTACTCGGGGTGGACCGCCGCCGAGACGAGGACGCGCGTTCTGCGGGTCACGCGCTCGGCCATCAGGACGGCCTCGGCCATCGCGGTCGAGCCGTCGTACATCGAGGCGTTCGCCACGTCCATCCCCGTCAACTGGCAGACGAGCGTCTGGAACTCGAAGATGGCCTGCAAAGTCCCCTGCGAGATTTCGGGCTGGTAGGGCGTGTAGGCCGTGAAGAACTCGGAGCGCTGAATGAGGCTGTCGACGATGGTCGGCGCGTAGTGGTGGTAGGCGCCCGCGCCGAGGAAGCTCGGCCGGCGCGCCGCCGCGTTGCGGGCCGCCATCGCCTCGAAGCGTTCGAGGAGTTCTATCTCGGAGAGCGCCTCGGGCGTGTCGAGCGGGCGCTTGAGGATTACGTCCTGCGGGAGCGAGTCGAAAAGCTCCGCGGCCGAGGAGAGGCCGAGGCCGCGCAGCATCTCCTGGCGCTCTTCGGGCGAGTTGGGGATGTAACGCACGGCCTTCTCTTACTCCAGCGACCCGATGTAGTCCTCGTACTCGGCGGCCGAGAGGAGGCTGTCGACCTCGCCGCGGTTCGAGAGGCGGACGCGCAGCATCCAGCCCTCGCCGTAGGGGTCGTTGTTGACCTTCTCGGGCTCGTCGTTGAGCGACTCGTTGACCTCGGTGACCTCGCCCCCGGCGGGGAGGAACAGCTCGGAGACGGCCTTGACCGACTCGACCGAGCCGAAGGTGTCGTGCGCGGCGAACGTCTCGCCGGCCTTCGGCAGCTCGACGTAGACGACGTCGCCGAGCGAGCCCTGCGCGTGGTCGGTGATGCCGACCGTCCCGGTCTCGCCCTCGACCCTCAGCCACTCGTGATCCTTGCTGTAGTACAAGCCTTCGGGAACGTTTGCCATGTCTCTCCTTGCAGTAGACAGTAGTCGGTAGACAGTAGACAGTAGAAAAACCTGCAAAGCCGAGCGGTTCGCCGTCGGCAGCCACGGCCGCGGGGCGGAGCCCTACTGTCTACTGCCTACTGCCTACTCCTCTTATAAAACGGCACGGGGACGACCTGCGCGCCGACCATGCGGCCGCGGACGTCGATCTGGATTTGCTGGCCGGCCGCCGCGAGCCCGGCGGGGACGTAGGCCATGCCGATGTTCTTCTTGAGGAAGGGCGCGGGGCTGCCCGAGGTGACTTGGCCGACCTTCGAGCCGCCGGCGTACACGTCCTGGCCGTCGCGGGCGATGCCGCGCTCCGTGACCTCGAAGCCGACGAGTCGGCGGCCGACGCCCTCCTCCTTCTGGCGCGCGAGCGCGTCGCGCCCCGTGAAGTCGCCCTTGGCGAGCTTCGTGATCCAGCCGAGGTTGGCTTCGAGGAGCGTCGTCTCCTCCGTAATCTCGTGGCCGTAGAGCGCCATGCCGGCTTCGAGCCGCAGGGTGTTGCGCGCCGCGAGCCCGCAGGGCAGCACGCCCCCGGGCGTGTCGTAGCCGCCCGCGTCGAGCATCTTCTGCCACAAAGCCTCGGCGTGCTCCGGCGCGGCGTAGACCTCGAAGCCGTCCTCGCCCGTGTAGCCTGTGCGCGAGATGATGGAGTCGACGCCGCCGACACGCCCCTCGCGGAAGTGGTAGTACTTGATCTCTTCGAGCGGCGTCTCGGCGAGCGTCTGGAGTATCGAGAGCGCCGACGGCCCTTGCAGCGCTATCTGGCAGAAGTCCGCGGAGCGGTTCGTCAGCCGGACGCTCTCGCCGCCCTTGTGCGAGTTGATCCAGTCCCAGTCCTTCTCGGTCGTCGAGGCGTTGACGACGAGCAGGAGCCGTTCGGGGCCGAAGCGGTAGACGAGCAGGTCGTCGACGACCGTCCCTTGCTCCGTCGTCAAGGCCGAATACTGCGCCTGCCCGTCCACAAGTTTTGAAGCGTCGTTCGAGCAGAGGCGGTTGACTAAGGCGACGGCGTCTGCGCCGCGCACCTCAATCTCGCCCATGTGCGACACGTCGAAGAGTCCGGCGCGCGCGCGCGTGCGGTTGTGCTCCTCGACGGTGCCGGCCGGGTACTGAACGGGCATGTCCCA
>DASVWB010000366.1:0-9068 GCA_036389815.1 Pyrinomonadaceae bacterium | reverse complement strand
ACCGACATCTGGCGGCGCGGCTTGATCGAGATGGCCTTGTCGAGGATGTCCTTCACCTCGTCGAACGAAAGCTCGTGGACGAAGCCGACCTGGTTGGCGTCCATGAAGCACGGGTCGCACATCATGTTGCAGCGGTTCGTCAGGTCAACCGTCAGCACCGACCCGCGGCCGAACTTGATCGAGGAGGAGCCGTGGTCGTGCAGCCCCTCGTCGTTGTGCGCCTGGATGTCTCGGCCGGGGAACATGGACTCGATGTGCTTGAGGAAGTTCGAGTCTATGGCCATGATGTCCTCGAAGTGGCCGTGGACGGGGCAGTCCTTGACCATCCAAATCTGGCCGTCGCGCTCGATGATCTGCGCCTTGATTTCGCCGACCTTCTCCTGGATGAGGATGCTGGGGTCGATCTCGGGCGCGCTCAGGATTTTGTTGCGCGCCTCGATAACGCACTTCGGGCACAAGCTGTCGGTGGTGCGGGGGAAGCCGAGCGGCGGCTTCGACTTCTGCCAGGACTTGAGCAGCGGCTTGTCCGACCACTTCGGGGTGAACGACTCGTTCGGCCTGTACTGGTTGAAAAACTGTATCGTGTTGAAGAGGCCGCCCGCGACGGTCGCCAGTGCCTTCTCTGCGTGCTTGATCGGTTTCATCCTTCGTCCCTTCACGAAATTTTCGCGGCGCGCCCGACGGGGCGGCCTAACCGCGGTCTATTATTTCAAAGGCGCCGGTCCCGAGAACCCTCTAAGAAAAGCTTCGGCCCGGCGCCTCGGGGAAAGCCAAATCACTCCTGTGTCTCTTACCGTCGGCCAGACGTAGACCGACGAAGTGAGTTAGAGCAACGACCATGCCAGCCGGTTGCCTCGCGGCTAAATGAGGAAATAACTGGGGAAATGAACGCACCGCAAATTTTTGACAGGCTCTAAGGAGAGCGGCTTCCGAGTCAAAGAGCCTCAAGGCGTCCCCACCGGCGAGCAGTGTAGACTAATGACCCACATACCACAAGTTTGACGGCAGGCGGCGACTAGTTTTGACTCGCGCGGGACGGAAAATTTAGGCGGGGCGGCCGTTTTCCTCAATAATCCGCATGACTTCGGGGAAGAGTGCCCCGTTGGTGGCGACGGCGTTGCCAGAATGTATCGTCCGCCGCCCCGCCCAGTCCGTGAAGGTTCCGCCCGCCTCCTCCAAAACGGGCAGGAGCGCCGCGCAGTCCCAGACGTTCATCGCCGGGTCGAGCATCACGTCGGCGCGCCCCGTGGCGACGAGGACGTAGCCGTAGCAGTCACCCCACGTCCGCCGCATCGCGGCTCGTCGCTGCAACTCCTCTGCCGGCGCCCCGAAGCCGTAGCGCGCGCACGAGCCGAAGTCGGTCGAGAGCAGCAGCGCGTCTTCGAGCCTTGCGGTCTGCGAGACGCGCGCCGGCTCGCCGTTCCAGAAGCAGCCGAGCCCGCGCGCCGCGTAGACTATTTCGCCGAGCGCCGGGATGTTGACGACGCCCACGGCCGGGTCGCCGTCCACCTCACAGCCGAGCAGGACTCCGTAGAATGGCACGCCGTGGACGAAGGAGTACGTGCCGTCTATGGGGTCAATAATCCAGCGCCGCCCCGTCGAGCCGGGGCTTTCGCCGCCCTCCTCGCCGACGATTGCGTCCCCGGGAAAGCGTTCCAGGATGCCGCGCCGCAGGAACTCTTCGGCTTCGAGGTCGGCCTGCGTGACGAAGTTGTCCTTGCCCTTCAGACGCGTCTCGAACTTCCGCCGAAAGTAGCGCAGCGTGATCTCGCCCGCCTCGCGCGCGGCCGAAACCGAGAAGTCGAGCAGTTCTTGCAGCCCGACCCCGTCGGGCGAGGCCCCCGGCGTGCTTTCGCTCATTCGCCCCCCTTCCCTCCGCGGCGTCGCCCGAGTTCTCCGGCGAGCGCTTCGAGCGACAGCCCGCGCTCGACCATGAGGACGAGGAGGTGGTAGACGAGGTCCGCCGTCTCGGCCGTCAGCGCGCCGAGGTCTTCGTCCTTGGCGGCGATGATGGTTTCGGCCGACTCCTCGCCGACCTTCTTCAGAATCTTGTTCAAGCCCTTCTCGAAGAGGTACGTCGTGTAAGACCCCGCGGGCATCTCGCGCCGGCGGCCTTCGACGACCGCATAAAGCTCTTCGAGCACGACGCCGATTCCGGCGGCGCCCTTTTCAGGCTCCGCCGCGCCGCCGGCGCCGAAGCACGAGACGGCGCCGGTGTGGCACGCGGGGCCGCGCGGCTCGACGAGCACGACGACGGCGTCGGCGTCACAGTCGAGGCGCACTTCGACGACGCGCTGCGTGTGGCCCGAGGTCGCCCCCTTGTGCCAGAGTTCCGAGCGCGAGCGCGACCAGAACCAGGTCTGCCCTTCGGCGAGCGTCCGCCGCAGGCTCTCCTCGTTCATGTAGGCGAGCGTCAACACCTCGCGCGTCCGCGCGTCCTGCACGACCGCGGGGACGAGCCCGCGCTCGTCGAACCGCACGTCCTCCGGCCTCAAAGTCATCTCACCACGACTCCCCTCTCGCGCAGGTACGCCTTGACCTCGCCGATCTGAAACTCGCCGAAGTGGAAGAGCGACGCGGCGAGCACGGCGCTGGCGCCGCCCTCCGTCAGAGCCTCGTAAAAATGTTCGAGCCTTCCGGCGCCGCCCGAGGCGATGACGGGGATTCGGACGGCGTCGGCGACCGCGCGCGTCAGCGCCACGTCGTAGCCGTCGCGCGTCCCGTCCCTGTCCATGCTCGTTAGAAGAATCTCGCCCGCGCCCAGTCCTTCGGCGCGCGCGGCCCACTCGACGGCGTCCCAGCCGACGTTCCTGCGCCCGCCGTGCGTGTAGACCTCCCACCCCGCGCCGCCCGCACGCCGCCGCGCGTCGACCGCCAGGACGACGCACTGGCTGCCGAAGACGGTCGCGGCCTCCGTTATCAGCTCGGGGCGCTCGACCGCCGCGGTGTTGAGCGAGATCTTGTCGGCGCCCGCGCGCAGGACGGCGCGCACGTCCTCGACCGACTTGAGCCCGCCGCCCACGCACAGCGGGATGAAGACCTCGTCGGCGACGCGGCGCACGAGGTCTGCGACGATGGCGCGCTTGTCCGAGGAGGCCGTGATGTCCAGGAAGGTCAGCTCGTCCGCGCCCTCTAAGTCGTAGCGCTTCCCCTGCTCGACGGGGTCGCCCGCGTCCGCCAGCGACACGAAGCGGATGCCCTTCACGACCCGGCCCGCGTCCACGTCCAGACAGGGGATGATGCGTTTAGCCAACATGATCTATGAATTTTAGATTTTTGATTTTTGATTTGAAGGCGGCCACGAAGCACTCTTCAAATCTAAAATCTAAAATCTCTCCCCCTCGGCGAAGTTCCTGAGCAGGCGCAGCCCCGCGGCCTGGCTCTTTTCGGGGTGGAACTGCACGCCGCAGACGTTGCCGCGCGCGACGACCGAGGGGTAAGTAAGCCCGTACTCCGTCGCGCCGACGACCGCGTCGGCGTCCGCGGCTTCGCAGAAGAAGGAGTGGACGAAGTAGAAGAAAGTTCCGTCGGCGATACCTTCGGCGAGCGGGTTCGGCCTCGCCCAGCCGACCTGATTCCAGCCGACCTGCGGCACGCGCAGGCCCGCGGGGAAACGGCGCACGCGACCCCTGATGAACCCGAGCCCGCGCGTCGTGCCGAACTCCTCCGACTCCTCGAAGAGCATCTGCATGCCTACGCAGACGCCGAGCAGCGGCACGCCCGCGGCGACGCGCTCGCGCACGAGGCTCCCGAAGCCGCGCGCGGCCAGCGCCTCCATGCACGCGCGGAACGCGCCGACGCCCGGCAGCACGAGCCTGTCTGCTTCGCGCAAGACCTCCTCGTCGGCGCTGACGACGGCCTCGGCCCCGCCCGCGCGGAAAGCCTTCTCCACCGAGCGCAGGTTGCCGACGCCGTAATCGATTATCGCGACGCTAACCAAGCCGCCTCCCCTCGCCCGGCTCCTAAAGCACGCCCTTCGTGCTCGGCACGCCCGAGACGCGCGGGTCGCGCTCGACGGCCTGGCGCAGGGCGCGCGCCGCGGCCTTGAAGGTGCCTTCGAGGATGTGGTGCGTGTTGCGGCCCCGGAGGCAGTCGATGTGCAGGTTGCAGCGCGCGGCCTCCGCGAGCGAGCGCCAGAAGTGCTCGGCCAGCTCGACCGAGAAGTTGCCGACGGTCTGCCGCCGCGTCTCCACCTCGTAGACGAGGTAGAAGCGCCCCGAGAGGTCTACGACCGCGCGGCACAGCGCCTCGTCCATCGGCACGTAGGCCGAGCCGTAGCGCGCTATCCCCGACTTGTCGCCCAGAGCCCGCGCGAGCGCCTGCCCGAGCGTGATGGCCACGTCCTCGACCGAGTGGTGGTCGTCGATGTGGAGGTCGCCGCGGCACTCGACTTCGAGGTCGAAGAGGCCGTGGCGCGCGAACAGCTCCAGCATGTGGTCGAGGAACGGGACGCCCGTCGAGACCCGCGCGGCCCCGCGGCCGTCGAGCGCGAGGCGGACGCGCACGTCCGTCTCCTTCGTCGTGCGCCGCACCTCCGCCTCGCGCGCCGCCGCAGCCTGTGGCTCAGTCGCCATCGGATTCCCCCCTCCCGAAGATGTCGCGCAGCCCCGCGAGCAGGCGCTCGTTCTCCGCGGGCGTGCCGACGCTGACGCGGAAGTAGTCTTTGAGCATCGGGTAGCCGCTCACGTCGCGCACCAGCACGCCGTGGCGTTCGAGCAGTTCGTCGTAGACGCGCCGCGGCTCAAGCGCCGAGCGCACGACCATGAAGTTCGCGTGCGAGCGCACGGGCGCGAGCCCTTCGACGTTTCGCAGTCCGGCGTGGAGACGCCCGCGCTCCTCGACGATGCGCTCGACCGTGGGGCGCAGCTCCGCGTCGTACATCTCGACGGCCACCTCCGCGGCCGTCTGCGAGAAGAGGTTGAGGTTGTAGGGCAGCACGGCCTTCGAGACCTCGCGCGCCAGCTCCGGCGCGGCCAGCAGGTACCCGACGCGCAGCCCCGCGAGCCCCATCGCCTTCGAGAAGGTGCGGAAGACGGCGAGGTTCGCGTGCCTCGCGAGCAGCGGCGCGACCGTGCGGCCGGAGAACTCGAAGTAGGCTTCGTCGACGACGACGATGCCGCTCGTCGCCTTCAACAACTCTTCAAGCTCGCCCTCCTCGACGCGGCAGCCCGTGGGGTTGTTCGGCGAGCAGAGGATGACCACGTCGGGCTTGCCCCGCTCTATCGCCTCGCGCAGCGCCGGCACGTCGAAACCCAACTCGCCGTTAAGGGGCACGCTCAAGACCTCGCCGCCGAGCACGGTCGCCACCTGGCGGTAGAGCGCGAAGGTCGGCTCCGAGATGAGCACGCGCCTGCCCTCGCCGACGGTCACCATCAGCGTCGCCTGAATGAGTTCGTTCGACCCGTTGCCCGCGACGACGCCGTCCGCGCGCCAGCCCGCGAACGCGGCCAGCCGCTCGTGCAGGCTCGCGGGCACGAAGTCGGGGTAGCGCGCCCACTGCCGCCCCTCCATCCGCCGCAAGGTCTCCGAGCGCACGGCCTCGGGCACGCCCCACGGGTTCTCGTTCTGGTTGAGCTTCACCGCGCCGCGGTCGGGCTTCAGTGTGTAAGCCTTCAGCCCGCGGACGCGCGGCTTGATCGTGTCGAGCGGGTTCGTCATCGGCGTCCCCCCGTCTCGCCGAGCCTGATGAGCGCCGAGCGCGCGTGCGCCTCCAGTCCTTCAGCTTCCGCGAGCGCGGCGATGAGCGGCGCGGTCTCGCGCAGTTCCTCGCGCGTGTAGCGGATGAGGCTCGTGCGGCGCTGGAAGTGCTGGACGCCGAGCGCGGAGGAGAAGCGCGAGGCGCCGCCGGTCGGGAGCACGTGGTTCGGGCCGGCGAAGTAGTCGCCGACGGCCTCGGGCGTGTGCCCGCCGAAGAAGATGGCGCCGGCGTGTCGGACGAGCGCGGCGGCGGCGTCCTCGTCACGCGTTACGATTTCGAGGTGTTCGGGCGCGAGCAGGTTGACTATGTCGCACGCCTCCTCAATGCTTCCGATGACGAAGACGGCGCCGAAGTCCGCGAGCGAGCGGGCGACCGTCTCGCGGCGCGGGAGCGTCGCGGCCTGCCGCGCGACCTCGGCGGCCACGCCCTCGGCGAGCCCCGGGTCGGTCGTGACGAGGACGGCCGATGCGTCCTCGCCGTGCTCGGCCTGCGCGAGGAGGTCCGCGGCGACGAAGTCGGCGCGCGCCGTCTCGTCCGCGAGCACGACGACCTCGGACGGGCCAGCGACCGAGTCGATGCCGACCGCGCCGTAGACGAGCCGCTTCGCGGCGGCGACGTACCTGTTGCCGGGGCCCGTTATCACGTCCACGCGCGGGATCGTCCGCGTCCCGTAGGCGAGCGCGGCGACGGCCTGCGCGCCGCCGACCTGATAGACCTCCGTGACGCCCAGCTCGACGAGCGCGGCGGCGACCGCGGGCGTCTCCGAGAGCGTGCGCGGCGGCGTCACGACGGCGATTCGCCGGACGCTCGCGACCTGCGCCGGCACGACGTTCATCACGACCGAAGAGGGGTAGCTCGCCGTCCCGCCCGGCACGTAGAGCCCGGCCGCCTCGACCGGCGTCACGCGCTGCCCGAGCCGGACGCCGCGCCCCGTCTCGACCTCCCAGCTCTCCGCGAGTTCGTGCTCGTGGAAGGCGCGCACGTTCCTGATGCTCGCGCGTATCGCCTCGTGCACGCGCGCGCCGACACGCGCGGCCGACTCGCGCAGCACGCCCTCGCCGACGCGGAACTCCTCGGGCCTCAGCCGCACGCCGTCGAAGCGCTCGGTGTAGTCTGAGAGCGCTTCGTCGCCGCGCCGCCGCACGTCATCGACGATGGCGCCGACGGCGGCCGTCAGCCCCGCGTCGGCCGAGACGCTGCGGCCGAGTATGGCGGCCAGCTTCTCGCCGCGCCGCGCGTCGCCTGTCACGACCTCTATCAAGACTCCCCTCCCGCCTCCGCGACCGCGCGCGTCAGCCCGCCCAGAAGCCCGCCGACCGCCCCGGACTTCAACTGGTAGCTGGCGCGGTTGACGACGAGCCGCCCCGTAGACTCCGCGATGGTCTCGACCACGCGCAGCCCGTTCTCGGCGAGCGTGCGCCCCGTCTCGACCACGTCCACGATGCAGTCGGAGAGGCCGAGCAGCGGGGCGAGTTCGACCGAGCCGGAAAGCTCGATGATTTCGACGGGCACGCCGCGCGCGCCGAAGTGCGCGGCCGCGACGCGCGGGTACTTCGTCGCGACGTGGAGCACGCCGGAGCGTTCGAGCGCCTCGCCCTCGCGCGCGGCCACGGCGATAACGCAGCGGTTGATCTTCAGGTCGAGCGGCTGCAACACGTCGGCCTCGGATTCGAGCAGCACGTCGCGCCCGACGACGCCGCAGTCCGCGATGCCGTGCTCGACGTAGACGGGCACGTCCGCGGGCTTGACGAAGACGAAGCGGTAACGCCCGCCCTCGTCCGCGACGGCGAGGCGGCGCGAGGCCAACTCCTCCGCCGCGACGCGCACGCCCGCCCGCGCCAGCAGCCCCAGCGCGTCCCGCTGCATCCTCCCCTTCGCTATGGCGATTGTCAGCATCGTCATTTAAGGATCGGTTCATCGGTTCATCGGTTCATTTGTTTATCTCTTCAATGAATCGATGAACCGACGAGCCGATGAATCAATCCATCCTTATCCGTTCCCCGAGCGCGCGGCGTCGCATCGCGTCGCGGAGGCGGTGGGCGGCGTCTTCGCCTTCGACTGCGGAGGGCGCCGCGGCCGGGCCGCCGTCGCCGCCGCCGTCGCGGCGCGCGAGGACTTCCGTGAGCGCGTCGAGGTCGAGGACGAAGCCGACGGCCGGCTCCCGCCGGCCGAAGTTCGCGGTCAGCTCGTCGTAGCGGCCGCCGCCGCCGACGCGGGCGCCCGCCCCGCCGACGTAAATCTTGAAGACGGCGCCCGTGTAGTAGTCGAGCCCGGACACGTCCGCGAGGTCTACGGAGAACCCGCCGCCTAAGCCGAGGGACTCGACGACCGCGCGCAGCCGCTCCAACTCGTCGAGCGCCGCGCGCGAGCGCGCGTTCGAGAACAGCTCGCGCGCGCCGTCGGGCAGGGCGCGCCCGCCCGCCAGCGTGACGAGGCGGCCCGCGCGCGCGGCCGTCGCCTCAGACCTCCCTTGCGACTTCAAAAAGCCTTCGAGCGCCGCGGCGTCGCGCGAATCAATCAGGCGCCTCATCTCCTCGCGCGCCTCGGCTTCGAGCCCGAGCTGCCCGGCGACGCCGTTGAAGACGCCGACGTGGTTGAGCGTCACGCGGTACGAGCCGCCGAGGCCGAGCCGTTCGAGCACCTCGGCGGCGATGGCCAGCACTTCCAGGTCGGCGTCCCCGCCGCCCGCGCCTATCAGCTCGCAGCCGAGCTGACGCCCCTGCCGCCGCCACTCGGCGTGCGAGCGCGGGCGCTGGCGGAAGACCGACGCGGCGTAGCAGAAGCGCAGGGGGCGCGGCGCGCCCGCGAACAGAGTAGCCGCCGCGCGCGCGACCGAAGAGGTCACGTCCGGGCGGAGCGCGAGCAGACGGCCGTCGGCGTCCGTGAAGCGGAAGCTGCGCCGCGCCTCGTCACGCCCCATCCCGCGCTCGAACAGGGCGTAGTAGTCCACGGCCGGCGTCGCCATCTCCTCGTAGCCCCAGCCGTCGAAGACGGACATCGCCGCCGCCTCGACCGCGCGGCGCAGGCGCGCCTCGCGCCCGAAGTAATAGCGCATGCCGCCCGGGATGTTCGAGAGGGGTTCCATCGTCGCCGTAAAACGAAACGCCGCGGGACACTCGGTGTGTCGCGCGCGGCGTGTGCTGGTGAAAAACTTCTGTGCGCCCTGCCGAAGACCCGGCGCCCTACGAATCACCCCACACGCTGCCGCACGCGTGGCCGTGGCGGCCATGATGGTGCTGCGCTGCGATGTGGGGGCGGTGCGTCATCTCTTAAAAGCCTTCGGGGCGCGTCCCTTATAACCGAGGCGGCGGAGGGGTGTCAAACGGGGAGTAGGCAGTAGGGAGTAGACAGTAGACAGTAGACAGTAGAC
>DASVWB010000365.1:0-9320 GCA_036389815.1 Pyrinomonadaceae bacterium | reverse complement strand
CGTCGGCTCGGCGCTCACGCCCCTGGCCTCGCCGTCGGCCTTTTTCGGCGCGGGCGCCGAGGTCGGGAGCGGCTTCACGTCGCGGGCCGGCCCGGTGCGCTGGACGGGGCGGTCGTAGTTGTCGGGGAGGCGGCCGCCGTTCTCCATCACGGCCTGGATGATGTCGTTGCCCTTGCTCGACTGGCTGATGATGACGCCGTCCTTGTTGACCGTCTTCGGCACGACGCCGCTGATCTCGCGCATGAGGCCGCCGAGCATGCCGGGGCCGGAGGCCTCGCAGGGCTCCTCGGCGCGCAGCGGGTCGGCGTCGGGTATCTGCGCGCCGATGGCCGTCAGCCTCTCCTTCGCCTTCTCGGCCAGCTCGCAGTTCGGGTGCTGGCGGACGAGCTGCTGGAAGTACTTGGTCGCCTCGTCGGGCTCCTCCTCCTCCATGTAGGTCGTCGCGTAGCGGAAGAGCACCTCGGCCATCCCGGAGTAGTCCTTGTACTTCTCGACGATCTCGCGGTAGCGCGACTGCGCGCCCTTCAGGTTGTTGGCGCGGTGCTGGTAGAACTTGTTGAAGTACTGGTCGCCGACGTTCTTGTCGTGGTCGGCGAGGTTCTCCTGCACCTCGCGCAGGCGCACCTCGATCTCGGGGCGCAGCGACGACTTCGGGAACTGCTGGAGGCAGACCTTCAGGCGCTGCTCGGCCTTGCGCGCGGGCGAGATGTCGCGGTTGGCGAGCCCCATGCGGCGCATCTCGACCTCGCCCATCTTGAGGCAGACGTCGTCGGAGAGCGCGTGCGTCGGGAAGAAGGTCACCCAGTCCTGGTACGCCTGGCCGGCCTGGATGAGCGCGCTCGTCGTGCCTTCGAGGTAGAAGGTGTCGGCGATGGCGAGCTTGGCGAGCGGCAGGTAGACGGAGTCGGGGTAGGTGTTGATGATGACGTTGTAGAGGGCGCGCGCCTCCTCGAAGCTGTCCTTGCGCGCCGACCTCGTGGCCTCCTCGAACAGCTCGCGGTCGCGACCCGGCGCGACGGTGCCGACCAGCTCCTCGTACTTGTCGTCGCCGCCGCGGCCGAGGATGCGGCCGAAGAAGCCGGGGCCCTTCTTCTTCTTCTTGTCGTCGCTCGCGGCGGCGGCCGGCGAGGCGCTGCGCTCGCGCATGGTCTCGCGCATCGCGGCCTGCGAGCGCGTGTCGAGTTCGGCGACGGCCGCCTCAAGCTTGTCGATCTCGGTCACGTCGTAGCGCTCGGCGCGCTCCTGCTTGCCCTTGAGGTCGTTGACCTCGTTGAGGAGCTTGCCGGCCTCCTTTTCGAGCCCGCCGAGGCGCGCGCGCGGGTCGTCGGCCGAAGCCTCGCCGCCCTTGTCCTTCGCGTTCATGCCCGCGAGGGCGCTGTTGAGCGTGCGCCGCAAGGTGTCTAACCGCGAGCGCATCACGTCGAGCCGCTGCGCGGGCGAGAGCTGCGACTGCTGCGCCGCCGCGGCGCCGACGACGGCGCGCGCCGGGAGCGCCCCGAACAGCAGCGCCGCGCACAGCGCGGACAGAATCAGGTTGCGAATTCGCATCACCAAAAACCTCCAGGCAGAAAACGATGAACTCGGAACGCCGAACGATGAACGGAAGACGAACCGCCTCCAGTTCATCGTTCGGCGTTCATCGTTCAAACTTCAAACAAGCTGTGTCGCCGCGTTCAGCAGCTCGCGGGTCGAGGCGGCCGGGTCGCCTTTGCCGAAGACGGACGTGCCGGCGACGAAGATTTCCGCGCCGGCCGCGGCCACCTGCGCGATGTTGTCGGGGCCGATGCCGCCGTCCACCTCTATGCGGACTTCGAGGTTCCGCGTCCGGACGGTCTGCCGCAGACGCCTGATCTTCTCCACCGAGGCCGGGATGAACTCCTGGCCGCCGAAGCCGGGGTTGACCGACATGACCAGCACGTAGTCTACGTATTGCAGGACTTCGTCCAGCGCGCTCAGGCTCGTGGCAGGGTTGATGACCACCCCGGCCATGGCCCCGCGGCGGCGGACTGAGGCGAGCGTGCGGTGGATGTGCGGGTCGGCCTCGATGTGCACGGAAACCATGCGAGCCCCCGCCTCCGCGAACTGCTCGGCGTAGCGCCCCGGGTCAGAAATCATTAGATGCGTGTCCAGGGGCAAACGGGTTGCGCGGGCGAGCGAACGAACCACGGGGAGCCCGAGCGTGATGTTCGGGACGAAATGGCCGTCCATCACGTCCACGTGGACGATTGACGCGCCGCCGCGCTCGGCGGCCTCTATCTGCTCGCCGAGCCGCGTGAAATCTGCCGAAAGGATGGACGGCGCTATCTCGATCATCGAAAAGCCTCAAAACCCCCGGGGCGCGGGCGTCCTGCCCGCCGAAGCGTGCCGGAAGCACGCTTGAAGTCTTCACTTATTATTACGACCTTGGGGTTAAAAGTTACTCCGTCTTCGCGCCCTGCCGCCCGCGGCTTAAGGGTTCGGCCGCCGGTTGGCGTTCGCCGCCGGGGGGCGCGCGCTGTTGGTCGTCGTCGAGCGCGGGCGCGTGTTCGCGTTCGTCGGGCTCAGGTTCGAGTTGCGCGGGCGCGCCGAGTTCGCGTTCAGGTTCGAGCCGTTGCGGTTCGGCGCCGCGCCGCCGTTGCCCGCGTTGGCGTTCTCGCCGCGGCCGGAGTTCCTGTTCGCGGCGGCGTTCGAGTTGGAGGCGTTCTGGTTGCCGTTCGTGTTGCGGTTGGTGTTGCGCCGGCGGTTCGCGTTCTGGTTCTGGTTCTTGTTCTGGTCGAGCCCTTCGGTGCCGCGCTCCTCGCGCCGCTCCTCGGCGACCGTCTCGTCGGGCGGCTTCTCGCCCTCTTTCGGCGCGCGGCTGACGACGACGGCGACCGTCTGTCCAGCCTTGACGACCTCGCCGGGGCGCGGCGACTGGTCGAGGATGCGGCCGGGCTCCACGCCGGGCTTGTAGCGCTTGGCGCGCTCGCGGATGTCGAGGCCGGCCTTGGCGAGCGTCTTCTCGCCGTCGTAGTAGGGCTGGTTGACGACCTCGGGCACCTGTATGTTGGGGCTGCGCAGCGAGAGGTAGATGGTCGTCAGCAGGCCGAAGGCGAAGGCGACGGCGATCAGCGCAACGACTCCGAGCTTACCGAACGCCGACAGGATGCTTCGCAGGGCCACTAATTTCCGACGCCTCTCTCACACGACGGGGGGATTTGCCGCCAAAAAGGCTAACCCCGGCGGCCGGCGCAGTCTAACACCCGCCACTCGCGAGCCGCAAGGAAGCAGTAGGGACAAAGCAGTCGGTAGTAGGCAGTAGACAGTAGACAGTAGACAGTAGGAAAGCCTCTGCCGCGGTACGGTTCGAGTTCCGGCGGGCGACCCGCGGGGCGGAGCCCTACTGTCTACTGCCTACTGCCTACTGCCTACTGCCTACTGCCTTTCCATCGCCGCGACGAAGAAGCCGTCAACGTCGTCCCTGTGCGGCCAGGTGCGCGCGGCGCCGCCGGGGAGGAGAAGGCGCGCGGGCGCGGGCGCGGCTTCCGCCTGCGCGAAGTCGGGGCGGGCGGCGAGGAAGGCCGCGACGACCTCCTCGTTCTCTTCCCTCTCGACCGAGCAGGTCGAGTAGACGAGCCGGCCGCCGGGGCGCAGCACGCGAGCGGCCTCTTTGAGAATCCGCGTCTGCACCTCCCGCAGCTCGCCGAAGCTCTCCCGCGAGAGCCGCCAGCGTATCTCGGGGTTGTGGCGCAGCGTCCCCGTCCCCGTGCAGGGCGCGTCCACGAGCACGCGGTCGAAGGTCGCGTCGGCGAAGGGCAGCGCCCGTTCGGCGTCGAGCGCGAGGAGGCTCATGCCTCGCGCGCCCGCGCGCCGGCAGGCTTCGGCCACCACGCGCAGCCTGTGCTCATACAAGTCTCCGGCGGCGACGAGCGCGCGGCCTTCGGCGAGCGCGGCGATGTGCGTCGTCTTGCTCCCGGGTGCGGCGCACGCGTCGAGGACGAGTTCGCCCGGCCGCGCGCCGACGACGTGCGCGACGAGCTGCGAAGCCTCGTCCTGCATGTAGGCGCGCCCCTCCGCGGCGAGTTCCCTCAGCCTCGCGCCCGCGCCGGCACCGCCGACGACGCGCCAGCCGCCCGGCGCGACCGTCGAAGGCTCGACCTCGGCCCCGCCGGCCCGCAACTCTCCGAGAACCGAATCGGAGTCCGACTTCAACGTGTTGACGCGGAAGGCCGCGGGGGCGGAGTCGTTGTTGGCTCCGGCGAAGGCCGCGGCCTCTTCCGCGCCGAAGGCCGCGGCCCAGCGGCGTATGAGCCAGGGCGGGTGCGAGGTCTCGACGGCGACCCTTTCGAGCGGGTCTACGACGCCCGCGGCCGGGTCGAAGTCGGCCTCGCGGGTCGCGCGCCGGAGCACCGCGTTGATGAAGGAGGCGGCCGAGCGCAGGCCCGCGGCGTGCGCGAAGTTGACGGACTCGTTGACGGCCGCGTGCGCCGGCACGCGCGCGAGGAACCTGAGCTGGAAGAGCCCCACGCGCAGCGCGCGGCGCACGGGCGCGTCGAGCTTCCCCGCCTTCCTCCCCGAGAAATGTTCCAGCGCCCTGTCGAGCCAGAACTGCCTGCGCAGCACGCCGAGCGTCAACTCGTAGCAGAGCGCGCGGTCTTCCGGCGAGAGACTTCCGGGGAGGTTCGCGAGCAGCGGCGCCGCGAACGCGCCCTCCTCCTCCACGCGGCGCAGAATCTCGAACGCCGCGCGCCGCGCCGGCGAGACGCCCCGCCCCGCGCCGCCCGTCTTCGCCCCACGCTTCACCACGCGCACGCGCCCGGACATGATTTTAACGACGAGCGGAAAGATTGATTCATTGAATCATCGGTTCATCGGTTCATTTGTTCAATGACTCGATGAACCGATGAACCGATGATTCAATCTCTTCCGGCTCACCCTTCCCCCAGCCGCTCGCCCGCCTGCGCGCGCGAGCCGTTGACGAAGTCGCGCGCGGGCATGCGCTGTTTGCCCTCGGGCTGCAACTCCAGAACCTTCAGCGTCGTCCCGCCGCCGCACGCGACGACCAGCTCGTCGCCGCGCGCCGCGACCAAAGTCCCCGCGGCCGCGCTCCCCTCTTCGGGCGGCGCCGCGTCGCCGGGCCCCGCCTCGCGCGCTCGGGCCTCGGCGCGCCAGATGATGAGGCGGCGCCCCTTGTACGTCGTGTGCGCGTTCGGCCAGGGCTGGAAGCCGCGCACGCGCTGCTCTACGCGGAAGGCGTCGAGCGACCAGTCAACCAGCCCGTCCTCGCGGCGCAGGATGGGCGCGGGCGTCGCCCCCTCGTCGTCCTGCGCGCGCGGGACTATCTCGCCGAAGCGCGCCAGCGTCTCGGCGAGCAGTTCCGCGCCTTCGTGCGAGAGGCGTTCGAGGAGTTGCGGGGCGGTCTCGCCCGCGCCGACGGGCGTCGCGCGCTGGAGCAGGACGGGGCCGGTGTCGAGCCCCTCGTCCATGAGCATCGTCGTGACGCCCGTCTCGCGCTCGCCGCGCACGAGCGCCCAGTTGACCGGCGCCGCGCCGCGGTACTTCGGGAGCAGCGAGAAGTGTACGTTGACGCAGCCGAGCCGCGGCGCGCGCAGGAACGCGGGCGGGAGGATGCGGCCGTACGCGACGACGACGGCCGCGTCGAAAGGCTGTGACGCGAAGAGCGCGAACGCCTCTCCGGTCTTTATCTTCGCGGGCTGATGAACCGCGAGGCCGCGCGACAGCGCGAACTCCTTCACGGGCGGCGCCTTCAGCCTGTTGCCGCGCCCCGCCGGCCTGTCCGGCTGCGTCCACACCGCGACGACCTCGTGCCCCTCCTCGACGCACCTTCTCAGCGTCGGGACGGCCGACTCGGGCGTGCCCATGAAAATTAGACGCATAAAAAATAGACAGCAGGCAGTAGCCAACAGCCAGTAGAAAAACTCTCGCCTTCGTGCGGTTCGAGTTCCGGCGTAGCCCCCGCAGGGCGGAGCCCTACTGCCTACTGTCTACTGCCTACTGCCCTCAGATCGCCCCCCGCTTCTCCCTGTTCGAGTAGCCGGGGCGGATTTTTTCGGCGACTACCTTGGCCTGCATGAAGAGGCCGAGGTAGTCGCGGCCGCCGGCCTTCGAGTCGGTGCCCGACAGGTTGAAGCCTCCGAAGGGGTGGACGCCGACGAGCGCGCCCGTGCACTTGCGGTTGAGGTAGAGGTTGCCGACGTGGAACTCGCGCGCCGCGCGCCGGAGCTTTTCGGGGTCGTTCGTGTAGACCGCGCCGGTCAGTCCGTACTCGGTGTCGTTGGCGATCCGCAGCGCGTGGTCGAAGTCGTCGGCCTTGATGCAGGCGAGCACGGGGCCGAAAATCTCCTCCTGCTCGACGCGGTCGCCGGGCTTCACGTCGGCGATGACGGTCGGCTCGATGAAGAAGCCCTGCTCGCCGTCGCTGCCGCCGCCCGCGACGAGCCGGCCGCCGTCCTCCTGCCCCCACTCGACGTACTTGCTGATGGTCTTGAAAGCCTTCTCGTTGATGACGGCGCTGAGGCTCGTCGTCGGCTCCGACGGGTCGCCGAGCTTGAGCTGCGCCGTGCGCTCGATGACGCGTTGCAGCACGGGCTCGTAAGCCTCGCCGACGATGATGGCGCGCGAGCAGGCCGAGCACTTCTGCCCCTGGAAGCCGAAGGCCGAGGCGACGACTCCGGCCGCCGCGTCGTCGTAGTCGGTGTCCGAGTCCACGACGATGGCGTCCTTGCCGCCCATCTCGGCCACGACGCGCTTTATCCAGAGCTGGCCTTCCTGGTGTTTGGCCGCGCGCTCGTTGATGCGCAAGCCGATCTCCTTCGAGCCCGTGAAGGCGACGTAGCGCGTCAGCCGGTGGTCAACTATCACATCGCCGACCTCGCCGCCCGCGCCCACCATGAAGTTGACGACGCCCGGCGGCATGCCGGCCTCCTCCAGCAGCTCGAAGAACTTGTAGGCGATGGCCGGCGCGTCGGACGAAGGCTTCAGGACGACGGTGTTGCCCGTGACGACGGAGGCGACGGTCATGCCGGCCATGATGGCCAGCGGGAAGTTCCAGGGCGGGATGACGACGCCGACGCCGAGCGGGATGTATTCGAGCCGGTTCTCCTCGCCCTCGACGTGGACGAGCGGCTGGTGCCCCGCGTAGCGCAGCATCTCGCGCGCGTAGAACTCGCAGAAGTCTATGGCCTCGGCCGTGTCGCCGTCGGCCTCGGGCCAAGTCTTCGCCACCTCATGAATCATCCACGCGGAGAAGTAGTGCTTGCGCTCGCGCAGGAGCGAGGCGACGCGGAAGAGGAGGTCTGCGCGCTGCTGCGGGGGCGTGTCGCGCCAGTCGCGGAAGACCTCGTTGGCGCGCTCGACCGCCCGCGCGGCCAGCTCCTTCGTCGCCTTGTGGAAGCGGCCGACGACCTCGGTCTTGCGCGCCGGGTTGCGGCTCTCCAGCAGGTCGCCCGTCTCGACGCGCTCGCCGCCGATGACGAGCGGGTACTCGCGCCCCAACTCCGAGCGGACGCGCTCCAGCGCCTCGCGCATCGCGCGCGCGTTCTCCTCCTTCGAGAAGTCTGTGAACGGCTCGTTGCGGAACTCTTCGTGCTTCATCTGCTGCATACTCTTCTCCTCTTGCTTAAAGCCGGCCGCGGTATTTTTGCTGAAATTTCTTTAATGCTACCACACCGAACCACGGAGACACAGAGGCACCGCTAAAGCGGATTAGCCGTGCCCCTGTGTCTCCGTGGTTATTCGGTCCCCGACACGCCCGGCACCGCCGATTTTTTTTGAAATTTGCTCAACATTTTTCACAATTTCTCAAGAATTTGGGTATTGACAGCGCCGCCGGAATTCCCTACTTTTAGCGCCGCTTCGATTCCGGCTGGTGAGAGCCTCATCTCCCGGCGTCTCACCAGGCAGTTAAACATCTATGAGGAGCAAGACGGTGCAGCACCACCGCGCTGTCAACAGCATCCGCCCGGCGCATGCCGTCCGCTCCGGCGCGCGAAAATAAAACGGCCCCGCCGTCACTTGCCGGTGGCGGCGGGGCCATTCGTCAACAACACCTCTGCCGCGGTTTGAGCAAAGGTGCGTCTCACGCTGGCCGACATCTTAGCTTAAAGCGCGGCGGGGTTCCAACCATCAAGGAGGAACGTCCCATGCACACGGTTAAGAGTTCTGTCATTACGCTGCTTGCCATCGCTCTGGCATACGGCCTCACCCCGTCGGCCCCCGCGGCCTCCGCGGCGGCAGGGGCGCGCACCGCGCCCGCGGCCGCGCCGGGAAAGAAGGTCAAGGACTTCAAGGTCAAGAAGGGGCCCGAGGTCGCCGCGCGCGTCCGCGCCCTGAGGGAGAGCAGCGAGAACGTCCGCGCCGCGCTCAGGTACTTCGAGCGCAAGGGGAGGCCGCCGCAGATTGACGAGTCCTTCTCGATGAGCGGCAGCTACGGCTCGGGCCGGGCGGTGGCGTCGAACCGCTTCGGCGCGGTCTTCATGCCGGCGGCCTTCGCCCCGCAGGACCAGTCGAGCCTCAGCGACGGCACGGTCGAGATCATCTTCGTCCCCGACTACAGCGTCGAGGCCGAGTGGCAGGGCACGGTCATCGCCAACCGTTACGACGAGTACGGCAACCTCGCGGAGCAGTACGTGTCGCAGACCGTCATGACGGCGCCCGACCCGAGCGTCTACTCGTGGGACGAGATTTACGAGGCGCCGGTCTACGGCGGCGAGGTGCAGGAGCCGGTCTCGGAGCCGGGGATGTACAGCGGCTACAACTGGGGCAGCACGAGGGAGGAGCAGCCCATGATGTACCAGTACGAGACCCAGACCAGGAAGGACGGCCCGGCGGCCCGCGACGGCGTGCGGGTGGTGAAGGCCGGCTACGCCGCGCAGACGCGCCGCGCGCGCATACGGGCGTGGGCGCGCTGCTCCTTCGCGTGGTGCGGCGGCGCGGCCGTGGCCTGCGTCGGCGTCAACATCTGGAACGCGGAGCTGCTCGCCGGGCCTTGCTTCGCCGCCGCCTGCGGCGCCTCGGCCATCGGCTGCACCTGGGGCACCATCTGGCAGTGAAAGGGGGGCGTATGTCTAAGACCGCCACGTTCTTCTACCTCCTGGCCGCGGTCGCCGTGCTGTTCGGCGGCGCGGCGCTCGGCGGGCGTATGGGATTGCCGCAGGTCGCCGCGGTCGGCGTCGGGCTGCTGCCGGCACTGCTGCTGGCCTTCCCGCTCGTGAGGCGTCTGTACCGCGACCGCCTCAGCTTCCCCGTGTGGGCGCTGGTTGTCGCCGCCATGTCCGCCGTGGCCATGTTGCTCGGCGCAGTGGTTCGCTGAATATTCGCCGGATGACGAGAGCCGGCCCGCG
>DASVWB010000364.1:0-13604 GCA_036389815.1 Pyrinomonadaceae bacterium | reverse complement strand
GCCGGCCTCTCCTCCGTCGCCGAACTCCCGAACCTGACGGCGGAACTTTTAAAGCGCGGCTACACCGCCGACGACGTGACGAAGATTCTCGGCGGCAACGTCCTCCGCGTCATGGAAGAGGTCGAGAGGAGGGGCGCGCGTTGAGCACGCCGGCAACGAATGGCTCCGCCGGGGCCGCCGCCGCGCGCCCGCGCATCGGCCTGCACACGGGGATTGCGGGCGGGCTGCACAACGCGCTGCTGAAGGCGCATTCGATGGGCGCGGACGCGGTGCAGATATTCTCGCGCAACCCGCGCGGGTGGAAGGCCAAGCCGCTCGGCGCGGAGGAGGTCGAGCAGTTCAGGAGCGTGCGCGCCGAGACGGGCGTCTCGCCGGTCGCCATCCACGCCAACTACCTCATCAACCTCGCCGCGGCCGACGAGGCCGTCCGCGAGAAGTCCGTCGCCTCCTTCCGCGAGGAGGTCGAGCGCGGCGTCGCCCTCGGCGCGGACTACCTGGTCGTCCACCCGGGCAGCGCCCGCGGCGCCTGCGAGGCCGACGCCATACGCACCTGCGCCGAGAGCCTCAAAGCCGCCTGCGACCGCCTGGCGCTCGGCCCCTTCAGAATCCTTCTGGAGAACACGGCCGGGCAGGGCGAGTGCATCGGCCACCGCTTCGAGCACCTGCGCGAGATAACGGAGCGGTGCCCCGGGCTGAACCTCGGCGTCTGCCTCGACACGGCGCACGCCTTCACGGCCGGCTACGACATACGGGACGAGGACGGCCTCGCGGCGGCGCTCGACTCGCTCGACGCGAACGTCGGCCTCGGGAACGTCCTCGCCGTCCACTTCAACGACTCGAAGGCCGCCTACAACTCGCGCGTAGACCGCCACTGGCACATCGGCCAGGGCCACATCGGGCTCGAAGCCCTGCGCCGCGTCGCCACCGACCCCCGCCTCGCCCACGCCGCCTTCCTGCTGGAGACGCCCGCGGACGAGACCTGCGACGACGCCTGCAACCTCGAAGCCCTACGCTCTTTCGTCCGCAGCCCCGCCCCGCAGGAGACCGCCTGATGGAAATCCACCTGAAAGACCGCTCGGAAGGCCCCCACTACCTCCAAATCCGCCGACAGGTCGAGACCCTCATCCGCGACCGCACCCTCGCGCCCGGCGACGCGCTCCCCTCCCCCGTCTCGCTCGCCAACAAACTCTCGATAGACAAGGGCGAAGTCCAGCGCGCCTACTTCGAGCTGGAGCACGCCGGCCTCGTGACGAAGAAGACCGGCAAAGACTTCCTCGGCAAAGAGAAGACGACCTACACGGTCAAGTGAGGGCCGGATTTTTGTTCGACAAGCGCGCGCCGCCTGCGCTAAGATGGCGGCACCTTTCGAGGTGGGACAGAGTTGAGATGAAGCGTTTCGGCCACCCAGTCAAGCTCCTCCTTACGTAGCCGCACGGCCGGCGCCGCGCCAGCGGTCTCTGGCGCGGCGGGCGGTGCGGCGACGCCCCTGACGACAACCAACTTAAAACCGAGTTAAGCCCCGCGTGTGCTTGAGAAAGCCGGGGGCGGTCGTTTACCTTTAAGGGTAAAGGAAGGGCTGCGAGACCATCATGGACGAAAAGTATTTCCCCGCGAAGATCGAGGAGAAGTGGCAGCAGCGGTGGGAGGAGTCGGGCGCCTTCGAGGTCGAGGCGGGCGCCGCGCGCGAGAAGCGTTTCTACTGCCTGGAGATGCTCCCATACCCCTCGGGCTTCCTGCACATGGGGCACGTGCGCAACTACTCCATCGGCGACGCGCTGTCGTGGTTCCGGCGCCTGCAGGGCTACAACGTGCTGCACCCGATGGGCTGGGACAGCTTCGGCCAGCCGGCCGAGCAGGCCGCCATCAAGCGCGGCGTGATGCCCCGCGAATGGACGGAGCAGAACATCGAGCACATGCGCGCCCAGTTCAAGCGCATGGGCTTCAGCTTCGACTGGCGGCGCGAGGTGGCCGCGCACCGCCCGGACTACTACAAGTGGGACCAGTGGTTCTTCCTGCGGATGCTGGAAAAGGGGCTGGCCTACAAGAAGGTCTCGCCCGTCAACTGGTGCCCGGCCGAGGGCACCGTGCTCTCCAACGAGCAGTCGTCGGGCGGCGTCTGCTGGCGCTGCGGCGCGGCCGTCGAGAAGCGCGACATCGAGCAGTGGTTCCTGCGCATCACCGACTACGCCGAGCAACTGCTCGCGGACATGCGCGAGATCGAGGCGGGCTGGCCCGAGCGCGTGCTGACGATGCAGCGCAACTGGATAGGCAAAAGCTCCGGCGCCTACGTCGATTTTCAAATCAAGGACACGGCCGAGCGCGTCCGCGTCTTCACCACCCGCGTCGACACCATCTACGGCGCGAACGCCGTCGTCGTCGCGCCCGACCACCCCGTGGTCGAGCGCTCGCCCGTCCGAGAGGACGTGCGCCGCTTCGCCGAGCGCGTGCGCGCCGAGCGGGCGGCGGCGCGCGAGCCCGGCGCGGCCGAGGAGAAGGAGGGCGTCAACACCGGCCTGATGGCCGTCAACCCGTTCAGCGGCGACCTGATCCCGGTCTGGGCCGGCAACTACGTCCTGACCGAGTACGGCACGGGCGCGGTGATGTCTGTGCCCGCGCACGACGAGCGCGACTTCGAGTTCGCGCAGAAGTACTCGCTGCCCATCCGCCGCGTCATCGAGCGCATCTCGTACGAGCAGCCGCCGGCCGAGCGCGACCCCGCGGTCGAAGACCAGTCGGTCGCCATGCACGAGGCGTTCACGGAGTATGGCATCCTCGTCAGCTCCGGCGACTGGAGCGGCAAGCTCTCGGAGGACGCCATCCGCGAGATGGGCGAGTTCGCCGAGAGCCGCGGCTTCGGCGAGCGCGCCGTCACCTACCGGCTGCGCGACTGGGGCGTCTCGCGCCAGCGCTTCTGGGGCGCGCCGATCCCGGTCGTCTACTGCGACGGGTGCGGCGTCGTGCCCGTGCCCGACGGCGACCTGCCCGTCATGCTGCCCGAGCGCGCAGAGTTCACGGGCGCGGGCGAGTCGCCGCTGGCCGGCGTCCCCGAGTTCGTCAACACGACGTGCCCGAAGTGCGGCGCCGCGGCGCGGCGCGAGACGGACACGATGGACACGTTCGTCGATTCGTCGTGGTACTTCTTCCGCTACTGCGACCCGAAGAACGACGGCGCGCCGTTCGACGGGGAGAAGGTCGCCTACTGGACTCCCGTGGATCAGTACATCGGCGGCGTCGAGCACGCTGTGATGCACCTGCTCTACACGCGCTTCTGGACGAAGTTCATGCGCGACATCGGGCTCGTCAGCTTCAACGAGCCGGTGAAGCGTTTGATGACGCAGGGCATGGTCGTCGCCGAGACCTTCTACCGCGAGGGCGAGGACGCGGGCTCGCGCGTCTACTTCAACCCGGCGGACGTGGACGTGGTGCGCGACGACAAGGGGCGCATCCGCGAAGCGACGCTGATTAGCGACGGCCACCCCGTCAGCGTCGGGCCGTTCGAGAAGATGTCGAAGTCCGCGAACAACGGCGTGGACCCGAACGAGATGATCGAGGCGTACGGGGCGGACGCGACGCGGCTGTTCGTCCTCTTCGCCGCGCCGGTCGAGAACGACCTGCGCTGGCAGGAGGCGGGCATCAACGGCGCGCAGAACTTCCTGCGCCGCGTCTACGCCTTCGTCCGCCGCTGGCGCGAGGCGCTGGCGGGCGCGCCCGCCGACGTGGGCGCGGCCGGCGACTTCCCGGCCGAGGCCAGGCGCCTGCGCCACGAGACGCACCGCACCGTCGAGCGCGTCACGAACGACTTCGAGGGCTTGCGCTACAACACGGCGGTCGCGGCGATGATGGAGCTGCTGAACGCGCTGGGCGACTTCAAGGCGGAGCCGCCTTCGGCCTCGCCCGCCGAGCTGTTCGCCGTGCGCGAGTCGGTCGAGGCGCTGGTGCTGATGCTCGCGCCCTTCGCGCCGCACCTGGCGGAGGAGTTGTGGGAGGCGCTGGGTCACGTGGGCGGCCTGCTGCGCGGCGGGGCGCGCTGGCCCGCGTTCGACGAGGCTCTGGCGCGCAAGGAGGAGGTCGAGATAGCCGTGCAGGTCAACGGCAAGCTGCGCGGCCGCGTCAACGTCCCGGCCGACGCCTCCGAGGAGGCGACGCGCGAGGCGGCGCTCGCGGACGAGCGCGTGCGCGCATGGACGGAGGGCAAGCAGGTGGTCAAGACGGTCGTCGTCCCCGGCCGCCTCGTCAACGTCGTCGTGAAGTGACCGGGAACGATTGAACCGCGGAGACACAGAGGCACAGCTAATCGGATTTAGCTGTGCCTCTGTGTCTCCGCGGTTAATTTATTTCCCCTAAGTCGGGGCGACCTGCGCGCCGCAGTTGCCGCAGAAGAGCGCGCCGGGCATGAGCCGGCTGCCGCAGCCGCGGCAGATGTTCTGCCGCGGCACTACGGGCGCGGCCAGCGGGCTCTGCGCGGCGGGCGGCTGCGCGGCGAACGCGACCTGCTCGGGCCCGCCGGACCGCGCGGCGCCGTTGTAGACGTAGACGCCCTGCCACGCGTGCACGTCGCGCTTCCACGCGAGGTCGAGCGCGGCCGTCACGCGCCACTCGACGCGCGCGTGCGCCGAGTGGTAGACGGGGCACCAGCGGGCGGGGACGGCGAGGGCGAAGTTGAAGGCGGCGGGCCGGAAGGCGTAGAGCTGCGCGTCGTAGTCGTGCCGCGCCTCGACGACCGTCTCCGCGTGCACGCGGTCGCCGCCGGGCACGACCTCGTGGCGCGAGAGGGTGATTTGCACCGCGCGCGGGCTCAAGTCCTGCCGCGCGTCTACGTGCAGCCGACCCGTGACCGTCTCGCCCTGCACGTATTCGATGCGCGGCAGCTCGAAGCGCATCAGCGCGAGTTCGGGCGCGCTGTTCTCCTGCGAGAACTGGCCGCCGGGCGTCGGGTGCGCGGGCGCTGGCGCGACGACGTAGAGCTGAGCCTCCGCGTTCACGTCGCGCGCCATCTTCCTGTCCACGGTCGCCTTGACGAGCCAGCGCGCGACGACGATCTTGCCTTGGCAGGTGGGCGCGGCCTCGTCCGGCAGACGCCACTCGAAGTCGAACGTCTGCCTGTAACCTTTCGGCAGCTCGCCGGCCGCGAGCTGCTCGCGCGCGGCCCACTGCTCGCTCGTGCGCCAGACGCGGCTGTAGGTCGTGTCGCCGTCGCTGTCGCGCCGCCGCTCGATGGTCTGGTACTTCTCTTCCAGAAGGAGCCCGGCGCGCACCTCCTTGAACTTCGCGCCGTCCTCGGCCGAGACCGTGACGCGCGCGCGCACCACCTCGCCCGCGTAGTAGACGCCGTCGGCGCGCTCCAGTTGAATCCCGAGTTCGGGAAGCTTCCCTCCGAACAGTCCCACTCGTTCTTCTCCTCCGAAGTGTGCTTTTGAATCTAGCCGGTCGTGTGGATCGCGGCCTGCCGACGGAGCGGGCTGCGCAGCATCAGCCAGGCCGAGGGCGCGACGACGAGCGCGATGCCGAGCACGACGAGCGGGCCGAACGCGCGCCGCCAGAAGAGCAGGTCGAAGGCGAGCGCGAAGACTACCTGCATCAGCGCCACCACCGAGACGCGCGAGGCGTTCCCGAGCGCGAACGCCCTCGTCATCGCCAACTGCCCCGCGGTCGCCGCGAGCCCGACGCCGAGCAGCAGCCCGAGCACGCCCGCGTCCCCCAGCGGCGCGTAGTCCACGCGCCCGCCCGACCCGAGCATGAAGGCGAGCGTGAAGACCGTCGCCACGCCCGAGAAGTGCGTGACGACGGCGCGCGCGTCTACGCCGCGCAGGCGGTTGAGCCCTATCATCGAGACGGAGGTCGAGAAGGCGTTCCCCAAAGCGAGCGCCGCCGCCAGCCGGTCGCCGCCGGCCTCCGGCCTCTGGATCAGGACGATGCCCGCGATCCCCAAAGCGACCGCGCCCCAGTGGCCCGCGCGCGGCCTGTCGCCGAGCACCGGCCACGCCAGCAGCGTCACCCACACGGGCACCGTGTTCGAGAGCGTCAGCGCCGTCGAGACGGGCAGGTGCGTCAGCGCGTAGAAGGCGAAGAGCACGCCCACGCTCCCTGCGACGCTGCGCACCCAGAGCAGCGCGGGGCGGAAGAGGACGAGCCGCGTCCCCGAAGCGAGCGCGAGCCCGAGCGTGAAGAGGAACGCGAGCGAGCTGCGCGCGACGGCCACGAGGTGCCAGTCGCAGCGCTCGCCCGCCCGGTGGCTGAGCGCGCCCATCGTGGCGAAGGCCAGAGAGCTGAACAGCATGAAGAGGTAGGCGCACCCGCCCTCGCCCCCCGCGTGCGCCGCCCGGCCGGTTTTTCCCATTGCGCACAGAAAGATAACAGCCGCGGGCCGGCGCTGTCAGCCGCGCCGGGCTTTCCCCGAAACGGCCCGTGGCATGTTGCTTGCGACCACACCCGGTTCAGGGGAGAAACCGACTCATTTCATTACACGGGAGGCAAGCGGCAATGCGCAAACTTCTGGCATCGTTCCTGTTCTCGCTGGCGCTCGTCGCGGGTGCGGCGGCGCAGGACAAGAGCGTGACTGAACAGACGAAGTCGGCCGGCCAGGAGGTCGGCGACAAGGCGGAAGACGTTAAAGACAAGACCGTTAAGGGGGCCAAGAAGGCCGGGCACGCGACGAAGAAGGCCGGCGCGGAGGTCGGCGACAAGGCCGAGGACGTTAAAGATAAGGCCGGCGACGCCGCCCACGCGGTCGGCGACAAGGCGGGCGATGTGAAGGACGCCACCGTCCACGGCGCGAAGAAGGCCGGGCACGCGACGAAGAAGGGCGCGGCCGAGGTCGGCGACAAGGCCGAGGACGTGAAGGACAAGACCGGCGACGCGGTCAACGAGGTCGGCGACAAGGCCGAAGATGTCGGCGATAAGACCGTCCACACGAGCAAGGCCGTCGGCCGCGAGGCCGCCGACAAGGCCGAGGACGTGGGCGACCAGACGGCCAAGGGCGCGAAGGTGGCCGCGCGCGGCGCGAAGAAGGGCGTGAACGAGGTCGGCGACAAGGCCGAGGACGTGGGCGACGCGACCGCGAAGGGCGCCAAGAAGACCGGCAACTGGTTCAAGCGCACCTGGCGCAAGATTTTCTAAGCGCGGCCTTCGAGCCGAAAGCTTACAGACCGAGTTCCGAATGGAAGAGGGCGTGACGCTCAGCGCGAGCGTCACGCCCTCACCCTTTGCGTGGTGAAACCTGTCAGCGCGCCACGGCGCCGCCGCCGCCGCGCGAGCGCAGCCCCATCAGGCGCGCGGGGAACTCGCCGAAGTCCTCGACGACCCAGGTGTTGTCGCCTTCGAGTTTGACCTTCGCCGCGGGGATGAAAGTCCCCTGGCCGCGGCCGCGGTTGTCGAGAAAGATTTCCGCGTAGCCGAAGCGGTAGTCCGCGGAGCGCGTGCCGGCGCGCATCTCGTAGATGCCGACGTTGCGCTCGTAGAGCACCGTGAGCTTCGTCCCGCCCTCGGCCGTCGGGGTCGAGATGACGGCGTTGGCGCGGACGCCGACGTTGTTGCCGATGGAGATGCGCCCGGCGTTGAGCCGCGTCAGCGCGCTCAGCAAGGCGTCCTGCCCGCCGCCGCGCAGCGCCTCGTTGAGCCGCTGCACGTCGTCGGCCGAAGTGTAGTTGTTGACGATGAGCGTGAACGGGCGGTTCAGACCCGACCAGCGCCCGCCGATGCCGACGACCTGCCCCTGCACGTACTGCGCGCGCTGCGCGCGCGCGGCCGCCGGCGCGACGAGGCAGACCGCGCACAGCAGAAAGACGAGCCCACTCCTTCTCATACTCCCCTCCTTGAGTCCGAGGCGCCGCGGCGCCCGGCGAAGACTTCGCCTGTCGAGGTTCGGCCGATTATACGGACGCCGCGCCGGCCGCGTCGGTTCGTGCGCGTACGGCTCCCTCACCTGCCCCGCCGGCCCGCGGCCGCGAGCGGGTAGCTCGGCTCGATGTCGACGGGCACGCCCTCCAGGCGTTCGAGCGCGCCCTGCATCTCGGGGCGGACGACGCCGTACTTGTCGAGCATCCGCGTAGCCGTGTCGTACGAGCCCTCGGCTTCGAGCGTCAGCAGGTCGTGCGTCAGCTTGCGCACGGCCTCCTTGACGCGCGCGTGCACGACGCCGAACGTCTTCGTGCCGGGGTCGAACCTGATGGCGCCCTCGTCGGTCAGGTAGTTGAACTGCATGGCGACGCCGCGGCCGTGCGCCTCCTTGATGCCGAAGCGGACGGAGCGGAAGGCGCTCGCCAGGTACGTCGTGTAGAGCGTCTGCTCCATCGAGCGCGGGAGCACGCCCTTGTCTATCAACCGCTGCACCGCCCACAGCCCCGTGATGTCGGCCTTGGCCTCCTCGACGGCCGAGTACATGTCCTTCAGCTCCTTGCGCACGCTCGTCTCGCGCCCGCCGACCGTGATGGTGTGCGGCCCGAGGCCGTGCATCAGCTCGTGCGCGAGGACGTGCGTGAAGAAGGCGTCGAAGGAGACGTGGCGCTGGTCGGCCGCCGAGAGGACGACGCGCGAGATGGGGACGAGCGTCTTCTCGAACTTCGCCTCCTGCACGTTCTTGAGCATCACGCGCTTCGACCCCTTCTCGTGGACGACGCGCTCGTCGTTCGGCAGGTTGAAGGCCGCCGTCTGCACGCCGGAGTTGCCCTCGCCCGACGAGTAGACGACGTTGACGACGCGGATGGGCGCGGCCGCGCCGAGCTTCGGGTTGCGGTAGCGCGGCTCAATCGGCAGGTTGTTTTCGAGGTCTTGCAGCAGGCCGCCGAAGCGCGCCAGCTTGGCCGACTCGGCCTCGTCGCGCAGCGTGACGTAAGCCTCGAAGGCCGCCTTGTAGCCGAAGAGCCCGTCCGAGTACGTCTCGTAAGGGCCGATGGTCACGTCGATGGGCGCGTCCAAATCCATCCAGGCCACGTCCGACTCGTAGTAGTCGTCCGAGAGGAAGGCCGCGGCGCGCTTCGAGAGGAAGTCTTTGAGCGTCGCGTTCGTCGTCAGCCCCGCGGCCTCGCGCAGCAGCGCCGCGGCGGGGGCGAGGAACTCGCGGTAAAGCTCGCTGTAGGGCACGAGCGTGAGCTTGCCGGCCGCGTCGCGGCGGACGGCGTAGAAGAAGCCGGTCGCCTTCTGCTTGTCCGCCTCGGGGAGCGCCGCCGCCCACGACTCGAACTCCTGCTTCGTCATGTCGTCGGGGTAGTGCGCGGCCGTCGCGGGCTTCTCGTGCGGCACGCCGGGCAGGAAGGCGATGTTCTCGTCGAGCTGCGACCAGGGGCCGTCGTTGATCATGAAGTAGTGGAGGCGCGCGCGGCCGAGGGGCGTCCGGTCGGCTTCGAGCCTCTCTCTGAGCGCGACGTTGCCGCTCCAGACCTGGCGCAGGAAGAGCGGGTCGAGCAGGCGCGCCGCCTCGATGACCTTCGCCAGCGCGCGGCGGTCGCCCGCCGACAGGCGCGACGTGTCGGCCGTGATGACGGTCGGCGCGAAGCGGCCGATCTTCGCGTTCAGCTCCTCCAACTCGCCCGCCCGCGCCCCGCCGCCGCGCCGCCGCTGGGCGAAGATGACCGAAGGCACGAGCACACACAGCGCGGCCAGCAGCGCGCAAACCTTAAGCGTCACTCTCATCGGAGATTCATTCCTCCCTGACTCTGAGATTCAGGCTATAAACGAAGGTCTCTATCATACGCCAACGCGAGGCGCGAGCAAATCAGGCGCACCGGGCGGCACCGACCGCCGCGGCCCGCAAATGAAAAGGGCGGAGCCGGAGCCCCGCCCTCTGAACTTCCTTTTTTAAACCCGCCTTACTTGCGCCTGGCCTTGGCCTCGCGCTCGACGGTCTTGCCGGTGAGCGCGACGCCGCCGGTGCCGCTCTGCGCGTAGCGCGTGCCGATGGTGCGGACGTAGTTCTGCGTCTCGCGGTAGGGCGGGACGCGGTTGCCGTACTTCATCACCGCGCCCTCGCCGGCGTTGTAGCCCGCCAGCGCCAAGTCCACGCGCCCGCGGAACAGGCGCAGCAGGTCTGCGAGGTAGCGCGTGCCGCCCATGATGGACTGCGCCGGGTCGTAAGGGTTCGCGACGCCGTAGCGAGCGGCCGTCCCCGGCATCAACTGCATCAGCCCCATCGCGCCGACCGAGCTGGTCGCGCCGGTTCTGAACCCGGACTCCTGCCGGATGACGCAGTAGACGAGGTAGGGGTCTACGCCGTAGCGCTGGCCGTTCAGGCGTATCAGCCTGTCGATGCCGGCGCTGCCCGTCGTCCACGCGACCTCCGTGCGCACGCCGGGGGCGGGCGCGGGGGCGTAAACTTCGACCGGCTTGCGCGCGGCGGCGAGCGTCTCGTCGGCCTTCGCAATCTCGCCGCGCATCTGCTCGACCTTCGCGCGGGCGTCGGCTATCTCGGCCTCGCTCGCCTCGTACTCCTTGCGCGCGATGAGGCCGTCCGTGTAAAGGCCCTTCAACTGCTCGTGCCTCTCGGTCAGCTTCTTGACGCTCGACTCGTAGGTCTCGGAGAGCGCGACGAGGCTGGCGCGGTACTCCTCGGCCGCCTTGATGAAGTCCTGGCGGAACTTCTGGAGGTCGTCGGCCGGCGCGGCCTGCGCCGCCTCGGCGGACGCGGACTTCGCGGACTTCGCGGACTTCGACTTGGTCTGCGCGCCGGCCAACGAGACGGAGGCGAAAACGAAGAGGGAGGCGAGGAGGATTCGGGGAACGAGATTTTTCATCAATTATTAACGGGTCGAACCGGGAGCAAAAGGGTCAAGCTAAAGGGCGCATGCGGCGCCGAAAAACACGGCCGGAAGACTGTACGAGCCCCTTTCGGGTTCAGTTCCGGGGCATTCTCCGGGAATCTCAAACGGGGGATTAAATCGTTGCAAACTAAGATGTTTCCCGCCCCCCGCGGGTTGCCCGCCGGGAGGCCCGCGCCCCGCGTTCGCTTCTCCCCTTTTCTGTTGTAAGGTAGCAGCGCGGCCGGGCGCTCGCGACATCTCAAGGGCAGACCGCCGCCGGCCCGAAAAACATGATACGACCGATTCTCAAGGCGACCGCCTTCACGCTGCTTCTCACCTTCTGCGCCGCCGGGGCGCGCGCGCAGTGGGTCGGGCAGACTTCGGGGACGAACGTGCGTTTGCGCGGCGTGAGCGCCGCGAGCGCGCGCGTCGCGTGGGCGAGCGGCGCCGGCGGCACCTACGCGCGGACGACCGACGGCGGGCGGACGTGGCGCGCGTCCGTCGTGCCCGGCGCCGCGGCGCTCGACTTCCGCGACGTTGACGCCTTCGACGCGCGGACGGCCTACCTGCTCGCCATCGGCGAGGGCGACAGTTCCAGGATTTACAAGACGACCGACGGCGGACGCACCTGGGCGCTACAGTTCCGGAACCGGCGCCCCAAAGCCTTCTACGACTGCATGGCCTTCTGGGACGAGCGGCGCGGGCTGGCCGTCAGCGACCCGGTCGGCGGCCGTTTCCTCGTCGTCAGGACGGAGGACGGCGGGCGCACTTGGGAGGAGATTGCGCCCGCGGGGATGCCGCCGGCGCTCGTGGGCGAGGGCGGCTTCGCCGCCAGCGGGACGTGCGTGGCGGTCGGGGGACGGAACGACGCGTGGTTCGGGACGGGCGGCCCCGAGGGCCCGCGCGTCTTCCGCTCGCGCGACGGCGGGCGGACGTGGACGGCCGCGCGAGTGCCCCTCGCCGCGGGCAAGGCGGCGGGCGTCTTCTCGCTCGCCTTCGCGGGTGGCTCGCGCGGCGTGGCCGTGGGCGGCGACTACACGAAGGAGCAGGAGCCGGAGGGCAACTCGGCGCTGACCTTCGACGGCGGCCGCACATGGCAGCCGGTCGGGGCCGAAGGGCGCCCGACGGGTTACAGGTCTTGCGTCGCTTACGTGCCGGGGACGCGCGGGTTAAAACTCTTCGCCGTCGGGCCTTCGGGGTCGGACTACTCGGCGGACGGCGGCCGCACGTGGAAGAAGCTCGGCGCGGAAGGCTTTCACGCCGTGAGCTTGGCGCGCCGCGGCGTCGCCGCCTGGGCCGTCGGCGAGCAGGGTCGCGTCGCGCGGTTCGACTTCACGTACCACCTCGGCCGGTAGCACTCCGGCCGGGCGCAGAGTCATCGGATGAGCGAGTTCGACAGCTTCGTTTCAAGGCTGAGGTCGCGCGTCGGCGCGGGGGCGCTCGCGCGGACGGACGAAGGCGACGCCGGGTCGCGTCTGGACGGCGCGCCGCGGCGGGCGGCGGTCGCGCTGGTGCTGCGCGGCGGCCGCGAGGGAGCGGAGTTGCTCGTCATCAAGCGCTCCGAGGCGGAGCACGACCACTGGTCGGGACACCTCGCGCTCCCGGGCGGGCGCGTCGAGCCTTCGGACGAGAGCCTTGAGGCGACGGCCGTGCGCGAGACTCTGGAGGAGGTCGGCCTCGACCTGCGCGCGGGCGGCGAGGTCATCGCGCGGCTCGCCACCGTCGCGCCGCAGAGCCCCTCCGCGCCGCGCGTCTCCGTGACGCCCTTCGTCGCGGTCGCGCCGCGCGAGTATCACTTCGGCAGGGGCGAGCCGAAGGCGCTCGAACTGAGCGGAGAGGTGGCCGCGGCCTTCTGGCTCCCGGTGGACGAGCTGAAGCGCGGCGGGCGCTCGGCCGTCTTCCGCATGGCCTTCGCCGGCGTCGAGCGCGAGTGGCCGGGCTACCCTTCGGAGCACGGCGTCATCTGGGGCATCACCGAGAGGATTCTGACCGAGTTCCTTTCGCTGTTAGACTGAGGGGCGCGCACACTCCCCTGCGCTTTGACGAGGGTCTTGGTGTTCGGAACGTGGGCATAACCATGCGAGCTTTACTGAGGGACGTTGGCAAGGTCGGGGGGGCGGCGCTCTTCCTTCTCCTCCTGCACGCTTCGGCGGCGAGGGCGGCGGAGCCGTGGTCTACGAAGCTCGACGGCGGGGTGCGCTTCTACCAGACGACGGACGTGGGCGTGCTCGTCGTCGGCACGGAGAAGTCGCTCTACGGGCTTGAGGCGGAGACGGGCGACGTGCTCTGGCGGCGCAAGGACGTGCGGCTCGAAGAGACGGACGTGGCGCCGGTGCCGGGGACCGACGTGCTGCTCGTCACCTCGGAGCGCGGCGGCAAGACGCGGCTCGAATTCCTCGACCTCCTGACGGGCGACGCCCTGTGGCGCAGCGACAAGGTGCGCGGCGCGGTGATGCAGGCGGCCTTCGACCCGGCGGCCAACCTGCTCGCCGCCGTCCTCGTGCGCGACGCGAAGTCGCGGCCGCGCTCGGGCTTCAGGCGCAAGCCCGAGCTGCACGTCTTCGACCTCGCGTCGGGCGAGGAGCTTTGGAAGCGCGAGCTTGAGAGCGAGGTCGAGATGATGCCGGTCGCGTGGGGCGAAGACCGCGAGAGTGAAGTCCCATACACGCTCGACAACTACCGGCCGCCCGCCTTCCTCGACGGCCGGCTCTACCTCTTCTACGAGGGGCTGACCTCGCTCGACGCGCTCACGGGCAAGGAGCGGCGGCGCGAGAAGTTCCGCGTCAACGAGGAGGGGCTGGCGCTCACGGAGGCCGACCCGCTCGCGGACGAGCGCTTCGTCTACGTCTCGGGGCGCGGGCGCGTGCGCGCCGT
>DASVWB010000363.1:0-3131 GCA_036389815.1 Pyrinomonadaceae bacterium | reverse complement strand
TGAGAAGGAGGAAAGGCGACCGTTCTTTCTCATCACTCGTCACTCGCCGCTCGTCACCAAGGATTCAATGGTGAGCACTACCGACACAGAGGACTTCCGCCGAAGGCCGCCCGCGCCGCTCCCCGAGCGGGCGCTTAACCTGCCGCGGCCCGAGGAGGAGGCGCTCCCGAACGGCCTGCGCGTCGTCGTCGTCGAGCAGCCGCGCCTGCCGCTCGTCAGCTTCCGGCTGGCCTTCCGCTCGGGCGACGCGTCCGACCCGCCGGCGCTGCCCGGCCTGACCGACCTGATGACGGACATGCTGGTCGAGGGCACGGAGTCGCGCACCAGCCGGCAGATCGCCGAGGAGGTCGCGCGCTACGGCGCGACGCTCACGGCCGGGGCCTCGTCCGACTACCTGACCGTCGCCGCCTCCTCGCTCGCGGCCTACGCCGACCGCGTGCTCGAACTCCTGGCCGACGTGACGCTGCGGCCGACCTTCCCCGAGTCGGAGCTGGCGCTCGCCAAGTCCAACGCCCAGCAGAACCTGATCGCGCAGCGCGCGCAGCCCTCCTTCCTCGCCTCCGAGGCCGTCGCGCGCGTCCTCTTCGGGCAGCACCCCTACGCGGTCGTCGCCTCCACGCCCGAGTCCATCGAGGCGCTCGCGCGCGACGCGCTCGTCGCACACCACCGCGCGCTGCTCGTGCCGAACAACGCCGTCCTGCTCGTCGTCGGCGACGTGAGGCGCGAAGAGGTCTTGGGGCAGGCCGGGCGGCTCTTCGGCGGCTGGCGGCCGGGCGAGGTCGCGGAGCCGCAGTTCCCCGCCCCGCCCGCGCGCACCGAGCGCGTCGCCTACGTCGTAGACCGCCCCGGCTCGGCGCAGACCAACCTGCTCGTCGCCAACCTCTCGATTACGCGCACCGACCCCGACTACTTCCCCGTGCTCGTCATGCACACCATCCTCGGCGGCAACGCCTCGGCGCGGCTCTTCATGAACCTGCGCGAGGAGAAGGGCTACACCTACGGCGCCTACACGCAGTTCGACGCGCGCCGCCACGCCGGCTCCTTCCGCGCGACGACCGAGGTGCGCGGCGAGGTGACGGGACTGTCGCTCAAGGAGATTTTCTACGAGCTGGAGCGCGTCCGCTCCGAGGACGTGTCGGACAAGGAGCTGACGGACGCGAAGGCCTACCTGACGGGCATCTTCCCCATCCGCCTGGAGACGCAGGAGGGGCTCGTCGAACAGCTCGCGCAGATACGCATGCACGGCCTGCCCGACGACTACCTTGAGACCTACCGCGAGAACATCAAGCGCGTGACGAAGGATGACGTGCGGCGCGCCGCTCAGCTCTACGTCACGCCGGAGCGCGCCGCCGTCGTCGCCGTCGGCGACGGCTCGCAGATACGCGGGCAGATCGCGCCCTACGCCTCGCGGGTCGTGGACTTCGTCGGCGCGAAGGGCGCGGCCGGCGCCTGATTTAATAAACCGACGCGGCGGCCCGACGGGCCGCGCACAAACGGACAGAGGGGACATCTGATTATGAATCTGGTCGGAACCTGGGACCTCGAAGTGGCGACGCCCTTCGGCAAGCACCCGGCGACACTCGTCTTCGAGGGCACGGGCGGCGCGCTCTCCGCCTACATCACCTCGCAGCTCGGCGACGCCCCGCTCGAAGGGCTCACGGTCACGCACGACGGCTTCGACGCGCGCGTGCAGATGGAGTTCCAGGGCAAGGCTTACGAGGCCGGCATCAAGGGGCGGGTCGCGAACAACGACGAGCTGAACGGCACCATCAAGGTCAAGCACCCCATCGCCCCGTCCATCCGCTACACGGGCACCCGCGCGGGGGGATGAGGCAGTAGACAGTAGACAGTAGGCAGTAGACGGTAGGGCTCCGCCTTCCTGACACCAAAGCTGTTATCCGAACTGTTAACCGGCCAGCGCTTTTCTACTGTCTACTGTCTACTGTCTACTGTCTACTCAAACCGTGTATTGATTGCCCGCCCTCGTTCCGGGTATATTTTCTGACGCCATGCGACAGTTCTGCCGCTTGCATTCCCGGCCGCTCGACTCCCGCGCGAACCTCTTCGCGGACTAGCCCGACCCTCCGCGCGCCGCACGCCCTTCACCTCGCAAGCCCTAGTTGTACCCGCCCCGCTTTCCCGAACGGAGGAGAATTCGCCATGTCCGTCATAGCTCCCGCGAAGAGACCAGAGATCAAGACCGAACTGCCCGGCCCGCGCGGCCGCGAGATAGTCGCGGCCGACGCGCGCTGGGTCACGCCCTCCTACCCGCGCCCCGACTACAAGCTCGTCGTCGAGCGCGCCTCCGACGTCTGGGTCGAGGACGTGGACGGCAACGTCTTCCTCGACTGCAACGCCGGCGTCGCCGTCTGCTCCACGGGCCACTGCCACCCGGAGGTCGTCCGCGCCATCCAGGAGCAGGCCGCGAGCCTCATACACATGTGCGGCACCGACTACTACTACCGCCACATGCCCGACCTCGCGCGCAAGCTCGAAGAGATAGTCCCCGTGCCCGGCCCCACGCGGACGCACTTCGCCAACAGCGGCACCGAGGCCGTCGAGACGGCGCTCAAGCTCGCCATGCACGCCACCGGGCGTCAGAAGTTCATCGCCTTCTTCAACAGCTTCCACGGCCGCACGCTCGGCAGCCTCTCGCTCACCTCCTCGAAGGTCGCGCAGCGCCGCGGCTTCAAGCGCTCCGTGCTCGACGTGACGCACGTCCCCTACCCGAACACCTTCCGCCACCCCTTCACGGGCGAGCAGGCCGACGGCGAGACGGTGAGCCGCGCCGTCCTCGACTGGATAGAGCAGCGCCTCTTTCTGACGACGACGCCGCCCGAGGAGGTCGCGGCCATCGTCGTCGAGGCGGTGCAGGGCGAGGGCGGCTACGTCCCCGCCCCGCGCGAGTTCCTGCACGGCCTGCGCCGCATCTGCGACGAGCACGGGATGCTCCTGGTCGTCGACGAGGTGCAGTCGGGGATGGGGCGCACGGGGCGGATGTTCGCGTGCGAGCACTACGACCTCCAGCCGGACGTGGTGACGATAGCGAAGGGCATCGCCTCCGGCATCCCGATGGGCGCGTGCGTGGCGCGCGCCGACCTGATGGACTGGAAGCCGGGCGCGCACGCCTC
>DASVWB010000362.1:0-13849 GCA_036389815.1 Pyrinomonadaceae bacterium | reverse complement strand
GCCGACATGCTCCTCAAACCCGCCGACCCCGAGGCGATGCTCAAAGGTCTGGTCGCGGCGGTGAGGTCGGGGCGGCTGACGGAGGCGCGCGTCGAGGAGTCGGCGCGGAAAATCCTCTCGGCCAAGTACGACCTCGGCTTGGTGCGCCAGCGCCTTACGCCCTTAGACCAGATAGACAAATTGGTCGGCGGCCCCGAGGCCCTGAGGCTGGCCGACGAGATAGCGGCGCACGCCGTCACGCTCGTGCGCGACGACGCGAAGCTGGTCAGGCGCGACGACGGCTTCGGGCTCCGACCCGGCGCGCGCGTCTTCAACCTCGCCGTCACGAACGGCGAAGACCGTCTGTGGATTGCCAACCCGTTCGTCTCGCAGATGGCGCGCCTCGGCGTGCGGCCTGAGACGGCCGTGCTCGACTACCGCTCGACCGAGGACGAGGTGCGCGACGCGGTCGAGCGCGCGCAGAAGGCTGACGTGGTGGTCGTCTCGATGTACGGGCGCGTCAGGTCGGGCGCGGCGAATAGCGTCGGGCTGCCGGAGCAGGGCGCGCGCGCCCTCAGGGCGCTCCTCGAAAGGAAGGCGCCGGTCGTCGGCGTCAGCTTCGGCAACCCGTACCTGCTGCAAAGCTTCCCGTCACTGGGCGCGTACGTCGTCGCGTACGGCGACATGCCGAGCCTGCAACGCGCCGCCGCGCGCTCTCTGCTCGGGCGCGCGGACTTCGTCGGCCGCCTCCCCATCTCGCTCCCCGGCCTCTACCCGCGCGGCACGGGGATACAACTGAAGTCACAGCCCGCGCCCGCCGCGTCCAACGATGAATAGAAGAATCTCAATCCGGGCGGCGTCGGCCTCCCTGCTCGCGCTCGCGCTGGCCGCGGGCGCGCTGGCCGCGCCGCTGCCCGCCGTGCTGCCGGCGAAAGTCTCGGTGGCGGCCGACCGGCTGGCCTTCATCGACGCCGCCGTCAACGAGTCGGTCGGGCGGAAGGAGCTGCCGGGCGCGGTCGTCCTCGTCGCGCGGCGCGGCGGCGTCGTCTGGCGCAAGGCTTACGGCGCGCGCGCGCTCGTCCCGGCGCGCGAGGCGATGACCGCCGACACCATCTTCGACGTGGCGAGCCTGACCAAGATCGTTGCGACGGCGACGAGCGTCATGATTCTGGTCGAGCGCGGGAAGGTCAGGCTCGCCGACCCGGTCTCGCGCTACATACCGGAGCTGAAGGGCGAGGGCAGGGAGCGCGTCACGGTCGAGCACCTGCTCACGCACCGCTCGGGCTACGCGCCCGACTTCGACCTGAGCGAGCAGTGGTCGGGGCACGACGAGATGCTCAAACGCCTCTACGCCGAGCCGCTCCGCGGCGCCCCCGGCGCGCGCTTCGTCTACAGCGACATCAACTTTATCGCGCTCGGCGAGGTGGTGCGCCGCGTCTCGGGCCTGCCCCTCGACGAGTTCGCGCGCAGGGAAATCTACGAGCCGCTCGGCATGCGCGACACGGGCTTTCGCCCGCGCGCGGAGCTGCTGCCGCGCGTCGCGCCGACCGAGAACGTGCGCGGCATGCGCAGCTACCTCGGCGGCTCGGGCGCGCAAGGCCCCGACGGCGAGCGCATGCTGCGCGGCGAGGTGCACGACCCGACCTCGAACCGCATGGGCGGCGTCGCCGGACACGCCGGTCTCTTCTCGACCGCCGACGACCTCGCCGTCTTCTGCCAGATGATCCTCAACGGCGGCGAGTACGGCGGCGCGCGCATACTCTCGCCGCTCGGCGTCGCGGAGATGACCCGGCCGCGGCAGGTCACGGATGATGGCGGCGCGCGCGGCCTCGGCTGGGACGTTTACACGACTTTTTCGACCAACCGCGGCGACCTCTTCCCGGCGGGCTCGTTCGGCCACACGGGCTTCACAGGCACCTCCATCTGGCTCGACCCCGCGAGCGAGACCTTCGTCGTCTTCCTCTCGAACCGCGTCCACCCCGAAGGCAAAGGCGACGTGGGGCCTTTGCGGGCGCGCGTGGCGAACATCGTCGCGGCGTCGCTGACCGACGCGGGGCTGGTCGCGCGCGCGCGGCTCGAACAGAGCCAGTACGTGCAGGAGATGACCGCCGGCCTCGCGCGCTTCACCTCTTCCGCGGGCGAGGCGCGCGCGGCGGAGTCGGGCGGGCTGCTCGCGCCCGAGGCGGCCGAAGTCCTCAACGGCATCGACGTGCTCGCGCGCGGCGGCTTCAAAGAGTTGCAGGGGATGCGCGTCGGGCTCATCACGAACCACACGGGGCGCGACCTCTCGGGCCGGCAGACCATTGACGTGCTGCGCGACGCGCCCGGCGTGAAGCTGACCGCCCTCTTCTCGCCCGAGCACGGCATCCGCGGGCAGGCGGACGAAAAAGTCTCGGACGCCGTGGACGAGAAGACGGGGCTGCCCGTCTACTCGCTCTACGGCGAGACGCGCCGCCCCCGGGCCGAGCAGTTGAAGGACCTCGACGCGCTCGTCTTCGACATACAGGACGTGGGCGTGCGCTTCTACACGTACATGTCCACGCTCGGCTACGCGATGGAGGAGGCGGCGAAGGCGCGCGTCCCCGTCTTCGTCCTCGACCGCCCGAACCCCATCGGCGGCGCGGACGCCGAAGGCCCCGTCGCCGACGACGACAAGCTCTCCTTCACCGCCTACCACACGCTGCCCGTCCGCCACGGGATGACCGCGGGCGAGCTGGCGCGGCTCTTCAACGAGCAGCGCAAGATCGGCTGCGACCTGCGCGTCATCAGGATGGAGAACTGGCGGCGCGGCATGTGGCTCGACGCGACGGGGCAGACGTGGGTCAACCCTTCGCCGAACATGCGGAGCCTGACGGAGGCGACGCTCTACCCGGGCGTCGGGCTTCTGGAGATGACGAACGTCTCGGTCGGGCGCGGGACGGACACGCCCTTCGAGCTGGTCGGCGCGCCGTGGCTCGACGGCCGGCGGCTGGCGGCCTACCTGAACGGGCGGGGGCTGGCGGGCGTGCGCTTCGTGCCCGTGCGCTTCACGCCGCGCGCCTCCGTCCACAAGGACGCGGAGTGCGGCGGCGTCAACCTCGTCGTCACCGACCGCGCGCGCTTCCGCCCCGTGCGCGCCGGGCTTGAGATGGCGGTCGCGCTCCGGCGGCTCTACCCGGACGACTGGAAGGTCGAGGACTACAGGCGGCTGCTCGTCAACGCGGACACGCTCGAAAGGGTCAGGCGCGCCGACGACCCCGAGGAGATCGAGCGCGCGTGGCAGCCGCGCCTCGCCGAGTTCCGCCGCGCGCGCGCCCGCGTGCTGCTCTACCGTTAGGCTCGCGGGCGATGTCGGTCGGGTTGAACCACGGAGACACGGCTAAGGACAATCTCAAATTTCAAATTTGAGATTTCACATTCATAAAGCCGCGTCTCCGCGTTCCCTTGGTTCAATAACCCTTCGACGCTCGCCGTTTGCGATTAAAAGTCTGGCCGACTGTTTTCCGAGGAGAAATATGATGCGCTTCATCAGCAGGGTCTTCATCGCCTTCGCGCTGCTTGCGTCCGCCCCGGCCGGTGCGCTCGCGTGGCACGACACGGGGCACATGATCGTGGCGCAGGTGGCCTACCTGCGCCTGACGCCGGCCGCGAAGGCGAGGGTCGACTCGCTGCTCATCCCGCCGCAGGGGAAGCGCCCGCTCATACACCTCTGCGCCGGCTACTACACGCCGCAGACCTGCGAGAAGGTCTACGACCCCGTGACGATAGCCGTCTGGATGGACGACTTCCGCGGCGACTCGCTCAACTCGACGTACGACAACTGGCACTACGTGGACTACCCGTTCTTCGACGGCGTGCCCGAGAACCCGAAGGTCGGCCCCGAGCCCGAGAACGCGCTGGCGCGCATCAACTGGGCCGTCAACTCGCTGCGCGAGGGGACGGGCACGCCGAAGCGCGACGCCGAAGTCCTCGGCTTCCTCTACCACCTCGTCGGCGACGTGCACCAGCCGCTCCACACCGTCGCGCGCGTCACGGCCGAGCATCCGGAGGGCGACGCGGGCGGCAACTTCTTCAGAATCCAGATGCCGCCCGAGGCACGCATCTCGAACCTGCACGCCTTCTGGGACGCGGCCGGCGGCGCGTTCGGCTTCCAGAGCCCGAAGCGGCCGCTCGACAGTGACGGCAGGCAGCGGATACTTTCGCTGGCCGAGGGGCTGATGAAAGAGTTCCCGGCGGAGTCGATGCCCGAGTCGAAGGAACTCGACCCGCACGCGTGGGTGATGGAGAGCAACGCGCTCGCGCGGACGGTCGTCTACCGGAACGTGAGGGATGGCGACGCGCCGTCGCAGGCTTACGTCAACGAGGCGAAGCGGCTCTCAAGCAAACGGCTCGTGCTCGCGGGCTACCGGCTGGCCGGCGTCCTCAACACGCTGTTCGTCGCCGCGCCCGCGAAGCCTCGGCCGTGACGCGGGGGGGGGGAGGGAACAGTAGACAGTAGACAGTAGACAGTAGACAGTAGGGCTCCGCCTTCCTGACACTGAAGCTATTATCCGAACGATCAACCGCCTGAGCGTTTTCTACTGTCTACTGTCTACTGTCTACTGTCTACTTCCCCCCTCACATCCTCAGACCCATTTGCAGGTAGTGGAAAGGGACGTGTTCGGCGTCGCGGCCGGCGGCGCGCAGGACGGCGAGCATGCGTTGGGCGCCGGGGTAGTTGAGCGAGTGGACGAGGATGGTGGCGTCGCGCTGGCGCGTGGGGTTTTCGGCGAGCCAGCGGGCGACGGCGTAGCCGGTGCGCTCGTCGTCGGGCTCGTTCGTGAAGTAGTGCTCCTCGGCGAGGTCGTGGTCTAAGAGCACGGCGCTGTAGTCGCGCTCGGAGAGCCAGCGCACGGCCGTCGGCACGTCGCACGTCACGTCAAGCCTGCCCGCGCCCAGCCGCTCGCGGAACCACGCGCAGCGCGTCTCGTCGTCCTCGACTATCAGGATGCGCCCCGCGGCGTCGCCCTCACGGCCCGTCACTTCGTCATCCGGAATCATAAGCGTCTTTCCCGAATTTATAACACGCGCGGCCCGGAGCCCCTACAACTCAGCCGCCGAAATGTTTTATGATACGCGCACGGTGATTATCGCAACCTGGAACGTGAACTCGGTGCTGGCGCGCCTGCCGCTGGTGCTCCGCTGGCTCGAATCGGCGCGCCCCGACGTGCTCTGCCTGCAGGAGGTGAAGTGCACGGAGGAGCGCTTCCCCGCGGCGGAGTTCAGGGAGGCGGGCTACCACTCGGCCGTCAACGGGCAGCAGACCTACAACGGCGTGGCGATTCTCGCGCGCCGCGAGCCGGAGGACGTGCGGCGCGGCATGGCGGGCGACGAGGAGGGCGCGCAGGCGCGCGTCATCGCGGCGACCGTCGGCGGCGTGAAGGTCGTCAACGTCTACGTGCCCAACGGGCAGTCGGTCGGGACCGACAAGTACAAGTTCAAGCTCGAATGGCTCGGGCGCCTGCGCGCGCACCTCGACGAAGAATACTGGGCCGACGACGACGTTCTCATCTGCGGCGACTTCAACGTCGCCCCCGAAGACATCGACGTGCACGACCCCGGCCTCTGGCGCGGCCGCATACTTTTCAGCAAGCCCGAGCGCGAGGCCATCGAGCACGTGCGCGGGTGGGGCTTCGCGGACGCCTTCCGCCTGCACAACCCGGGCGGCGGACACTTCTCGTGGTGGGACTACCGGCAGGGCTCCTTCCGCCGCAACACGGGCCTGCGCATCGACCACGTCTGGGTCTCGGAGCCGCTGGCCGGGCGCTGCAAGCGCTCGTGGATAGACCGCGAGCCGCGCGGCTGGGAGCGGCCGTCAGACCACACGCCGGTCGTGGCGGAGTTCGCGAAGGCATAATAGCGGTCAGAACCACCCGCGGTAGCGTGTGGGCCGGCGCGACTTGTTAGAAACGTGTCTCGACGGGCCACACGCTACCGCGGGTGGTTCTGACCTGATTGATAAGGGGGCTTCGATGAACGAAGGCTGGAAGGACACGCTCAAGCTCGCGGCGGCCGGGGCGGGCGCGCTGCTCGCCGCGCGCTTCGTCTACGAACGGTTGAGCGAGTACGACCTCGCGGGCAAGACCGTGCTCGTGACGGGCGGCTCGCGGGGGCTCGGGCTCGTGCTCGCGCGCGGGTTCGCCGCCGAGGGTGCGAACGTCGCCGTCTGCGCGCGCGACCCGCGGGAGCTGGAGCGCGCCCGCGCCGACCTCGCCGCGCGCGGCGCGAACGCCTTCGCCTTCCCCTGCGACGTGACCGACCGAGCGCAGGTGAGGGAGCTGGTCGAGGTCGTCACGCGACACTTCGGCCGCGTGGACGTGCTGGTGAACAACGCGGGCGTGATACAGGTCGGGCCGCTGGAGACGATGACGCTCGAAGACTTCGAGCGGGCGATGGCCGTCCACTTCTGGGGGCCGCTCTACACGACGCTCGCCGTGCTGCCGCAGATGCGCGCGCGGCGCGAAGGCAGGATAGTCAACGTCTCCTCCATCGGCGGGAAAATCTCCGTCCCGCACCTCGTCCCCTACAGCGCGAGCAAGTTCGCGCTCGCGGGGCTCTCCGACGGCCTGCGGGCGGAGCTGGCGAAGGACGGCGTCGTCGTCACGTCCGTCTTCCCCGGGCTGATGCGGACGGGCAGCCCGCGCAACGCCGACTTCAAGGGGCGGCACCGCGCCGAGTACGCCTGGTTCGCCGTCAGCGACTCTCTCCCCGTCACGTCCATCGGCGCCGAGCGCGCCGCCGCGCAGATCATACGCGCGTGCAGGCGCGGACGCGCCGAGCTGGTCATCACGACGCAGGCGCAGGCGGCCGTCAAGTTCCGCACGCTCTTCCCCGAGGCGACGGCCGACCTGCTCGCCGCCGTCAACCGCCTGCTCCCCGGCCCCGGCGGCATCGGCCGCGCGAGCGCCAAGGGGCGCGAGAGCGAGTCGGCGCTCGCCCCGTCCCTGCTCACGACCTTGACCGAGTGGGCGGCGAGGCGCAACAACGAAATCCCCGCCCCCGGCGTCAGCGGCGAGCCCGCGCCGACCCGATGAAGAGAGAGCCGACCCTCATCACGCCCGAAGTCCTGCGGCGCATCCCGCTGCCCATGCCCGACGAGGGCGGCGACAAGGAGGAGCGCGGGCGCGTGCTCGTCGTCGGCGGCGGGCGCGAGACGCCGGGCGCGGTCGTGCTCGCGGGGACGGCCGCGCTGCGCGCGGGCGCGGGCAAGTTGCAGGTGGCGACCGGCGAGTCGAACTCGGCGCTCGTCGCGGCGGCGCTCCCCGAGGCGCGCGTCTTCGCCCTGCCCGAGACGCGCGCGGGGAAGTTCTCGAAGGCGGCGTCCGCGAAGCTCGAAGAGCATCTGGGCAAGGCGCAGTGCGTCTGCGTCGGGCCGGGGATGATCGAGGACGAGTCGGTCGCGCGCTTCGCGGGCGCGCTGCTCGGGATGTGCGGCGAGGTGCCGGTGGTGCTCGACGCGGGGGCGGTCGCGTGCCTGACGGGCGGCGGGAGGCTCCTCCACGCGCTCGGCGGCCGCGCCGTCGTCACGCCGAACGCCGACGAGTTGGAGGAGATTTACGGCCAAGACCTGACCGCGGGCGGGCGAAGGTTGGAGGCCGCGCGCCGCGCCGCCGCAGACCTCCGCTCGGTCGTCGTGCTCAAGGGGCGCGAGACCTACGTCGTCGCGCCCGGGGGCGGGGCGTTCGTCAACCGCGCCGGCAGCGTCGGGCTCGCCACCTCGGGCTCGGGCGACGTGCTGGCGGGCGTCATCTCCGGCCTCGTCGCGCGCGGCGCCGAGCCGTTCCACGCCGCGGCCTGGGGCGTCCACCTGCACGCGCTCGCCGGCGAGCGCCTCGCCCGACGCGTCGGGCCCCTCGGCTTCCTCGCGCGCGAACTGCCCGCCGAAATCCCCGCACTCATGTCGGAGCTTGGACAGGTAGGAAGTAGACAGTAGACAGTAGACAGTAGACAGTAGGTTAAAAGAAGGCGGCCGCTGAGTTGAAACCGGGCCGCCCTCTCTTTTCTACTGTCTACTGTCTACTGTCTACTGTCTACTATCTACTGCCTACCGCCTACCGCCTACGCCGCGGGCTCGGCCGCGCGCCCCGCCTGTTTTAAAATCCCAGCATGGCAGACGCCGACCGCGAGAGTTTCTTCGCCGCGCTGGACCAGAGCCTGGCCGGCGGCAGCTTCGTCAGGCTCACGCTCGCGAAGTACCGCGGCGCCGAAGAGGGGCTGAAGAACGTCTACGCCCGCCCCGTCACGCTCAAGGGCGGCGCGCGCCTCTCCTTCCTCCGACGCTACAGGACGCGCGACGTGACCGACAACCACACCCACGAGGAGGGCGCCGAACTCGCGCGCCGGCTCTTCGCGTCCGGCTTCGCGAGCGCGCACCTCTTCACCACCTCGGGGGACCTGCGGCTCGAAGTCAGCCGCAGGGGCGAGGCGCGACTCTTCAGGGAGCGGCCGACCTTCGCCGAGGCGCCCGGCGCGGGGCACGACCGGCCGAAGCGGCGCGCGATAGACGTGAAGGGCAGCGTCTACCTGCGCGCCCTCGGCGTGACGGACGAGCGCGGCGAGGTGCGCCCCGCGATGGGCGACAAGCTGCGGCAGATTAACAGGTTCGTCGAGACGGTCGGCGCGCTCCACGCCTCGTCGCCGCTCGCGGGCAGGGGAGAGTTCTCGGTCGTGGACGCCGGCTCGGGCAAGGGCTACCTGACCTTCGCCGTCTACGACTACTTCAACAACGCGCTCGGGGTGAGGGCTTCTGTCACGGGCGTCGAGGCGCGCGCCGGGCTCGCGGACTTCTGCAACGGGGTGGCGCGCGCCGCGGGCTTCGAGCGCCTGAGCTTCCGCGCCGGCTTCATACAGGGGGCGGAAGTCCCCGACGCCGACTTCCTCATCGCGCTCCACGCCTGCGACACGGCGACCGACGACGCCATCTACAGGGGCGTCGCGGCCGGCGCCTCCGTCATCGTCACCGCGCCTTGCTGCCACAAGGAGGTGCGGCCGCAGATGCGCGCGCCCGCGGCGCTGCGCGGCGTCCTGCGCCACGGCCACCTGCTCGAACGCGAGGCCGAGTCGGTCACGGACTCGCTGCGCGCGCTCCTGCTCGAAGCCTCCGGGTACGGGGTGAAGGTCTTCGAGTTCGTCTCCGCCGAGCACACGCGCAAGAACACCATGATAGCCGCCGTCCGCCGCACGGGCGCGCACGACCCCACCGCCGCGCTCGCCGACTACCGCGCCCTCAAAGACTTCTACGGCATCCACTCGCAGCGCCTCGAAACACTGCTCTGCGCCCCCGGCGGGCCGCTCGCCTGACGCGCCGGAAATAAACGAGGGGGCGCGGCCCGGAAAGTCCCGGCCGCGCCCCCTCGTCGCCGTGTTGTAGTTCTTCCGCGCCGTTCGTGCTCAGTCGGCCGTCATCGTCTCGGGCGGGCGCGCGGACAGCTCGCGCCAGGTGAGGGGCTGAGAGCCGTCGTCGAGCCTGACCATCGAGATGCAGCCGGGGACGGGGCAGACGAGGTAGCAGAGGTTGCAGCCGACGCACTCGTGCTCGTCCACGACGGGGTAGCGGGTGCCGTTCATTTGGACGAGCGGGATGCACTGGTGCGCGCCGTCCTCGCAGGCGACGTGGCAGAGGTTGCACTGGATGCACTTCGCGTGGTCGATGCGCGCGACGGTCTTGTAGTTGAGGTCGAGGTTGCCCCAGTCGGTCACGCGCGGCACGCTCGCGCCGACCAGCTCGTTCACCGTGCCGAAGCCCTTCTCGTCGAGGTAGTTCGAGAGGCCGTCGATCATGTCCTCGACGATGCGGTAGCCGTAGTGCATGACGGCCGTGCAGACCTGCACGGTCGAGGCCCCGAGCGCGAGAAACTCCGCCGCGTCGCGCCACGTCGAGATGCCGCCGATGCCCGAGATGGGCACAGCCACCTCGGGGTCGCGCGCGAGTTCCGAGACCATGTTGAGCGCGATGGGCTTGACGGCGGGGCCGCAGTAGCCGCCGTGCGCGGCCCGGCCGCCGACGTTCGGGTGCGGGACGAGCGTGTCGAGGTTGACGCCCATCACGGAGTTGATGGTGTTGATGAGCGAGACGGCGTCGGCCCCGCCGCGGACGGCCGCGCGCGCGGGCGGCACGATGTTCGTCACGTTCGGCGTGAGCTTGACGATGACGGGGAGCGTCGCGGCCTCCTTCACCCACTCCGTCACCATCGAGGTGTACTCGGGCACCTGCCCCATGGCCGAGCCCATGCCGCGCTCGCTCATCCCGTGCGGGCAGCCGAAGTTCAGCTCGAAGCCGTCGCAGCCCGTGTCCTCGGCGCGCTTGACGATCTCGTGCCAGGCTTCCCTGCGAGACTCGACCATCAGCGAGACGACGAGCGCGTGCTTCGGGTACTTGCGCTTGACCTCGCGTATCTCGCGCAGGTTGACTTCGAGCGGGCGGTCCGTGATGAGTTCGATGTTGTTGAGCCCCATCATGCGCTGGGGCCCCAGGTCGACGGAGGCCAGCCGCGAGCAGACGTTGCGGATGGGCTCGCCCAGGGTCTTCCAGACGGCGCCGCCCCAGCCGGCGTCGAAGGCGCGCTCGACCATCGAGCCCATGTTCGTCGGCGGGGCCGACGCCAGCCAGAAGGGGTTGGGCGATTTGATGCCCGCGAAGTCCACACTCAAGTCAGCCATGTTTCGTCCCTCGGAAAGCCTTCCGCCCGCCGCCGCGCGGCGCGCTCAGTGTGCGTGAACGTCCTGCGTCTCTTCGAGCAGGGGCAGGCGCGCGCCTGCGAACTCGACGCGCTCGCCCGTGAGCGCGAGGTGCACGCCCTGCGCGGCGAGCTTGCCCATCTGCGCGGCGTCCACGGCCTCGCGCCCGCCGTTGACGCAGTCGCCGCCGGCGAAGAACTTCGGGTTGCCGGTGCGCATCGTCTCCGGGTCTACGACGACGCGCCCCGACTTGTCCACCTCGACGCCGGGGATGCCGGAGAAGAACTCGCGCATCTTCTGCTGCCCCGTCGCCTTGATGACCGTGTCCGCGGGCACGACGAAGTCCGAGCCCTCGACGGGCCTGACGGAGCGGCGGCCCGAGGCGTCTGGCTCGCCGGGCTCCGTGCGCAGGCAGCGCAGCCCGGCGACGCGCCCGCCCGACTCGTCCGGGAGTATCTCGGCGGGGGCGGCGTGCCAGAGGAATTCGACGGCGTCCTGCTTGGCGAGCGCGTACTCGTACTCGTAGGCGGGCATCTCCTCGGGGCCGCGGCGGTAGACGAGCAGCACGCGCTCGGCGCCGAGGCGGCGCGCCTGCGTCACGGCGTCGATGGCGGTGTTGCCCGCGCCGACGACGGCGACCGTGCGGCCGACGGGGACGGTCTCCCAGCGCCGCGACTTGATGCGCTCGATGACGTAGAGCGCGTCGTAGACGCCCTCAAGGCTCTCGCCCGGGATGTTCAGCCGCCCGGTCTCGCCGAGGCCGACGGCGAGGAAGACGCCGTCGTGCGCCTCCTCCAGTTCCGCGATTGAAACGTCGCGGCCGACCTCCGTCGAGAGGCGGAACTTGACGCCGAGCCGCTCGACCTGCCGCGCCTCCTCGGTCGAGACGCGCTGCGTCATCTTGTACTCGGCCATGCCGTAGGTGTCGAGGCCGCCGGGCAGCTCTTTGCGCTCGTAGACCGTCACGTCGTAGCCGAGGCGCGCGAGGTAGGTCGCGCAGGAGAGCCCCGCGGGGCCGGAGCCGACGACGCCGACCGACTTGCCGTTCGTCGCGCCGGCCTTCAGCACCTCGCGCCCGCGCGCGAGCGCGAAGTCGGTGGCGTAGCGCTGGAGGCGGCCGATCTCGATGGGGCGCTGCATCAGCGTGTTCTCGACGCACGCGCCCTCGCACAAGACCTCGACGGGGCAGACGCGCGCGCAGGTGGCGCCGACGGGGTTGGCGTCGAAGATGACGCGGGCGGAGCCCACGAGGTTACCCGACGCGATCTTCTTGATGAAGGCGGGCACGTCGATGTGCGTCGGGCAGGCGCGCGTGCACGGTGCGTCGTAGCAGTAGACGCAGCGGTGCGCCTCGAACAGCGCCTCGGCGTCCGTCAGCGGCGGCGCGATCTCGCGGAAGTTCCGCTCGATCTCGTCGTGCGGCAGCGTTGGGGAAAAAGTGTCTGGCATGGTGGCTCTGGAGTTACAGGTCTTCGTCAGTCAGGATTTGTTCTACTTCCCGCATGAGCGCCGGAACTTTGTCCGCGACTACGTCCCAGACAATGTCGTAATCAACCGTCACGTAGTCGTGGATGAGCTTGTCCCGCATCCCGGCGATGGCCCGCCACTCGACGTGTGGATACTTATTTCTAACCCGGTCGGGGACGTTCTTCACGGCCTCGCCGATTATCTCGACGCTCCGCACGAACGCCCGCTTGAGCGTCTCGTCGCGGAGCAATGACTCTCTGTCGAGGCCGGCGCTCGTCCGCAGCAGGAACTCGGCCTCGTCGCGTATGTGCAGTAAGTATTCACGCGCCGACCGTCTCATACTCTACTTCGCGAAGGATGTGCGGGCCGATGTAGGGGCTCAGCGACTCGGGCGTGAGCAGGTCTACCTTCCTCCCGAAGAGGTCTTCGAGGAAGAAGGCGACCGCCATGAAGTTGTCGAAGGTCTTTTGCCCCTCCTCGAACTCGACGAGGATGTCCACGTCGCTCCGTTCGTCCTGCTCGCCGCGTGCGAAGGAGCCGAACAGCCCGCAGCGCCTGACCCCGAGCCGGCGCAGTTGCGACTCGTTCTCGGCCAGCAGGGCGAAAACCTCTTGCTTGTTCCGGACGGACATAGCTTTAAACCGCGTCCGTCAGTCGGCGACGAGCGACTGGTAGGTGTCGGGGCGGCGGTCGCGGAAGAACTGCCAGGTGTTGCGGACTTCGCGAATCTTGTCGAGGTCGAGGTCGGCGACGACGAGGGCGTCGCGGTCGCGCGGGGCCTCGGCGACGATCTGGCCGCGCGGGTCGCAGAAGTAGCTCTGCCCGTAGAACTCGCCGATGTCCCACGGCTGCTCGTGGCCGACGCGGTTGATGGCGCCGACGAAGTAGCCGTTGGCGACGGCGTGGGCGGGCTGTTCGAGCTTCCAGAGGTATTCGGACAGGCCGGCGACCGTGGCCGAAGGGTTGAAGACTATCTCCGCGCCGTTCAGGCCGAGCGCCCGCGCGCCCTCGGGGAAGTGGCGGTCGTAGCAGATGTAGACGCCGACGCGCGCGTAGGCCGTGTCGAAGCACGGGTAGCCCAGGTTGCCCGGGCGGAAGTAGAACTTCTCCCAGAAGCCGGGGTTGACGTGCGGGATGTGGTTCTTGCGGTACTTGCCGAGGTAGCGGCCGTCGGCGTCGATGACGGCCGCCGTGTTGTAGTAGACGCCGACGATCTCCTCCTCGTAGATGGGCACGATGATGACCATCCCGTGCCGCTTCGCCACCTCCTGCATGAGCCTGACGGTGGGGCCGTCGGGGATGCGCTCGACGGCCTCGTACCAGCGCGTCTGCTGCTCGGCGCAGAAGTAGGGGGTGGTGAAGACCTCCTGCATGCAGAGTATCTGCACGCCCTGCCGGGCGGCGTCTTCGATGAGCTTAAGGTGCTTCTCGACGTTGAGGCGCTTGATCTCTTCGATGGGGGCGTCGGTGGGCGCGGCGTTGGTCGCCTGGATGAGTCCGCATTTGACTGTTCTTGGCATTGGAGTCTCCGGTTCAGCGGGTTCGCCCGCGGGGCGGCCCGCGCAGTTCTTCGGTTGTCTTCGGGAGTCGGCGCGCGTGCGGCGCCGCGCGCTTCGGCGGCCGGGGGACCGGCGCGTGCGGCCGCCCATTATTACACGAGGCGCGCCGAGAGCACACGCGCCGGGGGGCTTGCGCGGCCGTTCGCCAA
>DASVWB010000361.1:0-8166 GCA_036389815.1 Pyrinomonadaceae bacterium | reverse complement strand
CGGCCGGCTGCGCGGTGTTGCGCGCGGCGGCGTTGTCGGGCGCCCCGCGGCGGCCCCCGCGGCGGTTGTTCAGGGTGCGCGGGCGCTCGGCGTCGCCCGAACCGCGGACGGCCATCTCGGGCAGGCGCGGGGCTGTGTTCGCGTTGGCGACCTCGACGGGCGTCGGGCGCGGGGTGGCGCGCGGGCGCGGCGGCACGGGCGTCGGCGTGGCGCGGGCGACGGCCGTCGCGGGCGTCGCGGTCGCGCGCGGCGTGGGCGTGGCGGCCGGGGCGGCCGGGCGGCTGGCGGCCTCGGTCCTCGCCGTCTGAAGCTCGGTCTCGAAGATGTCCGTGAAGGGCGTGTCCTTCATCGTGCGCAGGCGCTGCGCGACCTGCTCGGCCTCGGGGAAGCGGCCCAGCTCGATGTAGGAGCGGCCGAGCCAGAGCAGCATCAGGTCGGCGATGAAGCTGTCGGGATGACCCTTCAGGAAGTCGCGGAAGATGGTGGCGGCCTGCTCGTACTGCCCCTTGGCGAAGAGCGCGCGGCCGCGGTTGAAGGTCTCCTGTTCGGCCTGTGAGGGCGCGTCGTCCTGGCGGGGGGCGCGCAGGGCCGCGGCCGACGTGGGGGCGCCGGCAAGGGGGGAGAGGATGAGCGCGGCGGCGAGCACGGCCGCGCCGATACGGTTCCACTTGCTCAAAATTTTGTTCCTCCGACGGGCAGGTGCGAGTCTTTAAGAATCATCCGAAACGGCGCGCCGCAGGCCCGGAGAAGCGCGGGCTTCGCGCGCGTGTGTGAAACTTTGTGTCCGGCCGCCGTGGATGATACAGCGTCGCGGGTGCGGCGGACAAGGCGCTCGCGGGCGGCGGGAGAGTTGCTTCCCGACTTTACCGCTTCCGGGCTCCGGCCGCCGCGCCTTACTTGCGCTTCGCGGCCGCGGCGAAGACCTCGACGCGGTCGCCGGCCTGGAGTTGCGGGTCGGGCGCGAAGCCGTTCTCTATCTCGCGCAGGTTGTACTCGGTCGGGACCAGCCGGCCGTCCGGCCCCTGGCGCGAGACGCGCACGCGCTCGCCGGCGGCCTTCGTCACGCCGCCCGAGGCGAGGAGCGCCTGCGTCAGCGTGAGCCCCGTGTGAAAGTCCTTCTGCCCGGGCGAGCCTATCTCGCCGCCGACGTAGAAGAACTCGGGCGGCCTCACCGTCAGCGTCACCACGTCGCCCGTCATGACGAGCGTGTTGAGGCCGGCCGCGTCGTTGAGGTCGACGTTCGTGACCTTGCCCGTCGAGTGCGAGACGATGACGGCGCGGCCGGCCTCGGGCTTCGGCTGCGCCTCGGCGACGACGACGTAGAGCGGGATGGCCTCGCGCCTGAGAATCTTCGTGCCCGGGTCGCTGACCAGCCCGCTGACGAGGACGGCGTGGCTCGCGTACTCGCGCACGCCGACGCGCACCTGCGGCTTGTCCAGAATCCGGCGGTGGCGGAACTCCGCGACGAGTTGGGCCGCAAGCTCGTCGGTCGTCATCCCGGCGACGGTGAGCGGGTCTTTGAGCAGCGGGTAGTCGAGCACGCCGCCGGCGACGACCGTGTAGAGCGTGGACTGCCGCGGGTCCTGACTGTTGAGCAGCCTGATGTCGAGCACGTCGCCGACGCCGATGCGGTAGACGTCGGCGGGCGAGACTGCCGCGGGGGCGGGCGCGGGGGCGGGGGCCGGGGGATTCGCGGCGGGCGCGGAGGTCGTGGGGGCGGCGTTGTTCTGAGTCTGCGCGACGGGCGCCGCGGGCGGCTTGCCCGACTCGCTCGCGCGCTCGGCGCCGGCGGCCGTCTTGACCGGCGCGCCGACGGGGACGTTAGACTCCGCGCCCGATTTGGCCGGCGCGTCGCTGGTGCTCTTCGGCTCGCCGGAGGTTTTGGGCGCGAGCGCGTTGGCCGCCGAGTCGGAGAGCGCGGAGGGCTCCGGCCTCTTCGCGTCCGGCTTCGGGCGGGCGTCGGCCTTCTTCTCGTCCCTTTTCGGTGTCGGCGCGGGCGCGGCGCCGGCGGCCGCGTCGTCCGCGGCGGGGCCGACGCGCACGCTCCCCGCCTGCGGGAGCGCGGCGCGGGCGCCCCCCGCGCAGAAGACGAGCGCGAGGGCTGCGGAGTAAAAGAACCTCTTCATACGGGCACTCTTCCTTGCACTGTCCGCCGCGGCCGCCGGGCATGGCCGCCGCCTGGCGCGGACGATTTAAATCTTCCCCTCTGTTCTTCGCGCGGCGCGCCGGCTCGGTTCGGGGCAGTGAACCTCGCGCGCGGCCCGCGTGAGATATAAACGACTAAACGCGCGCCGTTCTCAAAGAGTCTACACCACCGGACGCCTTTTGCTCTGTCCCATTCTTGTTCTGCTCTTGCGGGCGGCCGGGGCCGTGCGTCGGGTGGAGGCGCGTGTGACGGTCAAAGACGCGGGTTTTCGGGGCGCGCGCAGGGCCCCGCCCCGGGGTTCGATTCTAACCTCTGCTTTTCGGGGGTGGCAAGATTTCGGGCGGAAAAAGATTCGGCCAGCGCCCGCCGAGCCTCACGCGCACGAGTTCCTCGACCTCGTCGGCGTCGCCGCACTCCAGACACGCCCCGGCTATCTCGGCCGCCTCCGCCTGTTCGAGCCCCGCGATGGTGCGGCGCACGCGCGGGATGGAGGGCGGCGCCATGCTCAGCTCGCGCGCCCCGAGGCCGAGCAGGACGGCCGCGTAGGCGGGCGAGGCGGCCATCTCGCCGCAGACGACCGCGGGGATGCCGCCCGCCCGCGCCGCGTCGAGCGCGCGCCGCACCGAAAGGAGCACGGCCGGGTGGAGCGAGCGGAACCAGCCGGCCACCTCGTCGTTGCCGCGGTCTACGGCGAGCGTGTACTGCACGAGGTCGTTCGTGCCGAGGCTGAAGAAGTCCACCTCGCGCGCGAGCCTCTCGGCGACGAGCACGGCCGACGGCACCTCTATCATCGCGCCGAAGCGCACCCGGCCCGCGTCGACGCCCTGCGCCCCCAGACGGTCGCGCTCCTCCTCGAAGACGGCGCGCGTGCGCCGCACGTCCGACAGGTCGGAGACCATCGGGATGACCACGTCCACGCGGCCGCGCGCCGCCGCGCGCAGCACCGCGCGGGCCTGCGTCCGCAGAAGCTCGGGCCGGCTGAGGCAGAAGCGTATCGCGCGCAGCCCGAGCGCCGGGTTGCGCTCCTCGCCCGCGTCCGAGCGCAGGGCGGGCAGCTTGTCGCCGCCGAGGTCGAAGAGGCGGACGGTCACGCCCTCGTCGCCCGCCACGCGCGCCAGCTCCTCGTAGGCCGCGCGCTGCCCCTCCTCGCCCGGCATCGCGCCCCCGTGCGAGAGCAGGAACTCCGAGCGGAAGAGGCCGATGCCGCGCGCGCCGTAGCGGTTCACCCACTCGTACTCGACGGGCAGCTCGACGTTGGCGCGCAAGGTCACCTCGACGCCGTCGCGCGTCCGCAGCGGCGCGCGCAGGTCTTCGGCGGCGGGCTGCGGGCGCGCGTCGGCCACCTCGCGCGCCGCGCGCCGCGCCGCGCCGAAGCGTTCGAGCGTGCCGGCCGTCGGGTGGAGAATGACCTCGCCGCTCCCGGCGTCTATCACGGCCGAGTCGCCCGTGCGCGCCGCGCGGTAGAAGTCGCGCAGGCCGACGACGGCCGGGATGCCCAGCCCGCGCGCGATGATGGCCGTGTGCGAAGTCCAGCCGCCCACGTCCGTGGCGACCGCCCTGACGTGCGTGAAGTCCATCTCGGCGAGCGTCGAGGGCATCAGCTCCTCGGCGACGACGACGGCGTCCTCCGTGAGCCTGCGGCCGCCCGTGCTCTCGCCGGAGAGGGCGACGAGGAGGCGGCGCGTCACGTCCTCGATGTCGGAGCTGCGCTCGCGCAGGTAGTCGTCCTTGATCTCCTCGTAGACGGCGAGCAGGCGGTCGGTGACGACCTTGACGGCCCACTCGCTGCCCACGCCCTCGCCGCGGATGACGGCCTCCACGTCCTCGTTGAGCTTGCGGTCTTCGAGCATGAGGAGGTGCGCGTCGAAGATGTAGGCGTGCTCCTCGCCGAGCGTGCGGGCGGCGCGCTTCTTGAGCACGAGCAGTTGGCGGCGCGCGAGCCGGACGGCGGCGCGGTAGCGGCGCACCTCGCGCTCCAGCTCCGCGCCTTCGAGCGAGACGCGGTAGATGCTGTGCCGGCCGCCGGAGTGTATGCGCAGCACGCGCCCCGAGGCCGCGCCGTCCGAGACGGCCACCCCGCGCCAGCGCCGCTCGGCCTTGTGCCTCCGCCTGCTCACTCTTCCTCTTCCCCGAAGCCGCTGCCGACGAGCCGGCAAAGGGCGTCGAGCGCCGCCCGCTCGTCCGGCCCCTCGGCCGTGATGAGCAGCTCCGTGCCGCGCGCGGCCGCCAGCATCAGCACGCTCAGGATGGACTTGGCGTCGGCCACCGCGCCGCGGTCGGCGCGCTCAAGCCGGAGCGTCGAGCTGAACGCGCCGGCCGCGCGCACCAGCTTCGCGGCCGCGCGCGCGTGCAGCCCCAGCCGGTTCACGATGCGGACGCGGCTCTCGACCAAGTCGCTCCCCCCCGAAAAAACTCTCAGCCCTTGCGCCCCCCGTCGAGCAGCTCGCCCGCGAGGTAGATGCCCTGCCGCCCCTGGTCGCGCACGAGCCGCGCGACCTCTTCGAGCCCGACGCCCTCCGACTGGCTCGCCAGCTTGATGACCATCGGCAGGTTGACGCCCGTCACCACCTCGACCTCGCCGCGCTGGAGGAACATCGAGGCGATGTTGGTCGGCGTGCCGCCGAACATGTCGGTCATCAGGAGCACGCCGCCGCCCTCGGCGACGCGCTCGACGGCGCGGCGTATCTCGTTCTTGGCGGCCTCCACGTCGTCGTGCCAGCCGATGGAGACGGCCGTGATGTGCCGGACGGGCCCGATGATGGTCTCGGCCGCCGAGAGCAGCTCGTTGGCCACCTGCCCGTGCGACACGATGACGCCGGCCACGCGGCGGCCGGCCTCCCTCTCTCTGTTAGGCATCGGTTCGGCTCCGTTCGCGGCCCGGCTTCCTCTTCTTCGTCTTCGCCACGTCGCGGTGGACGGCCGCCGCCTCGTAGCCGGCGCGGCGGAGGTGGCGCGCGACGGCGTTGGCCGCCATCACCGAGCGGTGCCGGCCGCCCGTGCAGCCGATGCCGATGGTGACGTAGGACTTCCCCTCCCGGCGGTAGAGCGGGAGCAGGTAGTCGATCAGCTCGGTGAAGCGCCGCAGCGTCTCGCGCACCTCGTCGCTGGCGCGCAGGTAGCGCACGACGCGCGGGTCGTGCCCCGAGAGGTCGCGCAGCTCGGGCACGAAGTGCGGGTTCGGCAGGTGGCGCACGTCGAAGAGCAGGTCGACGTCGTGCGGGCTGCCGTGCTTGTAGCCGAAGCTGTAGACCTGCACGCGCATCTGCGCGCCGCCGCGCTCGCCGCCGAAGCGCTCGATGAGGAGGCGGCGCAGCGTGTGGACGGTGTGCTCCGAGGTGTCGATGACCTGGTCGGCGAGCTGCCGGATGCCGGCCATCGCGGCGCGCTCGCGGCGGATGGATTCGAGCACGCCGACGCCGGCCTCGAAGGGGTGCGGCCGCCGCGTCTCGCTGAAGCGCCGGACGAGCGCCTCGTCCGACGCTTCGAGGAAGAGCACGAAGACGCGCAGCCCCGACGCGCGCAGGCCCTTCAGGCGCTCGGGGAACTCGCGGAGGAACGTGCCCTCGCGGATGTCTATGACGAGCGCGGCGCGCTCGATGTGCGGGCGGTTGTGGTCTTCGGGCTGGACGAGCCGCGCGAAGGTCGGCAGGAGCATGAGCGGCAGGTTGTCAACGCAGAAGTAGCCGAGGTCCTCGAAGGCGTTGGTCGCCGACGACATCCCCGAGCCGCTGAGTCCCGTGATGATGACCACGTCGGGCGAGCCGGCCGCGCCCGCCCCGTTCGACCGGCCCTCCGCGGCCGCCTGCCCCTTCCCCTTCATCGCTCGCGCCGGCCGCCCCCCTCCGGCACGCCCGCGGCGGCGCCGCCCAGCGCCTCGGCGTGGCGCTCGACGAAACTCCGCGCGGCGTTGTAGCCGCGCAGGCGCAGGAGGTGTACGCGCACGGCCGTCTCGACGAGCGTCGCGAGGTTGCGGCCCGGGCTGACGGGCAGCACGAAGTAGGGCACGGCCGCGCCGAGGATGTCGAGCGTGCGCGGCTCCAGCCCGAGCCGGTCGACCTCGGCCGCCTCCTCCCAGCGCTCCAGGCGGATGTCGAGGCCGATCTGCTTCGGCCCGCTGACGGCCGAGACGCCGAACAGCTCGCGGATGTTGAGGATGCCGAGGCCGCGAATCTCCATGTGCTCGCGCAGCAGGTCGGGCGCGTAGCCGACGAGCTGGCCGGGGCGGCGCCGCCGTATCTCGACGAGGTCGTCCGCCACCAACTGGTGGCCGCGCATGATGAGGTCGAGCGCGCACTCGGACTTGCCGACGCCCGACTTCCCCTCGATCAGGACGCCGAGGCCGTAGAGGTCGAGGAGCACGCCGTGGCGCGAGACGCACGGCGCGAGCGCCTCTTCCAGGTACTCGGTGACGCCGGTGATGGCCGTGGAGCTGACGAGCGGGGTGCCGATGAGCGGGAGGCCGGCGGCCTCGCAAGCCTCCGCCAGCTCGGCCGGCGGGTCGAGCCCCTTGGTGACGAGGACGCAGGAGATTTTTTCGAGTTCGAGGCGGGCGACGGCCGCGCGCCGCTCGACGGCCGAGAGCTGGCCGAGGAACTGCATCTCGCTCTGCCCGACGATCTGCACGCGGCCCTCGTGGACGTAGTGCGGGAAGCCGGCGAGCGCGAGGCCCAGCTTCTGGATGCGCGGCGTGCGGAGGAGGCGGGCTTCCGCGCCGCGGTGCCCCGCGAGAATCCTCAGGCCCAGCCCGGCCGGCGCGCCCGAGACGAACGCGCCGATGGTGAGCGTTGGGTTCTCGCCGCTCTCGGAAGATTTTGGCATCACTCGCGGGCGCGAAGGGGGTCGCGCCTCTTCGCAGAAAACGGCGCGGCGATTATAAATCCGCCGTGACCGGCAGATGAACCTTTCGCCGCGCCGCGGGCCGCCCCCTCAAGTCCCTCTCGAAAGTTCAGGGCTGGATGAGCCCGTAGTTGCCGTCCTTGCGCCTGTAGAGCACGCTCAGGCGGTCGGTGTCGGAGTCGCGGAAGACGACGAACTGGTCGCCGTCCTCGGCGAGCGAGAGCACGGCCTCCTCGGCCGTCATCGGCTTCACCTTGTAGCGGCGGGCGGCGATGATGCGCGGCTGCCTGCGCTCGGGGCTATCGGGCGCGGCCCCGTCCCCACCGGCCGCGTCGTCGGCCGACGTGTCGGGGGCGACGGCCGAAGTCGGCACGGCGTCCTGGCGGCGCTCGATGATCTTCTTCTTGAGCTTGAGCGCCTGCTTCTCGATCTTGTCGATGCAGCGCGTCAGCGCCTGGTACATGTCGGCGTTGGTGTCCTTGGCCGTGAGCGTGTGCTCGCGCCAGTGGAAGAGAATCTCCGCGATGTGGCGGTTCTTGACGACGTCGATGACGACGTGGGCGCGCGCCGTCGTCGCGTTCTCGAACATGCTCTCGATCTTGCCGAAGTGCTCCTCGACGTGCGCGCGCAGCGCCGGCGTGACGTCGATGTGCCGCCCCGTGTACTCGAAATCCATACCCTGACCTTTCCGCCCGCGCGCCGCCCGGGGCGGACGGGGGCCTCAGCTTGCTCCCGCCCCGGCGCGCGCCGGCCTTCTCCTTGTTTGTGTACTGCTAAAACCTTCCGCGGCGAGCCGCGGGGGGGGCGGGTGCCGGGTGACGAGAGGAGGCGCGGCCCCCGTCTCTTTCTTATCACCCGTCGCCCGCCGCACGTCGCTAAACCACCGCCTTGCGCTCGCGCGAGCCGGGGATGGACATCTGGTCGCGGTACTTCGCGACGGTGCGGCGCGACAGCTTGATGCCCTCCTTGGCCAGAATCTTGACGACCTGGTCGTCCGTGATGGGGTTGTGCGAGTCCTCCTCCTCGATGAGCTTCTTGATCCGGAGCTTGATGATGCGGGTCGAGACCTCCTCGCCCTCCTCGTTCAGCATGCCCTCGGTGAAGAAGCGGCGCAGCTCGATGACGCCCTGCGGCGTGTGCGCGTACTTGCGGTTGACGACGCGCGAGATGGTCGAGAGGTGCAT
>DASVWB010000360.1:0-15930 GCA_036389815.1 Pyrinomonadaceae bacterium | reverse complement strand
GTGCTCGGCCGCCTCGGCCAGCGCGCGCCGCACCGGCACGGCCAGGAAGTTGTAGATGCGGTCGGAGACGAACCAGCACAACAGCAGCGCGCAGAAGACGAAGGCGAACGAGCGGATCAGCCGCCGCCGCACCTCGTCCAGATGTTCGAGGAACGACATCTGCCCGCCAAGCTGCCGCCCCTCGGGCTCGCCGTCCTCGTCAGTGTCCAGAAGGGTCGAAGCCATCTCGTGAGTCTTGGCGCCGCGCGTTCGGCCGCGGCCGTGTCGTCGGTGTGTGCCGGGCCGCCGCCGCGGCTCAGGAAGCCTTGCCCTCGTCCTCCGCGGCGCGCGCCGCCGGGGCGTCCGCGACGCCGCCCGTCGCGCCCCACGACTCGCCGCCGGAAGATTCGGCCGCCGCGACGCCGCCGACATCTACGGCGTCCGAAGAGCCGCGCGCCACCGTCGGGGCCGGGGCCGTCTCGGCCGCCGCGCCGGCCGCCTCGTGCGTCGCCGCCTCCGCGGCGCCTCCGGGCGCGTCGAGCGCGGGCTTGCGGCTCTCCACCTCGACCTCGTACTCCCAGGTGCGTTTGAAGTCGTCGGAGGCGCGCCTGAACTCGGCCAGCCCTTTGCCGACCGTGCGCCCGATCTCGGGCAGCTTGCGCGGCCCGAACAGTATCAGCGCGACGACCGCGATGACCAGCAGCTCGGTCGTGCCCAGGAATTCGAAGACGAAGAGGAGGCTGTGCATGGCTCAAAGAGTGATAAGCGATGGGTGACGGGTGATAAGAGGAAACAGGCGCGCCCTTCTTTCTTATCCCTTATCACCTGTCACTTACCGCCGCTCTTGTACTCCGGCGGGTAGTAGATGACTTCGAGGGCCTGGCCGCCCGCGCCCTTCGTGTAGAAGGAGACGGAGCGGTCGCGGTGCTCCTTGACGGGGCGGCCCTCGCGGCGCGCGGCCTCTTCGAGCGCCTCGCGCGTCTCGACGCGGACGGCGATGTGCTGCGGGTGCTTCGAGCCCGCGGGCAGCAGCGCCACGCCGAAGCCGCGCGCGTCGCGCAGCATGGCCCAGTCTTCGTAGAGCGTCTCGACGCGGAAGCCGAGCCGCTCGTACTCGCGCACGTCCCCGTGCATGTCCTCCGTCCTGACCGCGACGTGGTCTACGACGCCCGCCACACGCAACTCGTTCTGCTGCTGCATAAGCTCAAAAGTTCAGAGTTCAAAGTTCGAGGCCGGGGGCTCAAAGCCGCGGGCCCGGCGTCCGAAGTAGGAGACCCGGGTCTTCGACTTCGAACCTTGAGCTTTTAACTTTGAACCGCCCCACGATTGTACCCCCTCCGCCCGCGCGCGCAAAAGCGGGCCGCGGCCGCCCCCTTGACAGCGGCGCGGCGCGTGCGCCAACCTCGCGCCGGTTCTGCCAGGATGCCGGGTAGGGGAAGGTGCCGATGGGGAAGCGGCCGCGCATAGTTTCACTACTGCCTTCGGCGACGGAGATCGTCTGCGCGCTCGGGCTCGAAGACGCGCTGGTCGGCGTCACGCACGAGTGCGACTTCCCGCCGTCGGTCAAGGCTAAGCCGGTGCTCACGGCGAGCCGCATCTCGCACGGCAGTATGTCGAGCGCCGAGATAGACCACGCCGTGCGCTCGCAGCTCGACGGCCACGGCTCCATCTACGACCTCGACGAGCGGCTGCTGGCCGAACTCGAACCCGACCTCGTCATCACGCAGGAGCTGTGCGAGGTCTGCGCCGTCAGCTACAAGACCGTCCGGCAGGCCGCGCGCCTCCTTGGGCCGGACGCGCGCGTCGTCTCGCTGGAGCCGAACAACATCCGGGACATCTTCGACAACGTCCGCACCGTCGGCGAGCTGGCGGGCGCGGCCGCCGAGGCCGACGCCCTCGTCCGCGACCTCACCGTGCAGCTCGACGCGCTCGCCGTCCTGCTCACCGAGGTCGAGACGCGCCCGCGGACGCTCGTCCTCGAATGGCTTGAGCCGCCGTTCGCGCCCGGCCACTGGGTGCCCGAGCAGGTGGCGTTCGCGGGCGGCGACGCGTCTTTCGGCGACGCGGGCGGGAGGTCGCGGACGACGACGCCCGAGGAGATTCTGGATTACGCGCCCGAGGTCGTCGTGCTCGCGCCGTGCGGCTACTACAAGGAGGACACGCTGCGCGCGCTCGAAGCGGCGCGCCTGCCGCGCGGCTGGCACGAGCTGCCGGCCGTGCGCGAAGGGCGCGTCTGGGCGCTCGACGCCACGAGCTACTTCAGCCGCCCCGGCCCCCGCGTCGTCGAGGGCGCGGAGATACTGCTGAAAGTCATCCACCCGGAAATCTTCGGCGAGCCGGACGCGGCCCAGGCTGTGCGCGTCCGGACAGACATGATGCGCGCCGCGGGGTGAAATTCATTGACACGGGCGGATGGCCGGGAGTAGTCTGACGAACCACAGGCGGCCGAACAAACCCAGGACGGGGAGCGGAACCCCCACCCGCAATTTTTCGTCGCGTGTCCGGCCGTAGTAAATTTTCGAATCACAGCGTCGGGACTCAGCCCCGCGCACGCTTCTGAGGGAGGTCGTTATGAGAAGTTTCGTCCGCGGCCGCACCGCCGCCACTCTTAGTCTCACACTCTGCTTACTCGCTTCGCAGGTCATGGCCGCGCCCGGCGCTCCCGCCGGCGGGCGCGCCCGCCTGCTGGGCGAGGTGACCGCCTTCGGTCAGGTTCAGGTCAACGGGGCCGAGGCCGCCTCCGGGGAGACGGTCTTCCCGGGCAGCAGGTTCACCACGTCGAAGAAGTCCAGCGCGGTCGTCAACCTCGGCGCGTCGGGGCGCGTCCGGCTCGCGCCCCAGACCGACGGCACGCTCGACTTCGGCGAGCAGAGCCTCGGCGGCGCGCTCGCCGCCGGCGCGATGACCGTCTCGAAGCCCGGCGGCGTCGCGGCCGTCTTCACGACGAAGGACGTGCAGGTGGTGCCCGAGCAGGACTCGGAGGCCGTCTTCACGCTGGACGTCACCCGCGGCAACACGGTGGTCAAGGCCGAGGCGGGTCGCGTCGAGCTGCGCTCGGGTAAGACCACGAAGGTGCTCAACGCCGGCGAGAGCGCGGCGGTCGGCACGCAGAACACGCAGAACGACGACGACGACGATGACGACAAGGGCGGCCTGTTCTGGCTGGGCGTGGTCGGCTTCGTCGGCGAGGTGGGCGGCGCCATCATCTGGGCCCTCTCGCAGGACGATGAGGGCACGGGCAGCCCGAACCAGCCCCCCATCATCATCAGCCCCGTCAGGGGTTAAGGCCCGCAGTCCGGCCCGTCCGACGAGCCAGTGGTGGGGGCGCGCCGCGGCGCGCCCCCTCCTCGATTTTTATGCGCCGCCGAAAGTGCCCGGCGGCGGAAAGAGTCCCCTTCGAAGGTCACGGAATGGCAAAAACCGGAAGGCCCGGTTCGGGCAGGGCGCCGGGCGGCGCGACGCTGCAGGGCTTCGCCGAGGCGGCCGACGCCGTCGGCGCGACGACGAAGAAGCTGGAGAAGGCGGCGCTGCTCGGCGCCTACTTCGCGGGGCTCGAAGACCCGGACCTCGCGCTCGCGGCGCGCTACTTCGCCGGGCACGTCTTCCCGCTCTCCGACGCGCGCACGACGAACGTCGGCGGCGGCCTGCTGCGCGACGCCGTCTCGGAGGTGACGGGGCTCGACGTCGAGAACCTCCGCCCACGCTACGTCAGGCTCGGCGACTCCGGCGACGTGGCCTACGAGGCTTTCGCCGAAACGAAGGGCGCCGGCGCCGGCCGCCCCACGCTCACGCTCTCCGACACGCAGGCCCTCATCGAGCGCCTGAGCGAGACGCGCGGGACGAAGAACAAGCGCGCCCTCCTGGTCGCGGCGCTCGCGCCCGCGACCCCCGCGGAGGCGAAGTACCTCGTCAAGCTGCTCGTCGGCGACCTGCGCATCGGGCTCAAGGAGGGGCTCGTCGAGGACGCGTTGGCGCGCGCCTTCTCGCGCCCGCTCGCGGACGTGGCGCGCGTCAACATGCTCTCGGGTGACATCGGCGAGACGGCCGTCCGCGCGCGCCGCGGCGAGCTGGCCGGCGTCGCGATGCGTCTCTTCCACCCCATCAAGTTCATGCTCGCCACGGCCGCCGAGTCGGTCGCCGACGTGGCGCGCACCATGCCCGAAGAGTTCTACGTCGAGGACAAGTTCGACGGCATACGCGGCCAGGCGCACGTGCAGGCGGGGCGCGTCGCGCTCTACACGCGCACGCTCGACGAGGTGACGCACCGCTTCCCCGAGCTGGTCGAGCCCTTGAAACTGCTGCCATCGGACGCCGTGCTCGACGGCGAGATCGTCCCCGTGCGCGGCGCCGCCGTCCTGCCCTTCCTCGAACTGCAAAAGCGTCTGGGGCGCAAGACCGTCTCGGAAGAACTGCTCGCGGGCGTGCCCGTCGCCTTCGTCGCCTACGACCTGCTCTACGTCGGCGGGCGCGTGCTGACCGACGAGCCGCTCGCCGCGCGGCGCCGCGCGCTCGAAGGACTCGTCAGGGACGAGCCGGCGGCCGCCGTGCGCCTCTCGGGCGCGAAGCTTGCGGGCGACGTGTCGGGGCTCGACGCCGAGTTCGACGCGGCGCGCGCGCGCGGCAACGAGGGGTTGATGATTAAAGACCCGCGCTCGTCGTACAAGCCGGGCAAGCGCGGGCGCGAGTGGCTGAAGCTGAAGCGCGCGCTGGCGACGCTCGACGTGGTGGTGACGTCGGTCGAGGTCGGCCACGGGAAGCGCAGGAACCTCCTCTCCGACTACACCTTCGCCGTGCGCCGCTCCGAAGAAGACCCGGAGCTGCTCAACGTCGGCAAGGCTTATTCGGGGCTGACGGACGCGGAGCTGGCCGAGCTGACCGAGTGGTTCCGCGCGCACACGCTCCAGGAGTTCGCGCACGGGCGCGTGAGGGTCGTCGAGCCGAAGATAGTGCTGGAGGTCACCTTCGACCGCGTGCAGGAGTCGAAGCGGCACAAGGGCGGCTACGCGCTGCGCTTCCCGCGCATCCTGCGCCTGCGCGCGGACAAGAGCCCCGAAGAGATAGACACGCTCGACGCCGTCCGCCGCATCGCGCAGGAACTCAAAGGCGGGGAGGAGCAGGGAAGCCAAAAGTAAAAAGGCAAAAGGCAGAAGTGAAGACGAAATACGGCGTGCCTCTCATCGAATTAATGAGGAGAGGCACGCCGCTTCTTCTCCGCTTACTTTTGCCTTTTGACTTTTGCCTTCACTCAGGGGCCGGTCAGAACGTCTACGAGGCGCGGCACCTTCTTCTTCGCCGCGTCCTTTAAGATGGCGCGCATCTCCTTCTCGCCTTCGCCCTCGTCGCGCTCGCGGCGCTTGCCGCGCCTCTTGTCGCGGCGGCCTTCGTCTTCGCCCCGTGAATCCTCCGCGTCGTCGCGCGCGGCCGCGGCCGCGGCGAGTCCGGCCGCCTCTTCCGCGCGGCGGTTGCGATGGGCGGGCTTCGGCCGCGGCTGCTCGCGCGCGGGCTGCGCGGGCGCGGCCGGCTCGGCCTGTGCGGTCTGCGCGGTCTGCGTCGGGGCCTCCGCCGCCTGAACCGGGGCGTCGGCGGCGGGCACGTCCTGCGTGACCGGTTCCGGTTGCGGGCGGCGTATGAGATTGGTGGCGAGAGCGCCCGCGGCCGTCGCGACCGCGACGAGCGCGACCACCAGCAGGACGGGCAGCCAGGAGCGCCGGACGCCGCGCACGCGAGGCGCGCGCGGGCCTGCGAAGGCGGCGCGGGGGCGCGTCTCGACGAGGGGCACGACGGGGTGCGCGCGGCGCGCCTCCTCCGCGTCGAAACGCGGCGTGACGAGCGTCGCCTCCGACCCGTCCTCCGCGCGGTTGAAATTGTCCGGACGCACGCCCATACGCTCTGGCCTCAAACAGTACAGAAAACGTTCCCCGCCGGTATGAGAGGCAAAAACGGGGCCACCGCGCACACTTTACGGCCCCCACGCGGGCGAAAAAAGCCCCCGCGAACGCCGGTTCGCGGGGACTTTTTTCGACAACCATCCGGCGCCGAAATTTTTACGCCGCCGCGGCGGCCGCGCCCTCGTCGGCGAGCAGGCTGCGGAGCATCCAGGCCGTCTTCTCGTGCACCTGCATGCGCTGCGTCAGGAGGTCTGCGGTCGGCTGGTCGTTCGCCGACTCGACCGCGGGGAAGACCTCGCGCGCCGTCCTCGCCACGGCCTCCTGACCCTCGACGAGCTTGCGTATCATCGCCTGCGCCGCGGGCACACCCTCCTCCTCCTTAATCGAGCCGAGCCGCGCGAACTCGGCGTAGGTGCCGGGCGCGGGGAAGCCCAGCGCGCGTATGCGCTCGGCGATGAGGTCTACGGCGAGCGCCAGCTCGTTGTACTGCCCCTCGAACATGAGGTGCAGCGTCTGGAACATCGGGCCCGTCACGTTCCAGTGGTAGTTGTGCGTCTTCAGGTAGAGCGTGTAGGTGTCGGCCAGGAGGCGCGAGAGCCCCTCGGCTATCTCGCGGCGCTCCGCCTCGCCGATGCCGATGTTGATGGGCATCGCGGTCACTTCCCTTGCGGCCTTGCTTGACATGATTCCTCTTCTCCTCCGTTAAAAAAAAAGCCCCGACCCCGGGATGAAAAGTCCCGCGCGCGGCGACGAAAATCAAGCCTTCTTCTTGCACGCGGCGCAGAGGCCGCGCAGGACGATTTCGACCGTCTCGACCTCGTGGCCGCCCGCCAGCTCGACGCGCGCGGGCGCCTTGAACGCCTCGGGCGGCACGTCTTCGAGGCGGCCGCAGGCGCGGCAGACGAAGTGGTGGTGCGCCTCGGTGTTCGACTCGTAGCGGGCGACGCCGTCGCCGAGCACGAACTCGCGGACGAGCCCGGCCTCGCGCAGCGCGGCCAGCGTGTTGTAGACGGTCGCGCGCGAGGCGCGCGGGAAGCGCCGGTTGATCTCGGCCGCGATCTGGTCGGCGGTCGGGTGGCCCTGCGCGCGCGCGAGGTATTCGAGCACGGCGAAGCGCTGCGGCGTCAGCCTCAACTCGGCCTCGCGCAGCCACGTCTCGACGGTGTTGCGTGTCTCCCTGTCCGCCATACGGTTGTTAGATTAAGTCTAAGGTAAGATGTTGTCAAGCGCCGGGGCGGGCGGCGAAGTTGCCGCCCTGCCGCCAAAAAGGGATAATCCGACGCTCCGCCGCGCGCCGCCCCGGGGCACGCGCGCGCCCGGACTTCAGAGATGTACATCCTCGGCATATCGGCCTACTACCACGACTCGGCGGCGTGCCTCGTGCGCGACGGCGAGGTCGTGGCCGCGGCGCAGGAGGAGCGCTTCAGCCGCAGGAAGCACGACCACCGCTACCCGGCGCGCGCCGTCGAGTTCTGCCTGCGCCGCGCCGGGATAACGCCGAAGGAGTTGGACTACGTCGCCTTCTACGACAAGCCCCTCCTGAAGTTCGAGCGGCTGCTGGAGACCTACATCGACTACGCGCCGGCGGGGCTGCGCTCGTTCCTGCTGGCGATGCCGTTGTGGCTGCGCGAGAAGCTCTGGATACGCGAGCAGGTGTCGAAGGAGGCGGGCTTCGGGGGCAAGGTGCTCTTCACGGAGCACCACGAGTCGCACGCCGCCTCGGCCTTCTTCCCGTCGCCGTTCGAGCGCGCGGCCGTGCTGACGATGGACGGCGTGGGCGAGTGGGCGACCTCCTCCTACGGCTACGGGGCGGGCGGCGAGCTGCACCTGCTCAAGGAGCTTCACTTCCCGCACTCGCTCGGCCTCCTCTACTCGGCCTTCACCTACTACACGGGCTTCAGGGTCAACTCGGGCGAGTACAAGGTGATGGGGCTCGCGCCCTACGGCGAGCCCCGTTACGTCGGGCTCATCCTCGAAGAGTTGGTAGACCTCAGGGACGACGGGTCGCTGCGCCTCAACATGGAGTACTTCGACTTCGCCGCCGGGCTCCGGATGACCAACGCGAAGTTCGACCGCCTCTTCGGCGGGCGCCCGCGCAGGCCCGAGTCGGAGGTCACGCAGCGCGAGATGGACCTGGCGCGCTCGGTGCAGGAGGTGACGGAGGAGGCGATGCTGCGGATGGCTCGCCACGTCCACGGGGAGACCGGCGAGCGCAACCTCTGTCTCGCGGGCGGCGTGGCGCTCAACTGCGTCGGCAACGGCCGCATACTCCGCGAGGGGCCTTTCGAGAACGTCTGGGTGCAGCCGGCGGCGGGCGACGCGGGCGGCTCGCTCGGCGCGGCGCTCTCGGTCTGGTATCAGTACCTCGGGAACGGGCGCAGGGTCGAGGACGTGTGCCGCGGCCGCTCGGACGGGATGAAGGGCGCGTACCTCGGGCCGGAGTTCTCCGGCGACGAGATAGAGGAGACGCTGGTCACGCTCGGCGCGCGTTACAGGAAAGTGCCCCACGCGGAGCTGGCCGGCGAGGTGGCGCGTCTGCTCTCCGAGGAGAAGGTGGTCGGGTGGTTCCAGGGGCGGATGGAGTTCGGCCCGCGGGCGCTCGGCGCGCGCTCGATACTCGGCGACCCGCGCTCGCCCCGCATGCAGTCGCAGATGAACCTCAAGATCAAGTTCCGGGAGAGCTTCCGCCCCTTCGCGCCGTCGGTCTTGCGCGAGCGTGCGGCCGACTACTTCGAGCTGGACGTGGACTCGCCCTACATGCTGCTGGTCGCGCCCGTGCGCGAACACCTGCGGCGCGAGGTGACGGCGGAGGAGGAGTCGCGCTTCGGCATCGACAGGCTCAACGTGCCGCGCTCGGCCGTCCCGGCCGTGACGCACGTGGACTACTCGGCGCGCGTCCAGACCGTGAGGCGCGAGGACAACCCCGCCTACTACGACCTGCTCGCGGCCTTCGAGGGGCGGACGGGCTGCGCCGTCCTCGTCAACACCTCCTTCAACGTGCGCGGCGAGCCGATAGTCTGCACGCCGGCCGAAGCCTACGCCTGCTTCATGCGCACCGAGATGGACTGCCTCGTCGTGGGCGACTTCGTGCTGCTGAAGTCGGAGCAGGGCGAGAGCGCTTTCGCGGAAGACCTCTCCTGGCAGGAGGAGTTTCAGCTTGATTGAGCCGAAGGGGAGCGTCACGCACCACGACCCGGCGGCCGCGACGGACGCGCAGGCGCGAAAGTCCGCGCTGCTCGTGGCGGCCGTCCTGCTCGCCGTCGCCGCGTGGAACTTCTACCGCGGGCGCACCACCGTCGTCGTCTTCTTCGCGTCGTTCGGCGCGGCGCTCGCCCTCGCGGGGCTGCTCGTCCCGCCCGCGGCCAGGGCGTTTCACGGGGCGTGGATGCGTTTGGCCGTCGCGCTCGGCCACGTCAACAGCCGCGTGCTGCTGACGCTCATGTACTACCTCGTGGTGACGCCTTACGGCGTCGTCTCGCGGCTCGTCGGGCGCGACCCGCTCCGGCGGCGCGGGGGCGGGGGCGAGACCTACTGGGTCGAGCGCAAAAGGACTCGGCAGGCGCGCGAACAGTTCGAGCGCCTCTTCTGAGGGGCTTCGGTCGGAGTTTCGGAGGAGACTTTTAACTCTTATGGGGAAGCTCTCGCTCGCAGGCGAAGTCTGGGCCTTCCTGCGCCAGAACAAGAAGCTCTGGCTGCTGCCGATTGTCGTCGTCCTGCTCCTGCTCGGGGCCCTGCTCATCTTCGCGCAGTCGTCCGCGCTCGCACCCTTCATCTACACAATCTTTTAGGTGATAAGTGAGGGGCGGTAAGTGACGAGAAGGAGGGCGAGTCCCGTTCTTCCTTCTTATGACTTACCGCCCGTCACTCATCAACCCCCCGTTAACACTTCCCGCCGGGGCGCGTCTTTATCGGCGTAAGGGGACGAGAGCCCGGAAGCGGCGCGAACGCCGCGGCGGATAATCTTCAAAGGCATGTACGAGGTGGAGACCGGCAACCTGCTCTTTTCGGAGGGGCTGCGGCAGCGGGAGGCGGAAGTCCAGTCGCCCGAGGCCGCGCTCGTCGCGGCCGCGCGCGCCGGCGACCGCGAGGCCTTCGAGCGGCTCTACGAACTCTACGCGCCGCTCGTGCACGGCGTCCTGCTCGCGCGCGTCCCCTACGGCGAGGTCTCCGACCTCGTGCAGGACGTCTTCCTCTCCGCGTTCCGCAAGCTCGGGGCTTTGCGCGACGCGGCGCGCTTCGGCCCCTGGGTCGCCATCATCGCGCGCAACCGCGCGGCGGACTTCTACCGCCGCTCGCGCGAGACCGAGGAGCTGCGCGAGGAGCTGGCGCAGGGCGCGAGCCGCCGCGACGAGGCGCGCGAGGCGCTCGAAGTCATCAGGAGTCTGCCCGAGGCGTACCGCGAGACGCTGGTGCTGCGGCTCGTCGAGGGCATGACCGGCCCCGAGATAGCGGAGCGGACGGGGCTGCGCCCCGCTTCCGTGCGCGTCAACCTCCACCGCGGGATGAAGATGCTGCGGCAGAGGCTCGGGGTGAAGGCGGGGAAGGCTTGAAGGGTTCGGGAATCATGGGCGACTACCTTTGGGACAAGAAGGGCGAGCCTGACGCGGAGGTCGAGCGGCTCGAAGCGCTGCTCGGGACGTTCGCGCACAAGGCGCGTCCGCTCGAACTGCCGGCCTCGGCCTCGGCGGCGGCGCCGGGCCCCGGCTTCGCGCGCAGACTCTTCGCGCCGGCGTGGCTCGCCGCCGCGGCCGCGCTCCTGCTCGCGTCGCTCGTCGTGGCGGCCGTCTACCTGCGCGCGCGCGTGACGACGGCGGGCGGCGGAGGAGCGACGCAATCCGCGCGTCGGTCGGACACAGGCGGGCAGGGGCAGACGCCGCGGGCGGTCGAGAGCGCGCGGGCGACCGAGCCTCCGCCGGCGGCGGGGGCGAACGAGAACGTCGCGCCCGCGGGCGAGAAGAAGGGCGTGCCGAAGAACGTGAAGGGAGCGCCGGCCCCCGTCGTGGAGGTCGCGCGCGCGCAGCGCGGGCCGAAGGGCTCGCGGCCCGCGGCCGCGCGGAAAGCGACGCCGCCCGCGCCCGAGGCGGGGGCCGGGCCGGCCGGCGGCTTCACCCTCGAAGCCCTGCGGGCGCGGACCGGCGCGGACGCGCTGGTCGAGACGACGCGCCTGATGACGAAGGAGCAGTTGGTCTACGCGCTGCGCCTGACGGGCGCGAAGCTCAGGGACGTGCGCGAGCGGGCGCAGGGGCCCGACGATTTGAAATAGACGCCGGCCGACGACGGACGGGCTTGAAGGGGCACGGGTTATGAGGCGAGCAATCTTTAAAAAATTCGTTCTGTACGGCACGACCTTCGTCGTCGTCGCGGCCGCGTCGCTCGCGGCCTCGGCGCAGGCGGCGCAGACGCCCAACGGCCGGCTGCGCCTCGAAAGCCTCGAACGGCTCGCGCCGAAGGCGGCCGAGTCGGTCAACATCGAGATCGACGGCTTCCTCATCAAGTTCGCCGGCGGGCTCCTCTCGGACAAGGACGCCGACGAGCGCGCCGTCAAGGAACTCGTCGAAGGCTTGCGCGGCATCTACGTCAGGAGCTACGAGTTCAAGACGGAGGGGCAGTTCGCGGAGGCGGACGTGGCGGCGGTGCGCGAGCAGTTGCGCGCGCCCGGCTGGACGCGCGTCGTGGACGTGCAGTCGCGGGGGCTCGACTTCGGCGACGCGGAGGTCTACATGATGAGCGCCGGCGGCCGCGTCGAGGGCTTCGCGCTGGTCGTCGCCGAGCCGAAAGAGCTGACGGTCATCAACATCGTCGGCTCGCTCGACCTCGACAAGCTCAAGCGGCTGGAGCGCTCCCTCAACCTCCCGCGCGTCCGCGTCAGGCGGAAGAAGAGTACGGACGACTGAGCGCCGGGAAAGAAGTACTGAGTGCAGAGGGCTGAGTGATAAGAAGCATTGCTTTCACTCAGCCCTCAGTACTTTTTAACTCACCAGGGGAGGCCGCCGATTTCGACGGGGCCGGCCGGCCACGCGCGCCCGCCGCAGGGCAGCACCATGACGTGGTAGGGCCAGACGACGGGGCCCGCGGGCTGCTCGATGACGACCTCGCCCTCGACCATCTGCCAGCCCTGGCGCGCGTAGAAGGGCGCGAGCCGGGGGAGGCAGAAGAGCATGCCGAACTCCGCGCCCAGCTCGTGGCAGATGTAGGAGGCGGCCTGCCGCAGCGCCTCGTGGACGAGGCGGCGGCCCTGCGCCTCGGGGCGCGTGACGACCGCGCCGACGCCGCCGACCGTGACCTCGCGCCCGCCCGCCCTGACCGCCGTCTTCAACACGCCGACGTGGCTGACGGCGCGGCCGCCCTCCTCCGTCACGAAGTGGAAGTCCTTCCCGCGCCAGCGGTAGCCCGCGTCCTCTATCCCGAAGATGTTCTCGCCCCAGCCGAAGAGCGACTGCCGCTCCTCGTCCGTCAGCGACTCCTTGAACCTGATCTCGGCCGGCAAAGTCTTCCTCCTCCCGCCGCGCAAAGGTGGCGTTTGCCCGCGGCGGCGGAAAGCAATATAGTGTCCCGCACACGGAAAATTCAGGACTGCCGTTTTAAAGCTTTCCACGCCGGAACACAAGAACATTCTTCGAGGAGCCTTGCACATGAGGGTACGTCCATCCGCGCAGCGACTCGCGCCCGCGATCTCACTACTAGTCGCCTTCTTTCTTCTCGCCGGCGGGCTCCCGCGCGCGGCGCGCGCGCAGGAGGGGCAGGCGCCACCGCAGGCGCAGCGGCCGGCCGCGCCGCAGCGGAAGCCCTTCGGGCCGCTGGCCTACCGACAGATTGGGCCGTTCCGCGGCGGGCGCGCGGGCACCGTGGCCGGCGTGCCTTCGCAGCCTTTCGTCTACTACTTCGGCGCGACCGGCGGCGGCGTGTGGAAGACGACCGACGGCGGCGTGACGTGGGAGCCGCTGGGCGACCAGACGTTCAAGACCGGCTCGGTCGGCGCCGTCGCCGTCTCGGAGTCAGACCCGAACGTCGTCTACGTCGGCATGGGCGAGGAGACGCTGCGCGGCAACCTCTCGCACGGCGACGGGATGTACAAGTCCACGGACGCCGGCAAGACCTGGAAGAAGCTTCCGGGGCTCGACGACACGCGCCACATCTCGCGCGTGCGCGTCCACCCGCGCAACCCCGACCTCGTCTACGTCGCCGCCATCGGCCACGCCTTCGGCCCCAACGAGCAGCGCGGCGTCTTCCGCTCGAAGGACGGCGGCAAGACCTGGGAGAAGGTTCTTTACAAGAGCCCGCTCGCCGGCGCGATTGACCTGACCTTCGACCCGTCGAACGCCTCCGTCCTCTTCGCCGCGCTCTGGCAGTACGTCCGCAAGCCCTGGACGTTCGAGAGCGGCGGCCCCTCAAGCGGCCTCTTCAAATCGACCGACGGCGGCGACACCTGGCAGGAGATTACGCGCAGCCCGGGGCTGCCGCGCGGCGTGGTCGGCAAGATCGGCGTCACGGTCTCGGGCGCCGCGCCCGACCGCGTGTGGGCGATTGTCGAGGCGGAGGACGGCGGCGTCTTCCGCTCCGATAACGGCGGCGGCAGTTGGACGAAGGTCAACGAGTCGCGCGACCTGCGGCAGCGCGCGTGGTACTACACGAAGATTTACGCCGACCCGCAGAACCCGGAGCGCGTCTACGTCCTCAACACCGGCTTCTACCGCTCGAACGACGGCGGCCGCACCTTCTCGAACATCTCCGTCCCGCACGGCGACAACCACGACCTCTGGATCGCGCCGAACGACCCGCAGCGGATGATAGAGTCGAACGACGGCGGGGCCAACGTCTCCTTCAACGGCGGGCGCACGTGGACGGAGCAGGACCAGCCGACCGCGCAGTTCTACCGCGTCGCCTTAGACGACGACTTCCCCTACAACGTCTACGGCGCGCAGCAGGACAACTCGACCGTCTCCATCCGCAGCCGCACGGAGGACTTCGGCATCGACGAGGCGGCGTGGCACGACGTGGGCGGCGGCGAGTCGGGCTGGATCGCGCCGAAGCCGGGCGACCCGAACGTCGTCTTCGCCGGCTCCTACGGCGGGTACCTGACGCGCTACGACCACCGGACGAAGCAGCTCCGCTCCGTCAACGTCTGGCCCGACAACCCGATGGGCTGGGGCGCCGAGGGCATGAAGTACCGCTTCCAGTGGAACTACCCCATCCTCTTCTCGCCCAACGAGCCGAACACGCTCTACACGGCCGGCGACCACCTCTTCCGCTCGACCAACGAGGGGCAGTCGTGGGAGTTGATAAGCCCCGACCTGACGCGCAACGACAAGTCGAAGCAGGGGGCCGCGGGCGGGCCCATCACGAAGGACAACACGAGCGTCGAGTACTACGACACCATCTTCACCGTCTCGGAGTCGCCCGTGCAGAAGGGCGTCATCTGGACGGGCTCGGACGACGGGCTCGTGCAGGTCACGCGCGACGCGGGCAAGACGTGGGCGAACGTGACGCCGAAGGGGATGCCCGAGTGGATTCAGATAAACTCCATCGACGCCTCGCCGCACGAGGCCGGCGCGGCCTACGTCGCCGCGACCATGTACAAGTCCGACGACTTCAAGCCCTACCTCTACAAGACGACCGACTACGGCAGGACGTGGAGGAAGATTGACGCGGGGATTCCCGACGGCGCGTTCACGCGCGTCGTCCGCGAAGACCCCGCGCGGCGCGGCCTGCTCTACGCGGGCACCGAGACGGGGATGTACGTCTCCTTCGACGACGGCGAGCGCTGGCAGCCGTTCCAGTTGAACCTGCCTTACACGCCCATCACGGACCTCGCCGTCCACAGGCGCGAGAAGGATTTGGTCGTCGCCACGCAGGGGCGCGGCTTCTGGATACTCGACGACCTCGCCGTGCTCCACCAGTTGACCGACGCGCAGCGCGCGGGCGCGGGCGAGACGGCGCTCCTCAAGCCGGAGGACTCGTACCGCATGCCCGGCGGCGGCGGGCCGCTCCCGGCGACCGCGACCGTCGGCCAGAACCCGGCGGGCGGCGTGGTCGTCTACTACTACCTCAAGTCTCGCCCCGCGACGGACGTGACGCTCGAATTCTTCGACCCGGCGGGCAAATCCGTGCGCAAGTTCACGGCGCGCGCCCCGGCGCGCCCGCAGCCTACACCTTCGGGCGGCACCGCCGGCCAGCCCGGAGCCTCGACCGCGCCCGGCTCCGCTCAGGTGCAGCAGCCGCCCGAGCAGCCGGCCGCGCCCTCGGGCGAAGAGTCTTCCGAGTTCGAGGGGCGGCGCGGCGGCGGGCCGCCGCGCGTCTCGACGGAGGCGGGGCTGAACCGCTTCACCTGGGACATGCGCTACCTCGACGCGACGCGCTTCCCCGGCATGATCCTCTGGGCGGGCGGCGTCACGGGCCCGCGCGCCGTGCCGGGGACCTACCAGGTCAAACTCACGGCCGACGGCCAGACCTACACGCAGACGTTCGAGATAAGGAAAGACCCGCGGCTCCAGACGACGCCCGAAGAGTTCGCCAAGCAGTTGGCGCTGCTGACGAAGATACGCGACAAGCTGACCGAGACGCACAACGCCGTCGCGCAGATACGCGACGTGCGCCGCCAGCTCGACGACCTCCTGAAGCGCGCGGCCGACCAGCCGGGCGCGAAGCCGGTCTTGACGGCCGGCGCGGCGCTCAACAAGAAACTACAGGCCGTCGAGGAGGAGCTGTACCAGACGAAGAACCAGAGCAGCCAGGACCCCCTGAACTTCCCGATTAAGCTCAACAACAAGCTGGCGGCGCTCGGCGGCGTCGTCGGCAGCGCCGACGCGCAGCCGACCGAGCAGTCCTACGCGCTCTACGACGAGCTGGCCGCGAAGATAGACGCGCAGCTCCGCCTGCTCAACCAGGTGATGACCGACGACCTGCGGAGCTTCAACGCCCTCGTGCGCTCCTCCGACATCCCGTCCGTCATCGTCAAGCCCTCGCCCGCGGCGGCCGGCGCGGCGGCCGGCGGCGGGCAGGAGGACGAGGAAGAGAACTGACGGGCAGGAAGATTTACCCACGGAGGCGGGGGGGGGGGGGGGGT
>DASVWB010000359.1:0-3376 GCA_036389815.1 Pyrinomonadaceae bacterium | reverse complement strand
CGACGCGCTGTCCGCCGACCCCTTGGAAGGGGAGGGCGCGGCGCGCGGCGGCGTGCGGCGGGAAGAGCTGGGCGAGTGGATGTACTACTTCGGCGCCGACCCGGAAGACGAGGGGGATGGCTAGGGGGTTGGAGTGCCGGTTGAAAACCTTACCGTCGCAGGGCGCGACCCTCGTCAACCATAATGCGACCGGCCCCTAACCTTTATCCTTATCCACCAGCTCCACGTCGAAGATGAGCTTCCGGCCGGCGAGCGGGTGGTTGCCGTCGATGGTGACGTGCGTGTCCGTGACCTCGGTGACGATGACCTCGATCTGGCTGCCGTCCTGGAGCGGGAGGCCGAAGTTCATGCCGACCTGCGGCTCGACGGGGAACTGCGCGGCCTCGCGCGAGACGCGCGTGACGAGCGTGTCGCGGTGCGGCCCGTAGGCGTCCTCCGACTCGATCTCGACCGTCTTCGACTCGCCGATGCTCAGGCCGCGCACGGCCTCGTCGAAGCCGGGGATGACCTCGCCGGCGCCGACGGTGAATTCGAGCGGTTCCCCCTCCCGCGAAGAGTCGAAGACCTGCCCGTCTTCGAGCCGCCCCGTGTAGTGAACGCGCACCCGGTCGCCGTTTTTCGCCTGCTCTGTCATAATCGCCCTCCGTCCGCCCCGTCTGTGTGGAGGGAGCATCGCACATCCTTTTCGCAAAGGCCAGCCCCGCACGGCGCGGCCTCGGACGCCACCGGGAACCCCGCCATGAGAAGAGACCTCGCACCCGCAATCGCGATTGCGCTCGCCCTCGCCGGCGCCGCCGCGCAGGCCGCGGCCGTCGGCGCCGCCCCGCGGCAGTCGGGCGCCCCCGCCGCCGCCCCGCCGCAGACTCCCGCGCCGCAGACGACTCCCGCGCCCACCCTTACGCCCGCGCCCGCCGCCGACGAGGACGAGGTCGTGCGCATCACCGCGAACCTCGTGCAGTTCGACGCCGTGGTGACGGACGGGGGCGGGCGCGTCGTCGCCGACCTGCGCCCCGAGGAGTTGCGTGTGCTCGTGGACGGCAAGCCGCAGGAGATTTCAAACTTCTCCTTCGTGACGGTCGTCCCGGCGGCCGCCCCCGGCGGCGCGGCAACAGCCGCCGCCGCCCCGGCCGCGCGCCCCGACAAGAGCGCGCCGCCGCTCCCGCCCGTCCCGCTGCGCGCGGCGCAGGTGCGCCGCACCGTCGCGCTCGTCGTCGACGACCTCGGCACCTCCTTCTCCGACCTCGTCGGCGTCCGCCGCGCGCTCAACAAGTTCGTGGACGAGCAGATGCAGCCCGGCGACCTCGTCGCCGTCGTCCAGACGGGGCGGGGGCTCGGCGCGCTCCAGCAGTTCACGACCGACAAGCAGCTCCTGCGCCGCGCCATCGAGCGCGTGCGCTGGAACCCTTCGGGGCGGGCGGGCGTCAGCTCTTTCGCGCCCGTGACCGACGACCCGTTCGAGGTGGGGAGCCGCGACTCGGCGGTCAGGCCGCCGCAGGCCGGCAGCGGCTCGGGCGGTGGGAACGGGAGCATCGACGCCGTGGCCGAGCAGGAGGGCTACCGCCGGGGCGTCTTCACGGTCGGCACGCTCGGCGCGCTCGACTTCGTCGTGCGCGGGATGCGCGAGCTGCCCGGCCGCAAGTCCGTCATCGTCTTCTCCGGCGGCTTCTCCATCTACAACGACCCTAACGACCCGCGCGACCGCGGGGACAGCGACCGCGTCCTCGAAAACCTGCGGCGGCTGACCGACCAGGCCAACCGCGCCTCGGTCGTCATCTACACCATTGACGCGCGCGGCCTCGTCTACACGGGGCCGACCGCGGCCGACACCTTCACGAACCCGCGGCAGGAGGCGATGGACGTGCTCCAGTCGCGCTCCGGCGAGGTGGTGCGCAACCGCGAGGGGCTGGCCTTCCTCGCCGAGCAGACGGGCGGCTTCCTCGTCAGGAACTCGAACGACCTCGGCCGGGGCGTGCGCCGCGCGCTCGAAGACCAGAAGGGCTACTACCTGATCGCCTTCCGCCCGCCCGCGGAGGTCTTCGAGCGCACGGGCGTGCAGGCGCGCTTCAACAAGTTCGAGGTCAGGGTCACGCGGCCGGGGCTGCGCGTGCGCACGCGCGCGGGCTTCTACGGATACCCCGAAGGGAGGGCGAAGCCCGTGCCGCGCACGCGCGCCGGGCAGATGCTGGCGGCGCTCACCTCGCCGCTCACCTCGGGCGACCTGAACCTTCGGCTGACCTCGCTCTTTAACAGCGCGGCCGACGGCACGGCCGTCGTGGACTCGCTCGTGCACGTCGACGCCAGCCAGCTCCGGCTCGCGGACGAGCCCGAGGGCTGGAAGCGGGCCGTCTTCGACGTGGTGGCGCTCACCTTCGGCGAGAACGGGCATGTCGTCGACCAGATCAACCGCACGGAGACGCTGCGCGTGCGCGGCGACGTGCTCCGGCGCATGCTCGCCGAAGGTTTCGTTTACCTGATGAAGGTGCCGGTCAGGAAGCCGGGCGCGTACCAGTTGCGCGTCGCCGTGCGCGACGCCGCGACCGAGCGGCTCGGCTCGGCCAGCCAGTTCATAGAGGTGCCCGACCTGAAGAAGAACCGGCTCACGCTCTCGGGCATCTTCCTCACGTCGGCGCCGGGCGCGCAGGGGGCGGGCGCCGACGCCCCGCCCGCCGACGCGGGGGCCGCCGAGGCCGCGGGCGGCCCCGACCCGCTGCGGGACGCGGCCGTGCGCCGCTTCCGCCAGGGCGACTACGTTGACTTCCGCTACCACGTCTACAACGCGAAGGGGGCGCGGGAGGGCGGCGCCCCGCGGCTCCTGACGCAGACGCGCGTCTTCCGCGACGGCCGGGCCGTCTACGAGAGCCCGCCGCAGCCCCTCGACCCGGGCCCGCGCCCGAACGCGGCGCGGCTCGAAGCCGGCCGCCGCCTCCTGCTCGGCGCGCAGCTCACGCCCGGCGAATACGTCCTCCAAGTCGTCGTCACGGACGAACTCGCCAAAGGCAAGCACCGCACCGCGACGCAGTGGATAGACTTCGAGATAGTGAAGTAGTGAATAGTAAATAGTGAATGGTAAATGGTAAGCGGTGAGCCCGACTTCACCATTCACCATTCACCATTTACCATTCACCATTTACCATTCACTATTCACCATTCACCCCTTACTATTCACCACATGCCAGTCCTGTTCGCCGCCGCGTTATTCGCCAGCGCGTTCCTGCTCTTCTGGGTGCAGCCGCTGGCGGGGAAGATGTTGCTGCCGCTCCTCGGCGGGACGCCCGCGGTCTGGAACACCTGCATGCTCTTCTTCCAGGCGGTGCTGCTCGGCGGCTACGCCTACGCGCTGGCGCTGACGCGCTGGCTCTCGGCGCGCGCGCAGGCT
>DASVWB010000358.1:0-22430 GCA_036389815.1 Pyrinomonadaceae bacterium | reverse complement strand
AACTCCACCGTCAGCACGGCGTTGGAAGGCAGCGGGCCGGCCGGCCCGGCGACGCGCCCGCCCGCGCCGCCCGAGTTCGGCGCGCGACCCGAGTCGCTGCTGCTCTCCTCCGCGTCGTCGGGCACGTTCCCCTGTGCGGGCTCGCGCCCCGCGTCCGCCTGGCCGCGCGGGCCCGCGCCGCGGCGCGCGACGCCGCCGGCGGGCAGCTCCGAGTTGAAGCCCTGCCGCGCGTAGCCCTGCTGGTAGCCGGACTCGAAGCCCTGCTGGTAGCCGTCGCGGTAGTCTTCCAGCGAGCCGTAGGCGGCGATGTACGCGCGGTCGGCGCTCTGGTACTCGGGCTTGCCGCCGTAGTCGGCGCGCGCGCCCCTCAACTGGTCGGTCCAGCCCGACTGGTAGCCGTCCGAGTAGCCCGTGCGGTAGCCGCGCTCCAGCGCGCCGTAAGGCTGCGACTGCGCGCGCGCCGCGGCGGCAGGCGCGCAGGCCGCGAGCGCGAGGGCGAGCGCGACGGCGAGCGCCGGGAAACGTCTGCTGGTCTTCATCTGTTCCTCTCCTGGGTTCAAGAAGGCGAAGTGGCCGTGTGGAGCTTACAACAGCGCGCCGCCCGGAGCCCAACCGCCTTGACGCTCAAACTTCGCGCGACATAGACTCCGGACGCGGGGCGCGCCCCGGCCCGCGGGAGAGCTTTCCGCAGCCTTTGATGCCCGCCGCGCGCCGGCTGGTTTGTCGGAATTTTATTAAAGTAGACAGTAGACAGTAGACAGTAGACAGTAGCGCTCCGCGGCGCGCGCGTTGACGCTCATACTCGGGTGGTTCATTGGCGGCGGTTTTTCTACTGTCTACTGTCTACTGTCTACTGTCTACTTCTTTATGCAACGAGTTTACCTCGACCACAGCGCGACGACGCCGGTTGACCCGCGCGTCGTCGAGGCGATGCTGCCTTACTTCTCGGAGAAGTTCGGCAACCCTTCGAGCGTCCACTTCTCCGGGCAGGAGGCGCGCGCGGCCGTAGACCGCGCGCGGCGCGAGGTCGCCGAACTCCTGGGCGCGCGGCCGAACGAGGTCGTCTTCGTCTCGGGCGGGACGGAGGCCAACAACCTCGCCATCCGCGGCCTCTGCGAGCAGCACGCGGAGGTCGGCCGCCACGTCGTCACCACGTCAATCGAGCACTCCTCCGTCCGCGGCATCTGCGACGCGCTCGCGCGGCGCGACTGGGAGGTGACGCGGCTGCCCGTCTACGGCGAAGGCGTCGTCCGCGTCGAGGACGTGCGCGCGGCCTTGAGGCCGGACACGGTGCTCGTCACCGTCATGCTCGCCAACAACGAGATAGGCACCCTCCAGCCCGTCGCGGAGGTCGGCGCGCTCGTCCGCGAGCGCCGCGCCGCCGGCCAGAAAATCTGGCTGCACACGGACGCCGTGCAGGCCGCCTCGGGCGTGCGCGTGGACGTGGACGAACTCGGGTGCGACCTCCTCTCGCTCTCCGCGCACAAGCTCTACGCGCCGAAGGGCGTGGGCGCGCTCTACGTGAGGCGCGGGCTCCGGCTCGCGCCGCAGAACGTCGGCGGCCACCAGGAGCGCGAGCGGCGCGGCGGCACAGAGGCCGTCCCGCTCGTCGTCGCCTTCGGCGAGGCGGCGCGCCTCGCGCGGCTCGAACTCGACGAGCGCGCCGCGCGCGTCCGGCTCCTGCGAGACCGCTTCGAGGCGGGGCTTGAGGCGCGCGTCGCGGACGTGGTCTTCAACGGCGAACGCGCGCGGCGTCTGCCCGGACTGTCGAACTACTCCTTCCGCTTCGTCGAGGGCGAGGGGCTGCTCATCAACCTCGACATGCAGGGCGTGGCCGTCTCGACGGGCTCGGCCTGCTCCTCGGGCTCGCTCGAACCCTCCCCCGTCCTCCGCGCGCTCGGGCGCGACGACGAGCTGGCGCGCGGCTCCGTCCGCTTCAGCCTCGGCAAGGACACGACCGAGGAGGAGGTCGACTACGTGCTCGAAGTCCTGCCGCGCGCCGTCGAGAACCTCCGCCGCCTCTCGCCGCTCTACCAGAAGGCGCAGGCCGGGCGCGCCTGCACCCCGGCCTGACGCGTGCCCTACAGCGAGACTCTCAAAGACCACCTGGCGAACCCGCGCAACGCGGGCGTGCTGCCGGACGCGGACGCCTGCGCCGAGCAGTCGAACCCCGTCTGCGGCGACCGCCTCCGGCTCGCGCTGCGCGTGCGCGGGGGTCGCGTCGAGGCGGCGCGCTTCCTCGCCTACGGCTGCCCGCCGACGCTCGCCTGCGGCTCCGCGCTCGCGGAGATGCTGGAGGGGATGACGCTTGAGGAGGCCGCGCGCGTCACCCGGCAACGAATCACGGGGGCGCTCGGCGGACTCCCCGCCCGCAAAGGCCACGCCGCCGCGCTCGCCGTCGAGACCCTTCACGCCGCACTCCGGCAGGTAACGACTCCCACGGACGCGAGCGAGTGAGACTTCCCCAGACGCGCGTGCGCGGCCCGAAGACTTCGGGCCGCGCACGCGCGTCTGACTCCCTCCGGCGAATCGCTTACTGGTTGGGCGAGGCGCGGCGCGGGCGCGTCTCGCCGGGGATGATGACCTGGTTCTGGTGGTACTGCGGGCCGCAGCGGCGGTGCGGCTCTGTGCCGACGGCGAAAGTCCTCGTGCGGATGACGGGGCAGGTCGGCGCGGCGATGAGTCCGGTGGTCGGGTCTATGTCTAAAGTGACCGTGCCCGCGATCCGCGTGTCGTCGCCGCCGCGCCCCTCAAGCTCCGTGCGGCCGCGGCGCGGCATGGGCGGCGGGGACTCATCGGGGTACGGCGGCACGTAGACGGGGCCGGGCGACGGGCCGGCGAGCGGCACGTCCACTTCGGGGAGCGGCGGCTCGTCGGGCGTGGCCGACTCGTCCGGCCCGAGGCTCTCCTGCGTGGGGGCGGTGCCGCGGACGAAGATTTCGCTGCGCTTGTCGGTCGAGTCGGCGGCGGCCAGCAGCCCCGTGTGCGGGTCGATGTCGGCGTGCTCGATGTCGGCCGGCTCCTGCCAGTCGCCGCCCCACTCGGGGTGCGCCTGGAGCGCGGCCGCCATGAAGTCAGTCCAGATGGGGAGCGCCGAGTCCCCGCCCGTCATCCCCAAGTCCGACCCGTCGTCGAAGCCGACGTAGACGACGCAGACGAGGTTCGGCGTGAAGCCCGCGAACCAGCCGTCGCGCGAGGTGCCGGTCTTGCCCGCGACGTTGGCGCGCAGGCCGCGCGCGCGCACCTTCGCCGCCGTCCCGCGGTTCACCACGTCCTTCATCATCGAGTCCATGATGTAGGCGACCTGCGGGCGCATGACCTCGTTCTTCTGCCCCTGCGGCGCGGCGATGGTCGTGCCGTTGCCCGTGGTCACACGGCTGATGCCCACGGGCGTGACGCGCGTCCCCAACTGCGCGAAGGCCGTGTAGGCGGAGGCCACCTGCAAGGGCGTCGCCTCGCTCGTGCCGAGCGCCTGCGCGAGGTAGTTCTGCTTCGGCTTGGGGAGCCCCGCCTTCGCCGCGAGGGCCATCACGCGGCCGACGGACATCTCTTCGGCTATCTTGACGGTGACGACGTTGAGGCTGCGGGTGAGCGCGTCGCGCACGGTCACGTCCGCGTTCGAGAAGGTGTCGCCGAAGTTGCCGGGCGAGTACTGCTGGCCGCCGACGCTGAAGGTCGTCGGCTCGTCCTTGTAAGTGGTCGCCGCCGTGATGACGCGCGGGACGGGGTCGTAGGCGGTGTTGATGGCGGTCGCGTAGACGAAGGGCTTGAAGACGGAGCCGGGCTGGCGGAGCGCGTCGGTCGCGCGGTTGAGCTGGCTCTTCTCGTAGTCGCGCCCGCCGACCATCGCCACGATCTCGCCCGTGTCGGCGCGCATGGCGACGAGCGCCGCCTGGAGCGTGCCGGCGGGGAAGCGCCGCGCCTGCACCTTGTCGAGCGCGGCGAGCTGCTTGACGAGGGCCGAGTAGGCCGCCCGCTGCAAGTCCATGTCGATGGTCGTGTAGATGCGCAGGCGCTCGGCCGCAGAGGTGTCCTGGATGATGTCGCCGAGCTGGCTCTGCGCGTAGTCCACGAAGTAGGGCGCCTCCGAGGCGTCGATGCGCCCCTTGGCGGGCGCGAGCCTGATCTCGGTCGCCATCGCGCGCGCCGCCTCGACCTCGGTGGCGGCGCCGGCCTCGACCATCGACTTCAAGACCTGGTTGCGCCGCTCGAAGGCCACCTCCGGGTACTTGTACGGGTTGTAGCGGTTCGGGCTGCGGATCATGCCGGCCAGGAGCGCCGCCTCGGGGAGCGTGAGCGCCGTCACGTCCTTGTTGAAGTACGCCTCGCTGGCCTCGCCGACGCCCTTGATGGAGAAGCCCGCGCGCTGGCCGAGGTACGCCTCGTTGCAGTAGAGAGCGAAAATCTCCTTCTTGTCGAGGCGCGTCTCAAGGATGACGGACATGTACGCCTCTGAGACCTTGCGCTTGAGGGAGTTCTCGGGCGAGAGGAAGAGGTTCTTGACTAGCTGCTGCGTGATGGACGAGCCGCCCTGCCGCGAGAGGAAGGAGTTCGGGTCGGCGTCGTAGCGTCGGACGGCGGCGCGCAGGATGCCGCGGAGGTTGACGCCGTAGTGGTTGAAGAAGTCGCGGTCCTCGGTGACGACGATGGCCTTCACCAAAGGGTCGGGCAGGTCGTTGAAGCCGATGACGCGGCGGCGCTCGCGCTGCGGCCCCGCGACCGAGCTGATCAGCTCCGGCTCCAACCACGCGCCCTGCACCTTCGCGCCGCCCGCGCCGAGGTCGGTGACGGCGGTGACGCCTTTGCCGCCGCGGCCGAACTGCACGCGCACGTGCTGGAACTGCGCGCGGCCGTCGACGAGCGAGTCCTTGCTCGGCTCGATTTCGAGCGCGCCGCCGTCGAGACTGTAGCGTCCGCGCGCGCCGTCGGCCTGCTGCGCGCGCTCGACGTAGCCGCCGCGCCTGAGCCGCGCGACGAGGTCGTCCGCGGAGATGTTCTCGCCGACGCGGAGCTGCTTCGGCGCGGCGTAGATGCCGGCGCTCCTCGTGAAGACCTCGCCGCGCAGCAGGCGGTCTATGCGCTGCGAGAAGACCGTGTAGTAGTAGGCGAGGACGCCGCCGACGAGGATGGTCAGCGCGACGACGGGCAGCACGGTGGCGGGGCGTATGAGGCGGCGACGCCAGCGGCGCCAGAAGCCCTCGGGCGGCTCCTCGAACCTGACGACCCGCGGCGCGCGCCTCGGCGCGGCCGGCGGTATCACATCTCTCGGGGGATGACGCAGAGCCATAGATGCCGAGACGCGCGGGCGGCGACGGGGCTAAACGACGGCCGAGTCGAAGGCCACCGCGACAATCTCTTCGACTTCGGCGGGGAGCTTGAGAAGTGCGAAGTTGGCGGCGGGGTAGAGGTAATCCTCACCCGACTCGTCAACGACGCGTATCCAGTCCGGGGGGTCGTTCGGCTCCGGCTCCACCACCCGGTAGAGCTTCAACAACTCCAGTGACGCCTCGTTACCGTCGTTGCCGACGCAGAGCGCGCAGGTCGTCGCCTTCCTGTTACTCTTCCTTCGTGTCATGGCTCGTCGAGAAAGCGCTTGACCTTCACGTCTTTCCTGCCGACCCCGTGGGCCTCGTAGTAATGAATCTCGGCCGGGCGCATCCGCCCGTCGGCCAGCTCGACGGCGGCGAGCGCCTTGACCTTGCGCCAGCGCCCGCGCCCATACAGTTTTATGAGCCGGCGTACGACTCGAATCTTAGCACCGACGGCCACGTTCTCGACAACCGTCACCCGGCCGACGATGCGGCGCACTGGGATCAACTCACACCGCCTTCCGTCCTGCCGACCCTGGCGGTGATCGTTGACGCGTGGGCTACAGTCTTCGTTAACCGGACGCCCGGCGGCGGGGGAGTTTCAAATCCGGCCGCCGCCGGCCACACGCCGCGAACTGTAAACCGTCGGCGTCCGGCCTGTCCACAGTTTGTTTGACACCCCCACGCCTTTTAGCTAACGTGGCGCGTTCGGCCGAGACGCACCGGGTTTTTGATGCCGCCGCGGAGTCGCACGGTTCGATGCCGCCCCAAGCAGAACTGCCGAGGAGGCCGAGGCCGCGCGCGAGCCTGGCCTACTCACTGGCCGCGCTCGCGGGCGTGGCGGCCTTCGGCACTGCCGGCTTCACCCTCATCGAGGGCTGGACGCTCGCCGACGGCCTCTACATGACGGTGATGACGGTGACGACCGTCGGCTACGGGCCGCCGCTGCCGCTCTCGCCCGCCGGGCGCAACTTCGCCACCTTCTTCATGGTGCTCGGCGTGGGCACGGCCGGCTACCTGCTCTCGACGGCCGTCCAGTCGCTCGTCCGCTCCGAAATCCTGGCCGCCTACGGCGAGCGCCGCCGCCAGCGCGAGATGTCCAAGCTCAAAGACCACTTCATCATCTGCGGCGCCGGCCGCGTCGGACGCCGCATCGTCGGCGAGATACGCCGCGCGGGTCTCCCCCTGGTCGCCGTCGAGAGCAACGCGCTGCTCGCCGCGGAGCTGGGGCTCGCCGACGCGCAAGTCCTCATCCGAGACGCGACGCTCGACGAGTCGCTCGTCGAGGCGGGCGTCGTGCGCGCCGCCGGGCTCGCCGCCTGCCTGCCCGACGACGCCGCGAACCTCTACGTCGTGCTGACGGCCCGCACGCTCAACCCCGGCCTGCGCATCGTGGCGCGCGCCGTCGAAGAGTCGGCCGAGCCGAAGCTCAGGCGCGCGGGCGCGGACGTCGTCATCGCCCCGACCATCATCGGCAGCCACCGCATGGCGCAGGCGCTCCTCAAGCCGGCCGTGGCCGAGTTCATGGACTCCATCACGGCCGACGACTTAGACCTCGCCTTCGAGCAGGTCGAGGTCGCGCCCGGCTCGCCGCTTGAGCGGCTCAGGCTGAAGGACACCGACATCCGCTCGCAGCTCGACGTGGTCGTCGCCGCCATCCGCCGCGCGGGCGGCGAGATGATCTTCAACCCGTCGGGCGACACGCAGATACGCGCCGGCGACCTGCTCATCGGCATCGGCCGCGCGGACGCGATGGCCGAACTCGCCGCGCGGGCCCGCGCTTCGAAGGGGTGAGCCGCGCACGCGCCTCCGGCCGCCGCGCTCGCCGTATCGCCCACGCTGAACTAAACTAGAAACGTGAGCAGCAGTCTCCGTGCTGACAGGATCGGGCGCGTGGTCGTGCGCGGCGCGAACTGGGTGGGCGACGCGGTGATGACCGTCCCCGCGCTGCGCGAGCTGCGCCGCGTGCTGCCCGGCGCGCGCGTCACGCTCGCCACGCGCGCCTGGGCCGAGGGGATTTTCGCGGGCGCCGACTTCATCGACGACCTGCTCGTGAGCGGAGGCGGCCCGGGCGGGGCGCGCGCCGTCTTCGCAGAGGCGCGGGCGTGGCGCGCGCGCCGCTTCGACCTCGCGCTCCTCTTCCCCAACGCCTTCGCGCCGGCGCTCGTCGCCGCGCTCGCGCGCGTACCCGCGCGCGTGGGCTACGCGACGCAGGGGCGCGCCCCGCTCCTCACGCACCGCGTCGAAGTCCCCGGGTGGCGCGGCACCCGCCACGAGGTCTTCTACTATCTCAACGTCGTCGCGGAACTTGAGCGCCTGCTCTACGGCTCCTCGTCGGTCGGGTCGCGCGAGCCCGACACCGGCCTCCGCGACGCGGAGAGCCTGAAGCCCGAGGGCGCGCGCATCCTGCTCGACCGCGGCGCGCGGCCGGGGCGGCCCGTCGTCGCGCTGTGCCCGGGCTCGACCAACAGCCGCGCCAAGCGCTGGCCGGCCGAACGCTTCGCCGCCGTCGCGGACATGCTCGCCGAGAGGGGCGGCGCCGAAGTCGTCCTCATCGGCGCGGGCGAAGAGCTGGAAATCTCCGAGGAGGTGGCGCGCCGCATGCGCGCGCGCCCCGTCGTGCTGACGGGCAGGACCGACCTCGCGCAGACGACGGCCGTGCTCGCTTACTCAGACCTCCTGTTGACGAACGACACGGGCCCCGCGCACGTCGCGGCGGCCGTCGGCTGCCCCGTGGTCGTCGTCTTCGGGCCGACCAACCCCCTGACGACGCGCCCCTTCTCGCCGACGGCCGAGGTCGTGCGCCGCCCGCCCGACTGCGCGCCCTGCATGCTGCGCGACTGCCCCATCGACCACCGCTGCATGACGGCCGTCACGGCCGAAGAGGTCTTCGAGAGGGCTTCGCGCGTGCTCGAACACTCCCGGAAGGCGGAGGCCGTGCGGTGAGGGCCGCGCCGTCTCGAATCACGCGGGGGTGCGCGCGATGAGCGGCGGCCGGCGCGCGGTCTTCATCGACCGCGACGGGACGATCTCCGAGGAGGTCGGCTACGTCAACCACGTCTCGCGCTACCGCGTCTTCCCCTTCGCGGCCGACGCCGTGCGCGCGCTCAACGAGGCGGGGTGGCTCGCCGTCCTCGTCACGAACCAGGCCGGCGTCGCGCGCGGCTATTTTGAAGAGGGGCTCATCGGCGAGGTTCACGGCCTGCTCGCCGCGGAGTTGGAGAAGGGCGGCGCGCGGCTCGACGCGGTCTACTACTGCCCGCACCACCCGTCCGTGGGCGAGCCGCCGTACCGGCTCGACTGCGACTGCCGCAAGCCGCGCCCCGGTCTCATCCGCCGCGCGGCCGAAGACCTCGGGCTCGACCTCGGGCGCTGCTGGATGGTCGGCGACCGCCACAGCGACACGGAGCTTGCGCGCAACGCCGGCGTCCGCTCCGCCTTCGTGCTCACGGGCTACGGCCGCGGCGAACTCGAACACCAGAGCCGCGCCTGGAAGCACCGGCCTGACCTCGTCGCGGAGAACCTGCTCGAAGCGGTGGAGAAGATTATTGGGGGAAGTGACGGGTGACGAGTGGTGAGTGATGAATGGAAGGCGGGCTGCCTCTTATTCGTCACTCGTCGCTCGTCGCTCGTCGCTCATCACATCCGTGAGTGACAACGAATCAAATTCGGCGGAGCGGCTGGCGGGGCTCGTGCGCGGGTTCGCGGGGCGGCGCGTGGTGGTGTTGGGCGACCTCATCGCCGACCAGTTCGTGTCGGGCGAGATCAGCCGCGTGTCGCGCGAGGCGCCGGTGATGATCCTGCGGCACGAGCGGACGGAGACGGTGCCGGGCGGCGCGGCCAACTGCGCGCTCAACCTCGCCACGCTGGGCGCGCGCGCCGCGCTCGTCGGCGTGGTCGGCGAGGACGCGGCCGGGCGCGAGCTGCTCGAAAGGCTGCGGGCGGCGGGCGTTGACTGCGCGGGCGTCGTCGCGGGCGCCGGGGCGCGCACGACGACGAAGGTGCGCATCCTCGCAGGCCACGCGCACTCGCCGCGGCAGCAGGTCGTCCGGCTCGACTACGAGGGCGCGGCGCTCTCTGACGGGCCGCTGCTCGGGCGTCTGGCCGAGGCCGTCCGCCGTGCGGCCGTGGGCGCGGCGGCGGCGATAGTCTCCGACTACAACTACGGCGTCGCGTGCGCAGCGACCGCCGGCGCGCTGCGCGAGGCCGCGGGCAGGGCGGGCGCGCCCGTCCTCGTGGACTCGCGCTTCCGGCTGCGCGAGTTCGAGGGGTTCGACTCGGCCACGCCCAACGAGGACGAGGTGGAGCAGACCGCCGGCCGCCGCTTCGCAGACGTGGAGGAGCTTGCCGCCGAGGGCGAGCGCCTGCGCGCGGGGCTCGGCTACCGCTCGCTCCTCATCACGCGCGGCAAGCACGGCATGTTGCTTTTGGAGGAGGGCGAGCACGCCTTCCGCCTCGACGCCGTCGGCTCGCACGGCGCGGTGGACGTGACGGGCGCGGGCGACACGGTCATCGCCGCCTACGCGCTCGCGCTCGCCGCTGGCGCCGACTTCCGCGACGCCGCGCGGCTCGCCAACCACGCCGGCGGGGTCGTCGTCCTCAAGCCCGGCACGGCCGCCGTCTCGCCCGAAGAGCTACTCGCCTCCGTCGGGCAGGAGGGGCAGGGCTGAGGCCGCCCCGCCCCGCGCGTGCCCCGCGCCCCGCTTTGTCATATCATCCGACGTTAAAGATGAGAGCCACGCCGAAAGCCTTCGCCCTGCTCTGCGCGCTCGCGTGCGTCGTGCAGGCGCAGACGCGCCGGGCGCCCTACGGCCTGCCGGCGGGGGCGCGCGTCTTAGAGGAGCGACCGCTCGACGCGGGCGGCGCGAAGAAGCGGGCGCTCGTGCTCTGGATGCTCAGGCCGAAGAAGCAGCCCTTCGCGGGCGGGGACGACGAGCCGTACACCTGCCCCGACGAGACCCGGGGCAGTTACTACACGGGGCCGACCCGCGTCTCGCTCGTGGACACGGCGGCGGGCCGGGTCGTCAACACCGTCGGGGTGACGCAGGAGTATAACGAGGGCGCCGACCGGTTCGACGTACCCTACTCCATCCGCCGCGGCGGCTACTACCACGTCGAGGGGGTGCCCGAGGGGAAGCCGGGCCGCCCGCAGATCATGCGGCTGCGCGACTACAACGGCGACGGCGAGGCGCTGGAGTTCGCGCTCTTCGACGCGCTGGCCTGCATGGGGCTCCAGACGAGCCTCTTCGGCTACAGCCGGAAGCAGGACAGGGTGATTCAGTACCCGCTCCACGTCGCGCAGGGCGACGGCGTCAGGCGGCCCGCGAGGGTGGTGCGTTATTGGATGGACTACCTCTTCGCGCGCGAGCCCTCGGCGCCCGGCCGCTGGAAGTACGAGGTCGACTACCGCGGGCGCGGCGGGACGCTCGACAGGCACGAGATACGTTACAATCCGAGACTCGAACGCTTCGAGGGCTCGGTCGTGTACTACGACGGGCCGTAAAAGATGACGAACGCAGAGGAGCAGTCGAAGTCTTCGGCCGCGGCGCGCATACTTGAGCGCAACCGGCTGATCGCGCGCGTGGCCATCGCGCGCAGGGGCGGCGCGCGCGTCGTCTTCGCCAACGGCTGCTTCGACGTGCTGCACGTCGGGCACGTCCGCTACCTTGAGGCGGCGCGGGGCCTGGGCGACCTGCTCGTCGTCGGCGTCAACTCGGACGAGCAGGTGCGGCGGCTGAAGGGTGAGGGGCGACCCTTCGTCCCCGAGCGCGAGCGCGCCGAGGTCATCGCGGCGCTGCGCGCCGTGGACTACGTCACGGTCTTCCACGAGCCGACCGTCACCGAACTCCTCCTCGCGCTCCGCCCGGACATCCACGCCAAGGGCACCGACTACACCGAGGCGACCGTCCCCGAGCGCGACGTGGTGCGCTCCTTCGGCGGCCGCGTCCAGATCGTCGGCGACCCGAAAGACCATTCGAGCACGGAGCTGTTGGGAAAAGTCGGTGGCGGGCAGTGAGCAGTTTTCGGTTTTCGGTTTTCAGTTTTCAGCCGGGCCACACGCGGACTCTGCTCGAAACTGAAAACCGAAAACCGAAAACCGGAAACCGATGAAAATCCTTTTCGTCAAACTCGGGAGCATCGGCGACGTGGTGCACACGCTGCCCGCGCTGGCGGCCGTGCGGCGGGCCGTGCCGGGGGCGGAAGTCTCCTGGGTGGTCGAGCGCGGGGCCGCGGAAATTTTGAGGGACAACCACTTTTTAGAAACCCTCATCGAAGTGGACACGAAGGGCTTGAGGCGCGGGCCGTTGTCTGGGGAGACGCTGGCGGCAACGCGCCGCCAGTTGCGGCGGTTACGCGCCTCACCCTTCGACCTTTCCTTAGATTTCCAAGGACTTCTCAAATCGGCACTGATTTCGCGGTTGTCTCGCGCGCGCCGCCGCGCGGGCTTCGACCGCGCGTCTTTGCGCGAGCCCGCGAGCCGCTTCCTCCTGACGGAGACGCACGAAGCCCCCGCGCGCGCGCACGTCATCCGCAAAAATCTCGCTCTGGCCTCGGGCGCGCTCGGGGTCGAGCTGCCGTCGGCGGCCGAGACTTTCGAGTTCCCCGTCGCCGTCGCGGACGCGCACGAGCGGGAGGCCGAAGAGGTCGTCCAAAGGGCCGGAGGAAGGTTCACGATTTTGAACCCGGGCGGCGGCTGGCCGACGAAGCTCTGGGACGCCGCGCGGTTCGGGGCGCTCGCCGACGCGCTCTACGCCGGGCACGGCCTGCGCTCGGTCGTCACCTGCGGGCCGGGCGAAGAGGAGTTGGCCGGACGCGTCGTCTCGTCGAGCCGCGCGGGTGTCGCGCTGGCCGCCTCGCCTTCGCTCAAAGGCTTCTACGCGCTGGCCCGCCGCGCGGCCGTCTACGTCGGCGGCGACACGGGCCCGACGCACCTCGCGGTGGCGGCGGGCGCGCCCGTGGTCGGCCTCTTCGGCCCGACCGAGTGGTGGCGCAACGGCAGCCCGCGCGCCGAAGACATCTGCGCCGAGCGGGCGGACATCGGCTGCCGCACGGACTGCCACCGCCGCGCCTGCTCGCAGTGGGTCTGCATGGACATCGGCGTGCGGACGGTCGCCGACGCCGTGGGCGAGAGGCTGCGGCGTGCGGCGTTAGTTTCCGAGACGGTCGAGGTGGCCGCCGGTGGCGCGTAGGGGCGGGACGTGGGTGCAGCGCTGGCGCGTGCCTTTGGGGTTCGCCTGTGCGGCCGTCTTCGTCGTGCTGGCGCGGCCCGACCGGCGCTCGCTCGCCGTCGGCGGGGCGGTCGCGCTCCTCGGGCTCGCGCTGCGCGCGTGGGCGTCGGGGCACATCAGGAAGAACGCGCGGCTCGCCGTCTCCGGCCCTTACGCGCACACGCGGAACCCGCTTTACCTGGGGAGCTTCGTCCTCGGGCTGGGCTTCACGGTGGCGGCCTCTTCGAGCCCCCGGCTGTTCCTGATTCTCGGCGGGCTGTTCGCGTCGCTCTTCCTGGGCATCTACTGGCCCGTGATGCGCGTCGAAGCCGCGACCCTCGCCGGGATGTTCGGCGAGGAGTACGGCGCTTACGCCGCGGCCGTCCCGCTCCTCTTCCCGCGCCTGACCCCCTACAAGGCCGGCGAGGCTTCCGCGGCGAAGTTCGACCCGACACTCTACATGCGCTACCGAGAGTACCGCGCGGCGCTGGGGCTGCTCGTGGCATGGTGCGTGCTATGGCTGAAGGCAGTTCTGGCTTTCTGACCTGAACAAGCACACGAAAAGAAGGGTTGAGCAAGGGTGTACGCTATGCCTCGCAGAATTCTGTCCAAAATCACCACGACTACGGCGGCGGCGCTGATTTTTGCCGTTGTACTCTCTTCGGTCGTACTGGCTGCGGACACGCCCAAAGAGCGTACACAGCCGCGCCCGCCCGCGCCGATGCCCTTCGTGCCTTCGGAGGAGCTGGTCTACGAGGGCGAGTTCTCGAAGATGCTCCTGCGCGGCATCGACATCGCCGAGCTTCGCTTCAAGGCGCAGCGCCCGGCGCCCGCCGCCGCGCCGGCCGAAGGCGAGGCAGCCGCCGCGCCCGCGCCGCTCGTCCTGACGACCGACGTCGTGTCGAAGGGCTTCTTCAGCAAGCTCTTCGGCGTCACCTTCAAGTTCCACGCCGAGTCGCAGGTCGAGCCGAACGACTTCTACGCGCTGCGCACCATCAAGAAGGACGAGCAGGGCAAGCGCGTGCGCACGAGCGAGACCGTGTTCGACCAGGAGTCGAAGAAGGTCGAGTTCACGGAGCGCGACCCGAACAACGCCGGCCAGGCGCCGCGCGTGATTACGGGCGCGCTCGAAGGGCCGACGCAGGACATCGTCTCCGCCATCTACTTCCTGCGCACGCTGCCGCTCGTGCCGGGGCAGACCTTCAACGTCGCCATCAGCGACTCGGGGCGCGTCTTCCAGGTGCCGGCCGCGGTCGTCGCCGAGAAGAAGAAGATGAAGAGCGTGCTCGGCAAGGTCGAGGTCGTCCGCGTGGACATCGACCTGTTCGGGCCGGGCCGCCCCGTCGAAGAGGGCAAGGGCAAGATGTCCATCTGGGTGACGAACGACGAGCGCCGCGTCCCCATCAAGGCGCGCCTCTCGCACGAGATGGGCCAGCTCGACATCAACCTCAAGAGCATCCAGCGCGAGGAGCCTCAGGTCGCGCAGCGCTAGGGCGAAATCTCCAACCACGGCGGGCGAGGGCGGGGGCTGCGAAGCCCCCGCCCTTTCGCTTCCTACCCCGATTTGACTCTCGCACGATTCGTGATAGCTTAAATCCGACTTCCCTATCAGCCGACGGAGCAGCCCTTTTTTCGATGACGACCGCGCTGGTCATACACGGCCACTTCTACCAGCCGCCGCGCGAGAACCCCTGGACGGAGCTGGTCGAGCGCGAGCCGGGTGCCTCGCCCTACCACGACTGGAACGAGCGCATCCACGAGGAGTGCTACCGCCCGAACGCCTTCGCCCGCATCAGCGACACGCAGGGTCGCGTCGAGCAGGTCGTCAACAACTACGCGCGCCTCAGCTTCAACTTCGGCCCGACGCTCCTCAACTGGCTCGAACGCCACCGCCCCGAGACCTACGCCCGCGTCCTCGCGGCCGACCGCGAGAGCGCCCGCCTCCGCGGCGGCCACGGCAACGCCGTCGCGCAAGGCTACCACCACGCCATCCTCCCGCTCTGCAACGACCGCGACCGCCGCACGCAGATACGCTGGGGGCTCGCGGACTTCCGCCTCCGCTTCGGCAGGGAGGCCGAGTCGCTCTGGCTGCCCGAGACGGCCTGCGACGACGCGACGCTCGAAGCGCTCGTCGAGGAGGGCGTGCGCTTCGTCGTCCTCTCTCCCTTCCAGGCCGCGGCCGTCCGCGCGGCCGGCTCCGCCGGGTGGCAGGCGCTCGCCGACGGCGGCGTGGACACGTCCGTCCCTTACAAGTTTCTGCACCGCGACGGCTCGGGGCGCTCGATAGCGGTCTTCTTCTACGACGGGCAGCTCGCGCGCGCCGTCGCCTTCGAGGGGCTGCTCGCTTCGAGCCAGGGGCTCGTCGGCGCGTGCGCGCGGGCGGCGCGCGGCGGCGGCGCGCAGATAGTCAGCGTCGCCACCGACGGCGAGAGTTACGGCCACCACTTCCGCTGGGGCGACCGCTCCGTCGCCTACGCGCTCGAAGTCGAGGCCGCGCGCGCGGGGCTGCGCGTGACCAACTACGGCGAGTTTCTGGACGGCCGCGAGCCCGCGCACGAGGTTCGCCTCAGGGGCGGCCCCGGGGGCGAGGGCACGGCGTGGAGCTGCGCGCACGGGCTCGGCCGCTGGTCGCGCGACTGCGGCTGCAACGCCTCCGCGCCCGAGGGGTGGAACCAGCGCTGGCGCGCGCCGCTGCGCGCGGCCTTCGACTTCCTGCGCGACGACCTCGCGCCGAAGTTCGAAGAGGCGGCAGGGCGACTTCTCAAAGACCCCTGGGCGGCGCGCGACGAGTACGTCGAGATGCTCGGCCCCGGGGGCGCCGCGCGGCGCGAAGACTTCCTGCGCCGGCACGCGCCACGCTCCCTCTCCGACGACGAGAAGGTTCGTGCCTTGACCCTGCTCGAAGCGCAGCGCGCGGCCATGACGATGTACACGAGCTGCGGCTGGTTCTTCAACGACGTTTCCGGCATCGAGACCGTCCAGACGCTCCGCTACGCCGGCCGCGTCGTCGAGCGGATGGCGGAACTCGGGCTCGCGCCGCCCACGGACGGCTTCCTCGAAATACTCTCCGAGGCGCGGAGCAACGTGCCCGCGCACGGCACCGGCGCCGACATCTTCCGGCGGGCGCTCCGTCAGTCGCGCGTGACGCCGCAGCGCGTCGCCGCGCACGTCGCCATCTGCAACCTCGTTGAGCCCGGGGGGCGCGCCGAGGAGTGCGAGTCGGCCGGCTACGGCTACCGCATGCAAGACTTCCGCAAGCAGCGCCACGGGCGCGTGACCCTGGAGACCGCCCGCCTCGCGCTCGAAGAGGAGGCGACGGGTCGCCGGCACGAGTACGCGCTGGCCGCGATGCACTTCGGCGAGGTCGATTACTACTGCGCGCTCCGGCCGTTCGGGGGGGCGCGGGAGTTCGAGGGGGCGGCCGAACGGCTCTGGTCGCAGCTCCGCGCGGCGTCGCTCCCCGTGCTGCTGCGCGCCGCGCAGAGCGAGTTCGGGCCGGAAGAGTTCGGGCTCGAAGCGCTGCTGCCGCAGGGGCAGGGGCACCTCTCGCGCGGCGTCTTCGGCAAGCTCGTCTCGCGCTTCATGGAGGAGTACGAGAGCCTCTACGAGGAGAACCGCCGCGTCATCGAGCGCCTTCAGGAGATCGGCTTCCAGCCGCCGCGCGAGCTGCGCCTCGCGGCCGAGCTGACCGTGGGGCTCCGGCTCGAACGCGAGATACGCGGCCAGCGCCGCGGCGCGGGCGACTACGGCGCGGCCGTCGAGATCGCGCGCGACGCGGCGCGCTACGGCTACCGCATCGACCGCACTTCCGTGACGCGCGTCTTCGAGGAGACGGTGACCGAGGCCGCGCGCCTCGTCGTCGTCCGCCCCGACGCCGAGAACGTCAGGTCGGCGCGCGCGCTCATCGACCTCGGCCGCGAACTTGGACTGGAGGCGAACCTCGAACGCGGGCAGGAGATTATCTACGAGGCCGCGCGCGCGGGCGCGCCGCTCACGGACGAGGCGCGCGAGTTCGCGCTCGCGCTCGGGCTCGCGCCCGCGGCGCTGGCGACCGCGGGGCAGGGACTGTCCGCGCTGGGGTGAAGGAGAGAGGACGAATGTCGAACCGGCAGGGACACACAGGAGCGGCATCGTACCCGGGCGTCTCGCGCGTCGAGCTGGAACGCCTGCTGGCGCTCAACTCTCCGGACCCGCACGCCGTGCTCGGCGCGCACCCGACGCCGGCCGGCGTCGTCGTCCGCGCCTTCCGCCCCGACGCCGAGCGCGTCGAGTTGATACCCGACGGCGAGCCGCCGCGCGAGATGAGCCGGACGCACGCGGCCGGCTTCTTCGAGCTGCTCTACGAAGGGCGCGAACAGCTCTTCCCGTACCGCCTGCGCTCCACCTACCCCGGCGGCGGCCGGTTCACGCACCGCGACCCCTACGCCTTCATGCCCACGCTCGGCGGCTTCGACGAGCACCTCTTCGGCGAGGGGCGCCACTGGCGGCTCTACGAAAAGCTCGGCGCGCACGTCCGCGACCTCGGGGGCGTCGGCGGCGTCTCGTTCGCCGTGTGGGCGCCGAACGCCGACGGCGTGAGCGTCGTCGGCGACTTCAACAACTGGGACGGCCGCCTCCACCAGATGCGCCGGCTCGGCACCTCAGGCGTCTGGGAGATTTTCGTCCCCGAACTCGGCCCCGGCGCGCTCTACAAGTACGAGATGCACCGCCGCGGCGGCCTGCCCTTCCTCAAGGCGGACCCCTACGCGCTCTCCGCGGAGGTGCCGCCCGCCACCTCCTCCGTCGTCTTCGAGTGCTCCTACGAGTTCACAGACAGGGAGTGGATGGAGCGCCGCGCCGCGGCAGACCACCTGCGGAGGCCGCTCAACGTCTACGAAGTCCACCTCGGCTCGTGGCGGCGCATCGTCGAGGAGGGCAACCGCTCGCTCACCTACCGCGAGACGGCGCCCGCGCTCGCCGACTACTGCGAGCGGATGGGCTTCACGCACGTCGAGTTCCTGCCCCTCAAGGGGTACCCGTACGGCGGCTCGTGGGGCTACCAGGTGGCGAACTACTACGCGCCGACCGCGCGCTACGGCAACCCGGACGACTTCCGCTTCCTCATCGACCACCTCCACAACCGCGGGATAGGCGTCATCATGGACTGGGTGCCCGCGCACTTCCCGAAGGACGTGTGGGCGCTGGGGCGCTTCGACGGCACGGCGCTCTACGAGCACGCCGACCCGCGCCTCGGCGAGCACCCCGAGTGGGGCACCTTCATCTTCAACTACGGCCGCAACGAGGTGCGGAACTTCCTCATCGCCAACGCGCTCTTCTGGCTGAGGGAGTGCCACGTGGACGGCCTGCGCGTGGACGCCGTCGCCTCGATGCTCTACCTCGACTACAGCCGCGAGGCCGGGCAGTGGGTGACGAACAAGTACGGCGGGCGCGAGAATCTGGAGGCCGTCTCGTTCATCCGCGAGCTGAACGAGGTCGTCCACCGCGAGCAGCCCGGCGTCATCACCGTCGCCGAGGAATCGACCTCCTGGCCGCTCGTCACCAAGGGGACGGATCAGGGCGGGCTCGGTTTCGACTTCAAGTGGAACATGGGCTGGATGCACGACACGCTCAAATACTTCGAGCGCGACCCGTTCGTGCGCCGCTACTTCCACAACAACATCACCTTCGGCCTGACCTACGCGTGGAGCGAGAACTTCGTCCTGCCCTTCTCGCACGACGAGGTCGTGCACATGAAGGGTTCGATGCTCAACAAGATGCACGGCGCCGACCGCGCGCAGAAGTTCGCCAACCTGCGCGCGCTCTACGCCTACATGTGGGCGCACCCGGGCAAGAAGCTGCTCTTCATGGGCGGCGAGATCGGGCAGTGGCGCGAGTGGAGCGAGGAGCGCAGCATCGACTGGCACCTTCTGGAAGACGGCGAGCACCGCGGCGTCCAGACGCTCGTCCGCGACCTCAACCGCGCCGCCGCCGAACGCCGGCCGCTCCACCAACTGGACGTGGAGCCGCGCGGCTTCCAGTGGATAGACGTTAACAACCACCTCGAAAACGTCTTCGCCTTCATCCGCCGGTCGGCCGACGGCGAGACGCTCGTCTGCGTCTGCAACTTCTCTGCCGCCCCGCGCCCCGGCTACCGCTTCGGCCTGCCCCGCGCCGGCACCTACACACTGATTCTCAACACCGACTCCTCCTACTACTCCGGCTCGGACGCGCTCCACATAGACTGCGTGCAATCGGAGGGGCGACCCTGGCACGGCCTCCCCTTCTCGGCCGCCGTAGACCTCCCGCCCCTGACCACACTCTGGTTCGAGGCCCCGGGCGCCGACGCGCCGGCCGCGGGCGACGCGGAAGCCTGCGCCGCCGACCCGTCCGCGACGCCCGCCCCGCCGGAGGCCATCAACCCCGACCACGCTGCCGCGGGAGCGAGCGCGCGGGAGTCCGCCGCCGCCGGCACTACGCCGGCGAATAAGCGGGCGGCCTCAAAGAGCGGGAAGCGCGCGCCCGCGAAGAGGAAGGCGGCCGGGGCCGCGGGAGGCGGAGAGGCGAAAGAGTCAAAGCCCGCCGCGGCGAAGTCCCCGCGCAAGGCGGCGAAGCGGGCCCCGCGCGGGAAGGCGGAGCCGAAGCCCGAATGAGTCCGGGGCGCGGGAGGCGCGCATGAATCCGGGTGAGATTTCTGACAGCCGGCCTCTCGTCATCGGCCACCGCGGCTGCTCCGCGCGCGCGCCCGAGAACACGCTCGCCTCCTTCGACATGGCGGCGCACGACGGCGCCGACGGCCTGGAGTTCGACGTGCGGCTCGCCTCGGACGGCGTCCCCGTCGTCATCCACGACGCGACCTTCGACCGCACGCTGAGGGTCTACGGGGAGGTGGAGCGCTACTCCTCCGCAGTCCTGTCGAAGCTGTACGCGGGCGAGTGGTTCAACTTCCGCCACCCGGCGTTGGCGCGCGAGTACTTCGCCTTCGAGCGCATCCCGACGCTCGCGCAGGTCTTCGAGCGCTACGGCTCGCTCGTCCTCTACGTCGAGATGAAGTGCGAGGCGGAGGCGCGACGGCCGGCGCTCGCGCGCTCCGTCGTCGGGCTGGTGCGCGAGTACGGCCTCGCGTCCCGCGTCGTCGTCAAGAGCTTCGAGCACGACTCGCTCGCCGAGGTGAAGCGGCTCGCGCCCGAGATTCGCACCGCGGCGCTCTTCGGCCGCAGTTGGCCGCGCCCGTTCGTGCCGGCCCAAAAGATCATCGCCGCGGCCGAAGCCTGCGGCGCCGACGAAATCTCGCTCCACCGCTCGCTCCTGCGCCCGAGGACGGTCGAGGGGGCGCGGGGGCGCGGCTTCGAGGTGCTGGTCTGGACCGTCAACTCCCCCTTCTGGCTGCGCCGCGCGCTCGCGCTCAATCTCCGCGCGGTCTTCACGGACGACCCCGCCCGCATGCTCGACCACCTCCGGACGAGACTCCACGTGCGCGACGCCGCGCGGGGCGAAAGCGGATGAGCCGCGCCGAACCAGCGGCCGACAGAATCTACGCGCGCGCGCAGCAGTTCTCCGTCCACCTGCGCGCCGGGCGCCGGCTCCGCTGGGCCGACGGCGCGCGCGCCGACTACGCCGCGCTCCTCCTGCTCTCCGGAACCCTGCGCTGGCGCGCCGAAGGCGCAGACCCCGCGGACTCGCCCGAGAGCCCGCCGCGCGCGGTGGCGAGCGGCGCGGAGGCCGTCCCCGAGTCGGGCGAAATCTCCGGGGGCTCGGCGCTGCTCGCGGCCCCCGGCGACTCGCTCTCCGCCGCGGGCGCGGGCGCGGCCGAGTTCGTCATCGTGCGCCTCTCGCCGCTCTTCGTCGCGGACTGCGCCGCGCGCGCCGGCCTCTCGCGCCCGGAACTCGTGGTCAGCTTCCGCGCCCGCGCCGTCTCCGGCGACCCGCGGCTCGCGCGGCTCGCGCAAGACCTCTCCGAAGAGTTGCGCGAGGCCGCGGCCGGGCAGGGGATGGTGGTCGGCGCGCTCGTCGAGCAGGCGCTCGTCCACCTCCTGCGGCGCTACGCGAACCTGCGGCGCGACGCGCACCTCGAACTCTCGCGCGCCGGCCTCGTGGATCGCCGCCTGCGCCTCGCCGTCGAGCTGATGCAGGCGCACATGCACCGCGACCTCCCGCTCGAAGAGATAGCCGCGGCCGCGCACCTCTCGCCCTTCCACTTCGCGCGCCTCTTCAAGAAGCTGACGGGCGCGACGCCGCACTCCTACCTCGCCTCGCTGCGCGCGGCGCGCGCCGGGCAACTCCTCGCCGAGACCGACCTCCCCGTCACGGAGGTCGGCGCGCGCGTCGGCTACCAAAGCTCCAGCCACTTCGCGCGCGCCTTCCGCCAGGCCACGGGGCTCTCCCCCAGCGCCTACCGCAAGGCGCTCGTCCGCGGCTAACCGGGTAGTAGGCAGTAAAGAAGCAGACAGTAGACAGTAGACAGTAGACAGTAGGAATACAGTCCTCGCCCGGGCGCCGCGGCCGTCCTCTTCGACCCCCTTCGAAGCGGAGCCTACTGTCTACTGTCTACTGTCTACTGTCTACTTCTTTCCAACTGCCAACTTTTTTCTGCAAGAGTCTCCGCCGCCCGCCGTTCTTCCCGCAGAAAGCTTCGGCCGCCGAAGGCGGTCACCAAAGTTTGCCCGAAAGGAAGACGACGATGAAACGCAGCCTGTTCAGACTCTCGACCGCCCTCCTGACCTTCGCCGTCGGCGTCGGCGCGGCCTCCGCGCTGATGCGCACGCACGCCTCCCTGCCGCCGCACGAGCCGCCCGCGAAGGAGACGAAGGCCGGCGGAAAGACGCTGGAGATGGTCTTCGTCCTCGACACCACCGGCTCGATGGGCGGGCTCATCGAGGGCGCGAAGCAGCGCATCTGGGGCATCGTCAACGAGGTGATGCAGACGCCCGCCAAGCCCTCGGTGCGCGTCGGCCTCGTCGCCTACCGCGACCACGGCGACCAGTACGTGACGCAGGTGCTCCCGCTCACGAGCGACCTCGATAAGGTCTACACGACGCTGATGGAGTACAGCGCCGACGGCGGCGGCGACGGCCCGGAGGACGTGCGCCGGGCGCTCTCCGACGGCGTGCGCAGGGCCGGCTGGTCGAAGGCTTCGCCCGACACGGCGCAGATCGTCTTCCTCGTCGGCGACGCCCCGCCGCACGACGACTACGCGCAGGAGCCCGACACGCTCTCGACCACGGCCGAGGCGGTCAAGGCCGGCATGGTCGTCAACACCATCCAGTGCGGCTCCGAGGAGCTGACGCAAGCCGTCTGGCAGCAGATCGCGCGCCGCGGCGAGGGGCAGTACTTCCGCATCGCGCAGGACGGCGGCGTCCAGGCGGTCGCGACGCCCTACGACGCGCGCCTCTCGGAGCTGGGCAACCGGCTCGGCTCGACCTACCTCGCCTACGGCGGCGGCGCGGGCGCGGAGGGCGAGGCGTTCCGCGACGAGGCGAAGGCGCGGCAGGTGAAGACCGAGTCGGCGGTGGCGGGCGCGGCCCCCGTCGTGGCGCAGGCCGAACGCGCCGTCAACAAGGCGCTCAACCGCGAGGCGTATGCCGGCGACCTCCTCCAGTCAATCGAGAACGGCTCGGTGAGGCTCGACGACGTGAAGTCGGAAGACCTGCCCGCGGACTTACAGAAGCTCCCGGCCGCCGAGCGCAGGCAGGAGGTCGGGCGCCGCCTGGCCGAGCGCCAGAAGATACGCGACGAGATAGTCTCGCTCAAGAAGCAGCGCGACGACTACGTCGCCGCCGAACGCCGCAAGCAGTCCGGCACGCAGACCGGCTTCGACGCCGCGGTCGCCTCCGCCCTCAAAGAGCAGCTCTCGCGCAAGGGAATCCGGTAGGCAGTAGACAGTAGACAGTAGACAGTAGACAGTAGACAGTAGGGGAGAATGAAAGCGGCGCGGGCC
>DASVWB010000357.1:0-5443 GCA_036389815.1 Pyrinomonadaceae bacterium | reverse complement strand
GAGGGAGGGGACTGTCCCGAGCGCCTCCGCGCGCCAGAGGCCGAGCCCCTCGCGCACGACGCCGAGCGCGGCAAGCTCGTCGCGGCAGACGGCGCAGGCTTCGAGGTGCCGCCGGAAGGCGCGCGCCTCCGCCGGCTCCGCCTCGCCGTAGAGGTACGTGACGAACTCTTCGGCGCGGTCGCAGCCGCGCGCCGCCGCCGCGCCCGTGTTCTCCTTCTCGCTCATCTCGGTGCACCCTCCAACTGAAATCTTTCGAGCCGCAGGCGCAGTTGCCTCAGCGCCGTGTAGAGCCGGCCCTTCACCGTGCTCAGAGGTATCTGGAGCGCGTCGGCTATCTCCTGAAACGTCAGCTCCTCGAACTCCTTCAACAGGACGACCTCGCGCAGCTCCTGCGGGAGCGAGGCGACGGCGCGCCTGACGGCCTCGGCGCGCTGCTTCGACTCGGCCGCGCGCCCGGGCGACTCGTCCCCCGGGGCTGTGAGTTGCGGCCCCGCTTCCGCGTCGTCTACGAGCCCGGTCTCGGCGCGCACGCGCGCGCGGCGCTGGCGCGTGATGCACTGGTTGACCGCGATGCGGTGCAGCCAGGAGGAGACTTTCGCCTCGCCCCTGAACCCTTGCAGGTTGCGGTAGGCGGCGATGAAGGTCTCCTGCGCGGCGTCGCGTGCGTCCTCGGGGCTCCCGAGGATGCCGTAGGCCAGCGCGTAAATCTTGCGCTCCCAGCGGCGCACCACCTCGCCGAAGGCGTCGCCGTCGCCGGCGAGCGCGCGCTCAACCAACTGCTCGTCGGTCGTCAAAGTCACCCCAGCAATCTGCACGAGCCTCCGAACTTCCGCCGCGCACGCCCCCCGAGCGCGCCCGGGAAGTTTGACGCGCGACCCGGCCTGAAAGTCTGCAAAACTCGCTGGCCGGTTTAACTACGGCCAAATATTGACAACACTTTCACGGGTTCGTACTATGAATTAGGTCGGCGGCCGTCGTGTTTCGGGCCGCCGTGCGAGTTCCCGTTCAAACGTCGGCACGCCTGATTTTAACCCTTCGGCCGCAGTTTCCCCTTCCGATGCTCGAAAAACTTCCGCGCGTAAGGCTGCTCTACATCGTCCTCGGGACGCTGCTCTTCGTCGGGCTCTTCCCGCTCGGGATGGCGGGCTGGATGCTCTCGGGGCGCAGCGCGACCGAACTCAGACAGATCGAGGGGCGCTACCAAGCGCAGCTCGTGCAGGACAAGGCGCGGCAGATAGAGCTTTACGGCCAGCGCTACCGCGAGGTCGTGACGGGGCTGGCGCGCGCCTTCGAGCTGACGGGCGGCGTCGGCGTGCTCGGCCAGACGGGGAGCAACGAGCGGCTTCAAAAAGCGGTCGAGGCCGACCGCAACCTCGACGCCCTCGCCATCATGCCCGTCTCGGGCACGCCCCACGTCGCCTACAAGCCCGACGCCATCACGCGCGAGGAGGTCAACGCGCGCGTCAACGTCTCGCTCGCCGACATGGCCGAGCCGGGATTGCGCATCAAGGGGCCGCACCTCATCCGTTCGAGCCAGGAGATGGCGCTGACCATCGCCGCGCCCGTCATGGGCGGGGCCGACTCGAACGAGGTCATCGCGGCCGTCGTCGCCGTCGTCTCCTTCCAGGAGGTCTTCGCCTCCGTCCAGCAGCCCGTCCCGATGAGCGAGCAGGAACTGCTCGCGCGCGGGATGCCGGTCATCTTCGTCGTCAACTCCGACGGCCGCGCCGTGGCGCACCCGGACGCGCGCGTCGCCTTCGCCGAGCGCTCGATGATGAACCTGAAGGTCGTGCAGGACTGGAGCGCTACCGGGAGGCAGGTCACGTCCGCTCTCGCGCCCTTCGACGCCGAGCGCGACGGCGAGGAGGTCAGGATGCTCGGCGCCTACGCGACGGCGCGCCTCGACGGCAACACCCCGCTCGGCGTCATCGCCATCCAGGACGAGCACGCGGCGCTGCGCTCGGTGACCGACATGCGGCGGCAGACGCTCTACATCAGCATGCTCGCCGCCTCGTTCGCGCTGCTCATCGGCTTCCTCTTCGCCAAGCAGCTCACGCAGCCCGTCAGGGAGCTGGCCGCGGGCGCGCACCGCGTCGCGGGCGGCGACTTCTCGCAGCGCATACGCGTCCGCAGCCGCACGGAGCTGGGCGACCTCGGCGAGTCGTTCAACCTGATGACCGAACAGCTCCAGCACTACATCGAAGACCTACGGCGCGCGGCCGAGGAGAACCGCCAGCTCTTCATCGGCACGGTCAAGGCGCTCGCCGCCGCCATCGACGGCAAAGACCCCTACACGCGCGGCCACTCGGAGCGCGTCGCGCGCTTCTCGCTCGCCATCGGCGAGAGCCTCGGCCTGCCCGACGACGAGATGGAGAAGCTGCGCATCAGCGCGCTCCTCCACGACGTGGGCAAGATCGCCATCGAGGACAGCATCCTGAAGAAGCCCGCCGCGCTCACCGACGAGGAGTTCGAGATCATGAAGGGGCACCCGCAAAAAGGGTACAAGATCATGTCGCAGATTCCGGCGATGCAGGACTTCCTGCCCGGCATGTACATGCACCACGAGATGATGGACGGCCGCGGCTACCCGCAGGGCTTGAAGGGCGACCAGATACCGATGCAGGCGCGCATCGTCTCGGTGGCCGACACCTTCGACGCGATGACGACCGACCGCCCCTACCAGAAGGGCATGAGCCTCGAAGACGCCATCGCACGCATCAAGACGTTCGTCGGCACGCGCTACGACGGCCGAGTAGTGGGCGCGCTGGTTGCCGCGTGCGAGTCGGGGCAGATCACGCCGGGGCGCGTGCGCCTCTCGCAGCGCGCGAAAGACCTCGCGGCCGGCAAGTCGCCCGTCCCGGCGCTCGGCGCGACCCGCGTGGCGGCGGGCGAACCGGCGCCCGCGGCCTGATGCGCCGCGCCCGCTGGGAGGGAGGAGGCAGGGGTGGAAGTATACGAATACAGCGTGGACACGGCGGGCCTGCGGCGCGGCCTGCTACTCGGCTTCGGGGCGCTCGCGCTCTACCTTGTCGTGACGAAGGAGATGCCGCCGGAGGGCTGGCTCCTCCTTGCCGCAGGTGTCGTCGTCGTGCCCTACCGCCTCATGCGCGGGATGGCGAAAGGCGTCGCCGTCCGCATCGACGCCGAGGGCGTGTGCGACAGGAGGCTGAAGGTCGGCGTCGTGCGCTGGGAGGACATCAAGCGGCCTTACATCGGCAAGACGCAGGGCGTGCCCTTCCTCTGCCTTGAGTTGAGGGACCCGGCCGCATACCGCGCGCGGATGCCGGCGTCGGAGAGGCTAGCCTTCGCGCTCTACAGGCCGTTCGGGATGAAGCACGTCGTCATCGGCACGTCGCACCTCGACGCGGACGCGGAGACCATCCTCGCGCGCGTGCGCGAAGGCTGTGCGCGCGCCCGCGGGGGCGCGGGGTAAAGGGTCGCTAAAATCGCGCGGGGCGCGGCGGCTGCCGCGGGGTGCTTTTGTCGCCCCGCGGCAGTTACGTTTATAATCGGCCTTTTCCGAACGGCGGAATTTTATTAACTAAGGTTATCATCAGACACATGGCCTTCTGGAGACGCAAAAAAGAGGAGCGCTACATCACGCTCGGCCTCAACCAGCCGGCGGCGGACGCGGCGGCCGAGCGGCCCGAGCCGGAGGCGCGCCTCGAACCGCCCGCGGGCGCGGACGCCGCGGCGCACGCGCGGGAGCCGTTAGCCGTACCGCCCGCGGTCGAGCCCGTCCCGACCGGCGCGCAGCCCGCGCCCGAGCCCGCGGCCGAGTCCGGCCTGACGGGCGCGCGCAAAAGCGAAGTCATCGAGGCCCCGCTGCCGCGGGGCGCGGAGCCCCGGCACGAGGCGGGGCAGCGCGAACAGCAGACCACGCCGCGGCCTTCGCCCGAGCGACCCGCGCCCGCGCGCGCCCCTTCCGCCTTCTCCTCGTCCTCCTCCATCCTCGGGCTCAACCGCACGGAGGAGGAGCTTCAGTCAGAGATAGAGGCGCTGGAGCAGACCTACGCCGCGCGCTTCACGCGCGCCATCGCGGCCACGCGCGAGACGCTCTCGGGCAGGATTGACGCGGTCTTCGAGAACCGCAAGCAGATCGACGCCGCGCTGCTCGACGAGCTGGAGGAGGCGCTCATCGCCGCCGACCTCGGCGTCCCGACCACGCTCGAAATCCTCGACAAGGTGCGCCGCGGCATCTCGCGCAAAGAGATCGGCGACATCGGCGCGCTCAAAGAGGCGCTCAAGACCGAGCTATTGACCATCCTCCGCGAGTCCGAGCGCAAGGGCGTGGCGACCGAGGAGAGCGTTGACGATTCCATCACGCCCTACGTCATCATGGTCGTCGGCGTCAACGGCGTCGGCAAGACGACGACCATCGGCAAGCTCGCGCAGCGCATCAAGGCCGAGGGCAACGACGTGCTCATCTGCGCGGCCGACACCTTCCGCGCCGCCGCCTCCGACCAGCTCGCCATCTGGGCCGAGCGCACCGGCGTCCCGCTCATCCAGCAGAAGTCGGGCACGGACCCGGCGGCCGTCCTCTTCGACGCGCTCAAGGCGGCGAAGGCGCGCAAGTCGGACGTGCTCATCGTGGACACGGCCGGCCGCCTGCACAACAAGTCGAACCTGATGGCCGAGCTGGAGAAGATGAAGCGCGTCGCGGGGCGCGAGGTCGAGGGCGCGCCGCACGAGACGCTGCTCGTCGTGGACGCCGTGACGGGGCAGAACGGGCTTGAGCAGGCGCGGCAGTTCCTGAAGACGGCGGGCGTGACCGGCATCGTGCTCACCAAGCTCGACGGCACGGCCAAGGGCGGCATCGCCGTCGCCATCTCGAAGGAGCTTGGCCTGCCCATCCGCTACGCCGGCATCGGCGAGCGCGTGGACGACCTCGTCGTCTTCGACCCCGAGCAGTACGTCAACGGACTTTTCGCGTGAGCGGGGCGGGTAGCTCAGCTTCGAGGTGAGGGTATGAAGTGTGTCGCTTGCGGCGGCGAGGGCCTCGTCGAAGGGGTGCTGGCCGCGGGTTCCGGCTCCGACGACGTGGGTTTCAGGCCCGCGGACACTCCGCGCCTGAAATGGTTCCTGGGTCTGGGGTCGAAGCCGGTCCGCGCCTACGGCTGTGTGCACTGCGGCCACCTGCAACTCGCCGTCGAGTTCGGCGAAGAAGACTTGCAACGCTTCCTCGAATTTGAAGGCCAGCAGCCGAGCGTCCTCGAACGGCTGGGCGAGGAAGAAGGCGGCTCCGCCGGGCGGGACGGCTGACCGATCTACCGTTGACAGAATCCCTTTTAAACCCGAAACCGGAAACCCCGGACGCGCGCGACGAGCTTGACTCGCGCATGATGGCGCGCGCCCTCGAACTGGCGGCGCGCGGCGCGGGGCAGGTGAGCCCCGGCCCGCTCGTCGGCTGCGTCATCGTTGGTACGCGCGGCGAGGTCGTCGG
>DASVWB010000356.1:0-16146 GCA_036389815.1 Pyrinomonadaceae bacterium | reverse complement strand
TAACGTCCGACATGCCCGACGACCCTATTTCCCCTTCCGCGCCCGGCCGCTAAAAGCCCATAGCATCGCTATTATGCTCTAAGCATGAGGGGTGTCCGATAAGGGCCGGCGTGGGCACCTTGCTTTGGCATGGTGCCCACGCGAAGAGAAACCGCAACACTCATCCCCGCCGCGCTGCCCTGATTACAAGACCGCTGTGCACCTCATCCCCGCCCGTGTGCTCCTTTCGCATTCACTTTCGCCGTGACAAATCGTAATTGATAAGTCCCCGACCGATTGTCAGGCCAAAGGATATGGAAAGAACCGTCGGGGGTGGCAACCATGCCGATGTATTCCCCGCCCGCGGGAAATCTCAGCGCGGTCTGCACGTTCTGCGGGCTGGCGGGGCATGTGTGCTTCGCGGAAACTTTTACCTCGGGCAAAAAAGTTTCGCCGCCATCCACCGAGGCAGTGAAGTAGACGTCTTGACACCGGAAAGCGCCCTTGATAGGGCTCGGGTCGTTACGCCCGTCGTACCACGCCACGCCGACGATCCCATCCCTGTTGACAGTCATCGCGGGCGTCCTCGTGTAAGGCTCAAAGTTACCGGGCGCGTCAACGCGGACGGGGTCTGACCATTTCTCGCCGCGGTCGTCCGAATGGCGAACCTGAATCCCGTTGAACTGGTTGGCGGCACAAACGTGATAGACGCGGTCGCGGAAGGGGCCCTCGGCGACGGCGGCGACGACCGAGGCCCAGCCCCCCGCCCCGCTGCAAGACTCGGAGATGAGCAGGGGCTCGGTGAAAGTCTTGCCGCCGTCTGCGGAGGTGATGAGCCAATCCCTCTGACGCTCAAGGCGGCGGCGGTCGCCGCGACGCCTGTGATCCGCAAAGGGCACGAGCAGAGTGCCGTCGCGCGACACGGCAGGGTTATGTGCCTCGTAGGACAGGTTGCTCAGTATCACGTGGGCGGGCTCTTGAAAGCTCAACCCCCCGTCGGCCGAGCGAGACACGAATATCGCGCTCCTGCTTTTGCCGGAGCTGTTCTTCCACGAGCGTCCCGCGACGGCGTAGAGGCTTCCCGCGAACCGTCTGCTCGTGCCGTCCACCAGTAAGGTCGGGTGGTCGTGACCGTTACCCAACGAGGTCGGTTTGCCCGGCCAGGTTCGACCGCCGTCCGCAGAACGAAAGATTAGTAAAGGCGTTTCGTCGCTCTCCGTAATCTCCAGAACGGAAAGAACGGCGGTCCCGTCAGGCAGGTACGCAACCCATGCGTCCGCGGCGCTACGCAGGCCGAAGTCGTGGCGCTCCCAGGTGCGCCCGCCGTCGAAAGTCGTGAAGGCCGAGCAATCCGAACTGCTCATGTCCGGCCTGGTGACGACCATCGCGGCGGCGAGCATGTTATTCGAGTCTTTGGGATTGACGGCTAAATAAGGCTCTACCAGCGGGAGGTCGGACGCTCCGGCGCTGACTGAGCGGTCTTCGCCGACATCAAAGAACCCGCCGGGCGCGCCCTGCTGTCGAGCCGTGGGAGAGGGCTTCGGCGCCTGAGCGTATGCGAGGTTGTATGCGCAGAGTAACAAAACACAAAGGCAGGAACGGACGATTATCATGAACTAACCCAACTCCCTTTCACCCTCCGGGGGTCGTGCCCACACCCGCTGTTCTCTCGGTCCGGGCGGGCGGATGGCTTAAGGGTTAGTGGCACAAAAACCGATAAAGTTTCGACGAGAATAAACGTAAGATAGCTCCCACTTGAGCGGCCTCACACCCGGCACACGGTCAGGGGTAAGATGCGCGCGAGTTTTATCCGCGGTCGATGATAAACGTCGAGGGCGCGGCGTTGCCCGCGGGGTCGTAGGTGACCAGCTCCGAAGGCTCCCCGCCCGGCCCCAGCTCCCCCATCGCCGCGACGACCATCCGGTCGGCCGTGACCTCCGCGACCAGAAAGTTGCCCGCGGCGGCCCAGCTCGTCGTGTGCGCGCCCGCGAAATCCGAAGGCGGCTGCGGCCGCACCTTGCCGCCCGCCCCGGAGATGAAATAGTCGATCCCGCCGACGCGCGAGTGCTGAAAGTTATGCTCGTGCCCGCTGAACACGGCCCTCACCCCCGAACGCCGGAACAGCGGCACCAAGTGCCTGATCATCGATTCCGAGTTCGAGTGTTTCGGCCCCGCGCAGTATGGCGGGTGGTGCGTGAACGGTATGCGCCAGGGGCGCGACCCCGCCTCGCCGGCCGCGTCGGGGAAGGACGCTTCGAGGAACGAGGCGTGGTTCCTGTGCTCGAAGAAACGTTCGCCGAAGAGCCTCGACCGGCGCGAGGTGTCGACGCAGACGAACTCAACGTCCGCGCCGTAGCGGAACCTGTACATGAGCCCCGGCCCGACCGAGGAGCGCCCGGCCGACTCCTCGCCGGCGAACCGCTCGTTGAGGAAAAAGTTGTCGATGAGCTGCTCGCGGTCGTCGCTCGCCTCCGTCTCGCCGGTGTCGTGGTTGCCGACCGCAGGGTAGACGGGGATTCGGTTGAGAAGGTAGCGGTAGGGCTGGTAGAAGGTGAAGAACCAGTCGTCGTCCTCGTCCCCGGTGGCGCCGGTGGGGAGGCCCAGCAGCGTCCTGCCGGCGTAGATGTTATCTCCGGTCGTGAGCAGCAGCCGGACGCCGCGGGCGTCTACCGCCCTGTCGAGCGCGGCCGCGACCTCGCGCTGGCGGCGGTTCGGCCCCGACGGCCTGCGCACGCCGATGCCGAAGTCTCCGATGACCGCGAAGGTGAGCGGCGCTCGGGCCTCCGGGTGTGGGTGGGTGCGGAAGCGGTTGTCGTAGCGGCGGCCCCCCAGCCTCAGCCCCTGCCCTTCCGAGTCGGCCGCCCAGTCGCGCCGCTCGCCCGCGGCCCACTCCTCGCCGTTGACCAAAACGCGGTAGGTGTACTCGGTGTCGGGCGCGAGGCCGGTGACCCACACGTGGTTCGTCGCGGTCGTCTCGGCGCAGCCGGCCAGGGCGCCCGCGGCGTCGAAGACCTCGACGCGGGCGCTGCCGAAGGGCTCGCTCCGCGCGCCGATTGACTCGCGGCGCGGCGGGTGGACGTGGTCGAGGTCGCTGTCGTCAACCAGCTTCCACTCGTCGCCGCCGCGGCGGCCGCGCACCCTGAAGTAGAAGCCGCCCCAGGCGATGAGCGCGGCCTTGTGTGTCAGCCCCGCCATGTACAGGTACGGCTCCGCGTGAAAGTCGGGCATCAGGTCTCCCCCGGCCAGACCGCGGCTCAAGGCCGCCGGCCTCGCGGGATTTTAAACACGCGGCCGCGGTAACGCCAGCACCAGCTAAAACCGGAGCAAGCAATCAGGCTACGCCGGCGCCGGGCGGCCGCCGGTTACAAGTGGTAATGTGTCCGCTATGATGTGAAAGTTTATTAGCCGCGCACAGGTTCGAGGCGGCGCGGGGCGGCCCGCCAGCAAACAGGAGGCGCTTTGGCGTTCAGGGTAATTCGTAAAGTCTTCACCGCCGGGTACGCGGGCATCATCTTCCTCTTCATCTGCTGCGCCCTGGCCTTGATCTGCTTCGCCTCGCTGGAACTCTGGCACGGCATCAACCCGACCGCGGGGCTGCCCCTGAGGGAGCGCTTCAATTCCGTCCTCGAAAGTATAGGGTTGTTGACCATCGCGGTCGTGGCGCTGGAACTCGGCCAGACGATCCTCGAAGAGGAAGTGCAGCGGGAGGTGCAGGTGAGCGCCCCGACGCGCGTCCGGCGGTTCTTATCGCGGTTCATGGTCGTCGTGGTCGTGGCGCTCTCGATAGAATCCCTGGTGACCGTCTTCGAATTCGCCCACGAGGACCCGTCGCGGCTGACGCAGGCCGCGGCCGTCGGGGTCGCCGCAGGCGTACTGCTGGCCGCGTGGGGCTTATTCATCAGGCTGAATAAGAGCGCCGAGGAGTTGGAGCCGGAGGCGATGGAGCAGGCCAAGCGCGAGGATTCGAAAGTCGGATAGATAACGCCGCCGACACCCCGCCCCTCCGCTAATACCCTTCCCCACGATTTACCCGGCCCTCACAGGAGCGGAGCGCGCGGGCCGGATGAATCTCGCCGTTGACACACGGCGCCGGTGCCTCTACAGCGTGACGGTCTGCCCTTGCGCGTCGGAGCGCCTGGCCGCCTCGATGACATCCAGCACGGCGAGCGCCTCCTCCGGCTTGACCGGCGGCGGGGCACCCTCGCGGAGTGAGGCCACAACCCCTTCGTAGAAACGCTCGTAGCGACCGGGCTCGGTGCGCAGGCGGCGCAGGTCGTCTCCAGCGCCGACGAAACCCCAGAGCCCCTCGGGCTCCTCCCCCCAGCCCGGCGAGCCCGGGCGCGCCCCCGCACGCAGCGCCTCTTCCTGAACGTCCAGCCCGCGCTTCACGTAGGCGGCCGCGGAGCCGAGGACGCGGAAGCGCGGGCCGGCCTGCGCCGCGGCCGTACTCATCCAGAGGTGCGAGCGCACGCCCCCCGAGTGTGTCAGCGCGACGAAGGTGTCGTTGTCAACGCCCACTTCCGTGTACGGCCTGTCGAGTTCCGCGTAGACCCGACTCGCGGGGCCGAAGAGCACCAGCGCCTGGTCTATCAAATGGCTCCCGAGGTCGTAGAGCAGCCCCCCCGCATCCTCGGGGTCGCCGCTCTGCCGCCACCCGGGCTTTGGCTCGGGACGCCAGCGCTCGAAGCGAGACTCGAAGCGCCGCACCCGTCCGAGGTCGCCCCGCTCCAACAGCAGCCGCAGCGTCAGGAAGTCGCCGTCCCAGCGGCGGTTGTGGAAGACGGTCAGCAGCAGTCCGCGCCGCATCGCCTCGTCGATGACCTGCCGGCCCTCTGCGGCCGTCGGCGCGAAAGGCTTGTCGAGCACGACGGGCAGGCCCGCCCGGAGCGCGGCGAGCGCCAGCGGCACGTGCGTGCGGTTCGGGGACGCGACCACGACGAGGTCGAGGTCGCCGGGACGCTCCCAGAGCCGTTCGGGAGTGTCGAAGACGCGGACGCCAGGATAACTTTGCCGCGCCTCCAGCGAGCGCGCGGGGTCGGAGGTGACGACGGCGGCGAGGCGCAGCCCCGGCGTGGCGGCGATGAGCGGGGCGTGGAAGACCGCGCCCGCGAGCCCGAAGCCTATCAGCCCTACCCTCACACCGCCCGCAGGCGTCGAATGTCCTGACACGCGCCGCGAACCCCCTTTGGGGAGACCCGATTTTAATTCAAGATGTATCGTTTGATATTTAAGACAAAACAGGGGATAAGTCCAAAGGGGATTTTACGCCCACGCCGGGAGGTATTTTGAATGCCCCCTTCGTGTCTCAGGCAATGTATTATGGCTGGGCCGGCGCCGACCGAGGCCGTGGAGGCCGTCCGCCGGGGGCCGGCGAGAGAGAGGCGGGAGCGCGTGATCGAAGAAGCGGAGTTCAGGTCTATTTTATCTCTGGCCCGTCGCGTCCTTGATGTTTATGGGCGACACGAGACGTCGGACTCGTCCCGAATTAGTTACACGCACGGGGACGTAAATATCAGCAGCAAGCGCGACGTCATCGACATCTTCTTTAAGGGGTCTCTGGTCTTTCGCCACGACCCGAGCGGGGGGATGACCGATTTCTTTGAGACACAGGGGATTTGGATAGACGAGATAGACCGCATGGCTCGGGCCATCCCTCCCTCCTCCTCCGGCATCGCAAGTCAAAGGCAGTAAGAAGGGCCGGAGGTTAATCGCACGGCGTTGAGAGGCGGGAAGCAGTGACGGACGAAGAGAGGGAGGCGGTGCCACATCAAGGGGGTGGAATGACGGAGGGAGCAGACGACGGGAGGAGGCCACACGCGGCCTCGAAAGCCCGGGACGCGGCGCAGAAGGCGCGTGAGTTGGCAGACTTCCTGGAGGAGTACGCCGACCACCTCGACGCACCCGACCACGCGGAACTCGTGGGGGAGTTGGCCGAGGTGGTGGCGTCGAGGATGCACAGGCTGCGCCTATCCATCCGTAAGGCGCGGGAGACGGGCGAGTGAAAGGTAGAAATAAGTGAGCCAGTACGACGACAGACAACTGACCTGCGCGGACTGCAAGCGGGAGTTCACCTGGACGGCGGGCGAGCAGGAGTTCTTCCACGAGAAGGGCTTCACCAACCCCCCGAAGCGGTGCAAGGAATGCCGGCAGGCCAAGAAGGAGCAGCGCGGCGGCGGGGAGAGGAAAGGCGGCAACTATTGAGCGCGCACCAGTACACGTACGATGCCGTGTGGTCGGAGGAGGAGCGGGCTTTCATCGCGCGTGTCAGGGAGTTTCCTTCCCTTGAGGCGCGCGCCCCCAGCCGCGGCGCTGCGCTGCGCGCGCTCAAAAGTGTGGTCTACGCGGTGGCGAAAGACCTGGCCGACTCCGGCGCGCGACCTCTGGAACACCCTGGAGTTGGAGATGATGAGCAGGATGGGTAGGCGGGGCTCAGAGGACGAGCGACCCGGTCCCGTAGAGGAGGCCGGGGAGACTACCGCCGCCGACTCGATTCCCACCCCGGTCGATTCAAGACCCGTGGGCGAGGGCACAAGGGTCGAGGTCGAAGGGGACGAAGACGGCGGCGGGTGAAACGCGCCGCCCTACTTCCCTTCCAGATTAGCGCGCGCGTCAGAGCACTCCACCCGGCAAAAGCCCCACCTCCGCACGCACGTTTCTGCTTTAATCATTTCCCCCTAAGGGGATGCCGAGCACCTTCCGTTCACGCGCGAATTTTGCCACCGCCTCTGGGCTGACCTTGGCGCGGATGACCGTCGCTTGGTCGCCGTCGAGCGCAACGATCATCAAATTCAGGTTGTCGCCCGCCTCCCTGACGTAGACGTGAGTCTGCCCGGCCCCGCGCCCCGAGCGCACGCGCACGAGCGGACTCCACTTCGGCCCGAGCGACTGCCGAATCGCGGCCCCCAGCCCCGACAGGTCGCCCGCCCTGGTCAGGTCCTCGAACACGGCCAGCTTGAAGCTCTTCACACCAGCCGGGCGCACGAACTTAGTCGCGAACCTCGCGAGCCCGAGGAACGGGATGCCCACTTTCCTGCCGCCGCACGCCGCGCGCACGTTTCGCACAACGGCGTCGAAATCGTCCGCCCTCGCCGTCGCGGGTGAGGAAAAAACAAAGACCAGAAGAACGCCCGTCAGCGCCGCCCATGATTTCGCCCGGGTCATGCCGCTCACTCCTTCCCTTCCCTGTAGAGTTCGAGCCTCGGCACGTCGAAGTGCCCCTCCAGGTCGCGGAGCCTCTCAAGGTCGATGTCGCCGGAGACGTGGACGTAGACGAGCTCTCGCGGCGCGGCGATGAGCACGGCCAGCCCTTTCAACTGCTCCCCCGATGAGGATAGGAAGAAGTCGATGTTGTCACCGTACTTCCTGCTCCTCACGCCGACGACCTTCGACCATTCGGGGGTGCGGAACTGGGCCCGCAAAGCCTCGACCTCGGCGGGCTGGTAGACGCCGTCCCGGTCGAACTCGAAGGCCCGGACGTGAATACCCTTCAGCCCTGCGAGCAGAGCCTTGACGGCCTTCTCGTCGGGCTTTCTATCAGAGAGCGCTCTGGCCGCCATCCGAAGCACCCGCTCGTCGACGGTAATTTCCACCGAGTCGGTAGCCGCCGCTTCGTATTTATCGAGGCTGGACGGTCCATGAGTGCTCACACCCTGCCCACGAGCCGTAGCCGTTAGGCAGAGAATCCCGCTAAGCGCAGTTCCCAGGCTCAACAATCTTAGCCTTCTCATATTGTTCTCACTTTCTGTTTGCGGGACGGCCGTTATGACTTTAGCGTTCGGTTGCTAGAGACGCACCTGCGGCTGTGGGCGTTAACTATTACAAATCGGCAAGGGCACTGGTATTAATGTATTTGCTGGTCGAAGTTGGTAGAATTAACAGACCTGATGGGAAACAAGGGGGGAATTAACCTTCTCCGAAGGGCAAATTTGTGTTATAAGCGCAAAATATGGTAGCCACTTTGACAGTTGACACTCCATTCAGCATCTCGCCGAACCCGAATTCTCTCTACATAACTCCGTCCTTACGCGCGGTAATCGCCAAGGCACGCTTCACCATCGACAAGCGGCAGGGGCTGACTTGTGCCGCACTCGGTGACGTAGGGCTTGGGAAATCAACGGTTTTGCGCTACCTCTACGGGGAGTACGCGGCCAAGGAGAGTGTCGTCACCACTCTCATCCCGACGCCCAAGTTCCCTTCTATTTTCGGCATGCTGAAGTATATCTGCTCGGATTTTGAGGTTGACCCCAAGCGAAGCTTCGTGGCGCAGCAGGACGCCCTTCAGGAGTTTTTGCTGGAGCAGTACCGGGCGGATAAGAACGTCGTGCTTTTCATCGACGAGGCGCAACTCCTTAACAACGAGCAGTTGGAGCTTATCCGCGGGCTGCTCAACTTTGAGACTGACCGTCATAAGCTCATCCAGATCGCACTGGCCGGGCAACTGGAGTTGCGGGATAAGCTCAACACTGAGAAGAATAAGGCACTCTACTCGCGCATCTCTACCTACTCAGTCCTGGACCCGCTGACCGCCGACGAGACCGCCGCCATGATTGAGCATCGGTGTGAGTTCGCCGGCATCAAGAACCCTTTTACCAGAGAGGCGATGGAGGCCGTCTACATCAAGTCCAAAGGCATCCCGCGCTCCATCCTGAAAGTGTGCGCTTTGGCCTACGAGATGATGCAGATGGCCGGTGATTCGCAAGTCACCCCGGACTATATCGATGACACAGTGGGTGAGGTGGCGGTATGAGCAGATTCGCGAAACTGGTAAACGCCCAGGCGGCTCGCGAACAGGAAGCGCCGAGCGAATCTCAAGAGCAGCGGCCGTCAAAACAGGCCGGTGACGAACGAGAAGTGGTTTCTCAGCAAGAAAAACTGCCTACCCCGGTACCTACCCCAGTAATTACCGGGGTAGGTACCCCTGTTTCTACCGGGGTAGTTACCCCGGTAGATAATAATGTCGAAGCCCAGCGGGAGCCGGCACGCACCTCGCCACAATATCTGGATGCGACCCACACGTCCTCAGAGCAGCGCGTCTACTCCATCATGTACCGGGAGACAGTCAGCCGCGGCATCAGAGAGCGTCACTTCGGCCCCAAGGAGTTGTGTGAGAAGACAGGCATCCGCTCGGACCGGACAGTGCGTACGGCACTGGATGGGTTAATAGAAAAGCTCTCCATCGAGATCGTCTCTCACTCCAATGGGAGCCCGTTAGGACCTCGGTATCGGGTATTCGAGCCGAAGGAGATAGCGGGCAGGCGTAAGGCCATCGGAATCGAGATAGATCCGCAAAGCAAAAAGCTCCTTACCCCGGTAGCTACCGGGGTATCTACCCCGGTAGCTACCGGGGACAAAAATTACAGGGGTACCGGGGTAGAAATTACAGGGGTTACCGGGGTAGAAATTACAGGGGTATCTAATAAATATAGAAATGTTATTGGAGGGGGTGGAGAGAGCGCCGCAGGCTCATCATCAAATCTTACTGCCGGTGCTGATGATGAGGCTTACGCCGGTCTTCTCTCCCGCTTACGAGAAGCAGTAACGGACGTCACCGGAAGGGAATCGAATCCGGCAGATGCTGAGCGCTGGAGTGAACTCGCGGACCTACTAGTTACGGAACTAAAGATCGCCGCAGGGCGGACCGACGGTGTGTCGAGCGTGCCGGCATTCCTAACCGAACACTTACGGCGCCGTCTGTGGAAGAAAGACAAGCGTCAAATCGAAGCCGAGGCGTCGAGTTCGGAAAAGAGGTTAGAACATACACCCGAGGTAGACGCCTCGCAGTGTCCGGATTGCTTCGGGACGGGGATGTGGTACCCGGAGGGCTTCGAAAAGGGCGTCGCCCGCTGCCGACACGAGAAACTGACGGCTGAATAACATGGCTGATTTCAATGGCGGCAGCCGGGGCGCCCATCCCCGCTTCCTTCATGCGGCGTCTGACGGCTTTCGACGAAACCATTGCGACCACGTGGAGCGGGCAGATGGCATGTAGACGTGAAACATCGGAGGGCTGTTTTACTAGCCATAAGATGGGAGCAAATTATTAACCGTTATCTTATGATTCCACTACTCGGACGGAAATGGACCCATCCGCGCAGATAACACACATAGGGCTTACGTCCGGCGCGTATTGGTGCCACTTGAAGGGCGAAGGTACGCTTCATGTACTGACCTGATGAGACTTTGCCCGAGGGACGTGAGAAGCGGATGATAACCGAGAAGCGATTCTCGCGACAGAATCCAGTCTCGTGCTAAAGAGATCGCTTGTTTCACGCTGAAACAAGCCGCGGCGAGGGTGTTCCTTAATGTGACATGGCTTAATCTTCACCATCAGCCTATTCGATATTTATCGTATGATTTTCTAATAAAGACCTGGTGACAACCTACGGCACCGCGTTTGCCTAAACCGTGGTTTACGTAGACACTCAATCTAGCCTTAGTCACCAACTTCATAATGGGTAGCTGATTCGGTAACACTACAACCCTTCGATACCTCACGCGCTAAAGGTAAGCCTTCAGGTGTTTATCTGCGCGTTGTGTATACGTGTGCCCGGTAACGAACCCGGATGCTCCGCAGGAGTTAAGAAGATGAGCTTGCGCAGTCGATTCCTCCCTCGGTCTTTAAGGTTGGTCAACGTCGTTCTCTGTCTCCTTCTGGCCGCCCCTCAAATCGGCCTGGCTGCGGCGCTGAACACTTATCCCGGCGCAGGTGCGGGCCGCACCGAGAGCCCTTCCCGGCTTCGGACGCCGGAGGGCGCCACGGGAGAGGGCGCGGCAGTCAAAGCGGGGCCGGCGGCTTCCGCCTCCGCCCTTCCGCTGACCGAAGACGTTATTGAGGGCGGCAAAGTTTCTACGCGCGCGCCCGGAACCTTCGGGCGTAAAAGGCTGGTCAGCACCCGCGTACTGGTCAAAAGAGTCTCTCTCAGCAACGGGCCCCGCGGCCTCGGCGTCATTAAGCCCGCCGCCTCTGGCGTGGCGGAAGTGAAGGGGAGCGCGGTCGAAGAGGAAGGGGACAACAAGGCGGCTGGGAGAGTCGCCCCCGCCCTGGCGGGCGACTCTCCCGAGGTAGCTGCGGACGCGCGGCCGTCGAGCCTTCCGCAGTCCGACGTGACCCTCGGCCGCGGCAACGTTTCCGCGAACGCCGCCGCGCCCTCCCTTCTCGTCTCTCCTGCGGAAGCGGACGGCGGCGCGGGGCAGTCGGGCGCGCAGGCCGTCGCCGTCGCTGAAGTGGCCGAAGGCTCTACGGCGCGCCTCGGCGTTGAGCCGAACAAGTCCGCGCCGTCGCCGGCCGCCCTGGGCGTTGCCGTAGATGCTTCGGCCAGCCCGGCGGTCAAGACCGTTCCGGAGAAGACGGCCGAGCCCGCTAACGCGCCGGCCGCCCTGCCGGGCGCGATGCTCGCCGCGGCCGTGCAGGCGCAGCAGACCCCTTACAAAAATACCCCCGCCTTTCTGCCGGGAACCGTCGAGGCCGAGAACTTCGACGAGGGCGGCGAGGGCGTCGCCTACCACGACGCGACGCCGGGCAACCAGGGGCAGAACTACGACGTGGCGGGCTACCCGACGCCGGCCTTCCGCAACCCGACGGACGTGGACGTTTACGAGTCCTCGGGCTACAGCAACCGCCATCTGGTGATGAGCCAGGCGGGGGAGTGGGCGGCCTACACCGTCAACGTCGCACGCACCGACGCCTACACGCTCGAAGCCCGCGTGGCGTGGGGCGGGGCGAGCGGCGTCCCCGGCACGTTCCACGTCGAGTTCGACGGCGTGGATAAGACCGGCCCCATACAGATTCCCGACACCAACTGGACGTTCGCCACCGTCAAGCGGCCGGGCGTGCAGCTCACCTCCGGGCAGCACGTTATGCGCGTCGTCTCCGACACGAACGCCGGCAACGGCTCGACGGGCGACATCGACTCCCTGACCTTCACGGCCACCACGCCGCCCGAGCTGGTCGCCTACTGGAAGTTCGACGCCGGCGGCGGCACGACCGCGGCCGACTCCGCGGGGAAGGGGAACACGGGGACGCTCCGCGGCGGGACGTGGGTCGCGGGCAAGGTCGGCGCGGGCGCGCTCGACCTCAACGGGGCCAGCGACACGGTTACGGTCGCCGCCAGCGCCGCCCTCCGCAACGTCACGAACAACTTCACCGTCGCCTTCTGGGCCAAGCCGCGGGCGGCGCACGAGATCGACCCCGAAGGCTCCAACGCCGTGCACTACGGCGTCACGGGGCAGCGCTACGTCTTCGGCCCCGAGCAGGGGGAGGCGGCCTACGGCGCGGCCGAGCACGCCGGCGTCGGCCTCTCGGTCGGCACCAACGGCGTCAGCGTCTACGAGCACAGCGGCAACTACATGCCGGCCTCGCTCGTCTACCAGGCGCCCATCAACGACTGGACGCACGTCGCCCTCGTCTACGAGAACAAGCAGCCGCGGCTCTACGTCGGCGGCAAGCTGGTCAGGACGGGCGCGGCCAGCCTGAAGAGCTTCCTCCACATCGTCCCGGAGGCCATCGGCGGCATGAGCTACGGCTACTTCGACGGCCAGCTCGACGACCTGCGGATTTACAACGGGGCCATGAACGGCGCGCAGGTGGCCGCCATCGCCGCCCCGCCGGCCGAACTGCTCGCCCACTGGAAGCTGGACGAGCCTTACGGCGACGCGGCCGAGGACGCCACCGGCAGGGGCAACAGGGGCACGCTGCAAGGCCCCGCGCACACCGCCGGCAAGGTCGGGGCGGGCGCGCTCGGCTTCGACGGCGTTGACGACGTTATCAAGATCGCCAGTAACGAGCAGCTCAGCGCCCTCGCCAACGACTTCTCGGTCAGCTTCTGGGCGAACCCGCGCGCGGCGCACGAGATCGACCCCGAAGGCTCGAACGCCGTGCACTATGGCACCTCCGGGCAGCGCTACGCCTTCGACCCACGCTTTCAGGCCGACCCGGACGCGGGCGCCGGCATCTCGGTCGGCACCAACGGCGTGAGCGTCTACGAACACGCCGCCAACTACATGCCCGCCTCGCTCGTTCACCAGGCGCCCATCAACGGCTGGACGCACATCACGCTCATCTACGAGAACAAGCAGCCGCGGCTCTACGTCGGCGGCAAGCTGGTCAGGACGGGTGTGACGAGTCCGCGCGCCAACGTGAGGCTGATGCCGCAGGATATCGGCGGCATGGGCTACGGCTTCTTCGACGGCCAGCTCGACGACGTGCGCATCTACAAGGGGGTGCTCTCGGCCGAAGAGATTGCCGCGCAGGCTTCGCTGGTCGCGCACTGGAAGTTCGACGAGGGCGCCGGCGCGACGGCGGCCGACGCGACCGGCAACAACAACACAGGCACGCTCCTGGGCGGCGCCTGGACGCGCGGCAAAGACGGCACGAGCGCGCTCAGCTTCAACGGCACGAGCGACCGCATGACCGTCGCCAGCACGCTCGCCGCCAGCAACCTCGCCAACAACTTCACGCTCTCCTTCTGGGCGAACCCGCGGGCGGCGCACGAGATTGACCCCGAAGGCTCGAACGCCCTGCACTACGGCACCTCGGGTCAGCGCTACGCCTTCGAGCCGCACTTCTTCCCCGACCCGGACGCCGGGGCCGGCATCTCGGTCGGCACCAACGGTATCAGCGTCTACGAGCACGCCGCCAACTACATGCCCGCGCCGCTCGTCTATCAGGCGCCGATCACGGGCTGGACGCACGTCACGCTCGTCTACGAGAACAAGCAGCCGCGGCTCTACGTCAACGGGGCGCTGGCGCGTACCGGCGCCGTGAGCCCGCGGGCGAACGTGAGGCTGATGCCGCAGGACGTCGGCGGCATGGGCTACGGTTATTTCGACGGCCAGCTCGACGACGTGCGGGTCTATAACCGCGCCCTGAGCGCGGACGAAGTGCAGACTCTGCCGCTGTTGACCACCGTCAACGCCGCGCCGAGCGTCACGCTCACCAGCCCCTCGAACGGGTCGGCGGCGACGGCCCCCGTCAACATCGAACTCGCGGCCGACGCGCTCGACGACGGCAACGTCCGCAAGGTCGAGTTCTTCGCCAACGGGCAGCTCATCGCCGCGAAGACCGAGGCCCCCTACCGCGCCGCATGGGGCAACGTCGCCGCGGGCACCTACACGGTCACGGCAAGGGCGACCGACGACGCGGGCGTCTCGGCCACTTCGACCGCCGCGCAGATAACCGTCAACCCGCCGCCGGGCGGGGGCGTCACGCCGCCCGCCGGCGGCCGCCTCATCACGGCCGACGTCGTCGCCATCGACCAGGTCATCACCTACAACCGCCTCGGCGCGGTCAACCCGGCCGGCATGATCTACGCCCTGCGCCGCGACGTGGTGCCCGTCGACCCGGCTAGGGGTCTGACGCCGGGCAACGTCCAGCTCCGCAGGGACAAGCGCCCGCGCCCGCTCGTGCTGCGCCTGAACGCCGGCGACCGCCTACAGATTAAATTCCAGAACCTGCTCGCGCCCACGCCGGCCGACGACAACCAGCCCGCGACGCGCACGGCCGGCGTCCACGTCGTCGGGCTGCAACTCGTGAACAACATCCTCGACGACGGCTCGAACGTCGGGCAGAACCCTTCGAGCCTCGTCGCCCCCGGCGGCACGGCCACCTACACATACTTCGCGGAGCGCGAGGGTAACCACCTCTTCTACTCCTCGGCCGCGACGACGGGCGGCGAGGGCGACGGCGGCTCGCTCTCGATGGGGCTCTTCGGCTCCGTCAACGTCGAGCCCAGGGGCGCCGAGTGGTACCGCTCGCAGGTGACAGCGCAGGAGTTGGCCTACGCCACGACGGGCAGGACGCCTGCGGGACAGCCCGTCATCAACTACGACGCCGTCTACCCTTCGGGCCACCCGCGCGCCGGCACGCCCGTGCTCAAGATGCTCGGCGCGGGCGACGAGATAGTTCACTCCGACCTCAACGCAGTCATCACCGGCCCGAACAAGGGTCGCTTCCCCGCGGGCACCTACCGCCCCAACGACCGCGAGCCAGACCGCGAGCAGCCCTTCCGCGAGTTCACGGTCGTCTACCACGACGAGATTAAGGCCGTGCAGGCGTTCCCGCAGTTCTTCGAGGACCCCGTGCTCTCGCACACGCTGCACAGCGTGCGCGACGGGTTCGCCATCAACTACGGCACGGGCGGCATCGGCAGCGAAATCCTCGCCAACCGCCTCGGCGTCGGGCCAATGGCCAACTGCACGGAGTGCAAGTACGAGGAGTTCTTCCTCTCGGCGTGGACGGTCGGCGACCCCGCGCAGGTCGTGGACGTGCCGGCCAGCGCGCAGGTAGACGCCAACGGGCAGAAGATTCCCAACGCGCCGCGCGCGACCAAGGTGCTCTACCCCGAAGACCCGTCGAACGTGCACCACTCGTACCTCAACGACCACGTGAAGATGCGCATCGCGCACGCGGGGCCGAAGGAGCACCACGTCCACCACCTGCACGCGCACCAGTGGCTCCGCACGCCCGACAGTAACGACAGCAGCTACCTCGACTCGCAGGCGCTCGGGCCGGGCTACTCCTTCACCACCGAGATCGCGCACGGCGGGTCGGGCAACCTGAACAAAACCGTCGGCGATTCCATTTTTCACTGCCACTTCTACCCGCACTTCGCACAGGGCATGTGGGAGCTTTGGCGCTCGCACGACGTGTTTGAGGCCGGCACCGAGATGAGCGCCGCGGGCCGCCCGGCGGACGGGGCGCGCAGGCTGCCCGACGCCGAGATAGTCGCCGGCACGCCCATCCCCGCCATCGTCCCGCTGCCGACGCTGGCGATGCCGCCGATGCCGACGGCCGAGTTTCAGGGCTACCCGTTCTACGTCCCCGGCGTCGCCGGCCACCGGCCGCCGCACCCGCCGCTCGACACCATCGACGACGGCGGCCTGCCGCGCCACGTCATCACGGGCGGCACCGACGTCGAGGTGCACAACCGCCTCGACTTCTCCAAAGACCTCGTGACGGCCATCGCGCAGGCGGTGCCCGAGGCGGGCACGGCCGAGGAGCAGGCCGCGATGGACTTCCACGCGCAGCCCGCCCACCTCTCCTACACGCCCGACGGCGCCGAGGCGAAGTTCCTGACCAACGGCCTGCCCGCGAAGCCGGGCGCGCCTTACGCCGACCCGTGCATCACCGACACGCAGTTGGCCACGGGCACGCCGCGCACCTACAAGGCG
>DASVWB010000355.1:0-11178 GCA_036389815.1 Pyrinomonadaceae bacterium | reverse complement strand
CGACGCCCGTCAGCGGCGAGAGCGTGGTGGCCTTGTAGCGCAGCGACGAGGTGCCGCGCAGCAGCGCCTGCTGCCCCGAGGCGCGCGCCTCGCTCGTCTTGACGCTGTTGCGCGCCTGCGTGACGTTGTTCTGCGCGCCGTCCACGGCCTTGCGCTGCTGGTTGACGCGCGCCTTCGCCTCCTCGACGGCGATCTCGGCCGACTTGAGCTGCGCGCGGGCGGTGTTCAGCGAGACGGTGGCCTGCTTGACGCGGTCCTGCGCCGTGTCGAACTCGGAGCGCGAGGCGACGCCCGACTCGATGAGGTCGGTCGTGCGCTTCATCTCGCGGCGCGCGGTGGCGAGGTTGACCTCCTCGCGGTCGACCGCCGTCTGCGCCGTGTTGACGGCCTGGCGCGACTGCGCGAGCGACGCCTCGGCGGCGAGCAGTTGCTGCTGCGCGACCTGGACGTTGGTCTCGGCCGTGTTGACGGCGGCGCGCGCGTTCTGCACGTCGGAGAGCGCGGCCTGCGCGCTGGCGGCCTGCGCCTCGGTCGAGGACTCTAACTGCGTGGGGTCTACGCGCACGAGCGGCTGCCCCGTGGTGACGTGGTCGCCGGGGTTGACGCTGATCTCGGTGATGCGCCCCTGCACCTCGCTCGTCAGGTTGACGAACTTGATGGGGCGCACCTCGCCGGAGGCCGTGACCGTGGACTTCAGCTCGGGGCGCACGTCCACCTTGACGACCGTCACCTCGGCCTCGTCCTTCCCGCGGGCGAAGATGCTGATGACGACGATCAGCCCGAGGACGGCGACGGCCGCGACCGCGATGATGATTTTCTTCTTCCGGCTGACAGCCATTGGGGTTTGATTCCTTCTCTGACTCAAGGGGTTTAATCTTTGGTCGGGGCCGGGCGGGCGGCGGCGCTAAACCGAACCAACCGCTGTACCTTCCCGCCGCCGGCAACTCTTCTACGTGCGAAATGGTGGAACAGTTTCAGAAAAACTGGTGATAAGTGGTGCGTGACGAGTGGTGAGAGTAGAAGGCGGCCCGGCGTTCTTATCACTTATCACTCATCACTTATCACCCTTTTGATGCTGTTGGCGGCTCCCCGGTTTCGGGGTACAATGTGCGTCCGGCGCACAGGCCGCCTCTTCGGGCGGGCGCCGGCAGGGGTTCCGGGGGCATCTCAGGGGCGTGCCAGCCCGCACCGCCATCAAAAACGTGTAAGGACGCGGCCATGATCACCTGCGACAGGTGCCAGACGGAGAATATCGAAGGCTCGCAGTACTGCGACGAGTGCGGGGCGTCGCTCCAGACCGCGGGCCCGGCCACGCGCCCGCGCGCCGCCGCCGACGGCGCGCCGTCGGAGCCCGGCCCCTTCGCGGCCGACACGGGCGCCGCGCTCCAGCGCGCGGCTTCGGAGCTGCGCCCCGCGGCGGCCTCCCACGCCTTCGTCTCTTCCGCCACCGGCCGCGCGCGCGCGCACGAAGACTCCGCGCCGCCCCGCCGCGAGTCGGGCGCCGCGCCCCACGCGAAGCTCGTCATACACCGCGGGCGCTCCGTCGGCAAGGAGTTCCCGATGTGCGAGGAGGAGTCGCACATCGGCCGCTGGGACGCCGACGGCGGCATCTTCCCCGACGTTGACCTCGACTCCGACGACCCCGAGGCCAAAGTCTCGCGCCGCCACGCGAGGATTACCCGGCGCGGCGGGCAGTACTACATCGAAGACCTCGGCTCGACCAACGGCACCTTCGTCAACCGCGGCCGGCGGTTGCTGCCGGGCGACCGCCAGCCCCTGCGCGACGGCGACGAGGTGATAGTCGGCAAGACGTTCCTGAAATTCCACGTGCTCAACGGCTAGAAGCTTTCGGGTCGGCGCCGCGCCGGAGCCGCGCCGTGACGGCAGCGGCCGCGGCGTCGGTGTCTGATGAACTGAACTGAAGAAGTGATGTCGTCCTGTTACGATTGCGGCTCGCCCGTGTCCCCGGAAGACCGCTTCTGCGGCAACTGCGGCCTGGCACTCCAGGCGCCCCCGCGCCGCGGGGCGCCGGGCGAAGCCGTGCACGCGGCGTCGTCCGCGCCGGAAGCGCCCGCCGACCCCGCGCCCACGGGCGAACAGGACGCGGCGCGCGAGTCGGAAGACCTTCCGCCCGCGGCGGGCGAAGACCTCCAGCCGACCATCATCGAGCCTTCGCACGGCGGCCAGGCCGCCGCGGCAGCCCGCGCCCCCGAATCCGCCGAGCCGTCCGCGCCTCCGCCCGCGGGCGAGTCCGCCGGCCTCTCCTCCTCCGCCCTCTCCTCCTCCGCCCTGCCCGAGCCGGACGACACGGAGGTGACGGCCGACACCTCGGACGAGCCGCCGACGGGGGCCGTCGTCGGCGGGGAGTCCGCCGCGGGCGATGTGCCGCGGCCGGAGCAGGGCGCGAACCCCCCCGGCGTCGCCACGGGCGAAGACCGCCGCCGCACGGGCGACCTACCCTCGCGGCCGATGGCCTTCACGGGGCGCACGGGCGGCGCCTCGCCTTCGGGCCGCCGCTCCGCGAGCCAGCTCGAACCGGGCACCGTGCTCCACGGCCGCTACGAGATAGTGAAGCGCATCGGCGGCGGCGGCATGGGCGCCGTCTACTACGCGAAGGACCGAAACCTCGGCGACGCGCCGCGCGCCGTTAAGGAGATGATCCAGACGCACATCGACGAGTCGCAGCAGGAGAAGGCCGTCGCCGACTTCCGGCGAGAGTCGATGCTGCTGGCCGCGCTCGAACACGCCTCCATCCCGACCATCTACGACTACTTCTACGACGACACGGCCTCGCGCTTCTACCTCGTCATGAAGTACATCTCGGGCGGCGACTGCCTCGCGCGCCTGCGCCACGCGCCCGGGGGCCGCCTCGACGAGCTGACCGTCGCCGACTGGGGCATGCAGGCGGCGGACGTGCTCGAATACCTGCACAACCAGCGGCCGCCCATCATCTACCGCGACCTCAAGCCGGCGAACCTGATGATTGACGGCAACAACGGCCGCGTGATGCTGATCGACTTCGGCATCGCGCGCTGGGTCGCGCCGCAGGAGAAGGGCGTCACCGCCGTCGGCACGATGGGCTACGCGCCGCCGGAGCTGTTCAGCGGCAAGGCCGAGTCGCGCACCGACATCTACGGGCTGGGCGCGACGATGTTCCACCTCTTGACGGGCTCCGACCCGCAGGACAACCCGCTGCTCATCTTCGACTTCTCGAAGAACCCGACGCCGCGCCAGATCAACCCCGCCCTCTCGAACGAGATGGAGTGGATTCTGATGAAGGCGGTCGAGTACGAGCCCGAGCGCCGCTTCCGCTCCGCGGCCGAGATGCGCGACGCGCTCCACCAGCACGTCGAGCGTCTGAGGGCGGGCGCCGTCACCTACGGCGTCGTGCGCGGCGCGCAGGAGCAGAGCGTGCGCACGCTCGCCGTCGAGCGCGTCTTCTGCGGCTTCTGCGGGAAGTCCATCTCCTCTGAAGACGTCTTCTGCCCGCACTGCGGCGCGCGCCAGCCCATCGCGGCGGCGAGCGCGAGCTTGCGTGCGGCGCGGGCGACCGCCCGGCTCGTCGTCGCGGGGACGACCGAGCTTGACGCGACCTTCCTTCTGAACAAGGAGACGAACCTCGTCGGGCGCACCGACCCGCAGTCGAACATCTTCCCCGACATAGACCTCTCGCGCTTCGACCCCGAGACCAAGATTTCGCGCCGGCACGCGCGCGTCTGGCGCGAGGGAGACACCTTCCTCGTGGAAGACCTCGGCTCGGTCAACGGGACGGTCGTCAACGACGCCGTCCGCCTGGGGCCCCGCCAGCCGCGCCCGCTCGCCAACGGCGACCGCCTGCGCCTCGGCGAGACGACGCTCCACTTTTTAATCGGGTAGACAGTAGACAGTAGACAGTAGACAGTAGCGCTCCGCGCTGCCGACGCTGACGCTGACACACGGGCGGTTCAACTAACGAATGCTTTTCTACTGTCTACTGTCTACTGTCTACTGTCTACTTTTCAAATGTCTGTGCAACTGGAACGAGAGGGGCGGGCCGCCGTCGCGGCCGGGCCGGACGGGTCGCGGCGCGCGGGGCGCGGGGCGGCGGCGGCGCGCGGGGTTGTCAACTTCGAGCGGCTCCGCGCGCCGTTCTCGCTGCGGTGCGGCGCGCTGCTAATCGACTACATCATCGTCGTCGGCGTGCTGGCGCTGGCGACGCTTTTGGCGCGCGTCTTCGGCGACGCGCGGCGCGGCAGCGCCTTCATCCTGACGGCGGGCTACATCGCCACGGCGGCCGTCGCCTTCCTCAACTTCGTCCTCGTCGCCAACCTCGCCGGGCGCACGCTCGGCAAGTGGGTCGCGGGGCTGCGCATCGAGCGCAAAGACGGCGAGCCGCTGAGCGTCGGCCGCGCGCTCCTGCGCCACATGGTCGGGTACCCTCTGACGCTCCTGACCCTGGGCCTCGGCTTCCTCCTCGCCGCCTTCGACCCGCAGGGGCGCGCGCTGCACGACCGCCTGGCCGGCACGGTCGTCGTGCGCAGCCGCGCCCCCCGCGCCGCCGCGCGGGGCTGAAACTTAAACCCGCCGCGTTTGAATCCGACGAAGGATGCAGACCACCTGCCCGAGTTGTGGCGCGGAGACTTTCCCCGGCGCGCGTTTCTGCCGGCGGTGCGGCGCGCCCGTGGGCGCCGTCTCCCCGGGCGAGACGGGCGACGTCTCGCCCAACGCCGCGACCGTCCCGCTCGCCGGCCACGACGCGCGCGCGACCGACGGCCTCCCGCCCGAAGAGCCGCGCGCCGCGGCGCAGACCTCGCGCGTCAGCCTCGCCGAGATGGAGCGCCTGCTGCGCGAGCACGACGCGGCGCAGCAGCCCGCGCCCCGGCCGGACCCGGAGGCGACGCACGTCAGACACTCGCCGGCGGCCACGCGCCCCGACTTAGACCCCGCCGAATACGACGAGGAGCTGACCATCTCCGTGCCGCGCGCGGCGCGCGAGCCCGATAACTTCGAGGCGACGGCCGACTTCGAGGCGACGCGCCCCGCGGACTTCGACGCGACGCTCCCCGCGTCTCCCGCGCCCACGCCTTCGTCGCACGTCACGCGCGATGCGCCCGCAGACCCGCCCGAAGCCGAGGCCGTCGGGGCGCCCCCGCCGGCCGTCGAGGCGCGCGGGGCCGCGCCCGCCGCGCGCCCGCGCCGCGCGTGGCCTCTGGTTGTCGCCGTCTGCGCGGCCGTGGCCGTCTTCGCGGCCGGCGGCGCGTGGCTCGCCTTCAGGCTGCTGCGCAGGCCCGCCGTGACCGACGTGCCGACGCAAGGGCCGACCGCGCCTCCGGCCGCGCCCGACGCGCGCCAGCAGTTCGAGGAGAAGCTGGCCGAGGCCGAAGCCGCGCTCGCGGGCGGCGACATGCAGTCGGCGCTCGCGCGCCTGCGCGAGGCCAACGAACTCGACCCCTCCAACACGCGCGCGCACCGCCGGCTCGCCGAACTGCTACAGGCCGCCGGCCGCACGCGCGAGGCCATCGAAGAGTACCGCGCCGTCACGCGCAGCGCGCCCGACGACTTCGACGGGTGGAACCGGCTCGCCTCGCTCCAGACCGCCGAGGGGCTCGACCGCGACGCCGTCGAGTCCTTCCGCCGCTTCATCGCGCTGATGGGCGGCGAGGCGGCCGTGAGCCCGCCCGACCTGCTCGCCTACTCGCGCGCCCTGCTCCGCTCGGGGCAGACGGACGAGGCGCGCGCGCTCTTCCAGCGCCTGGCCTCGGGGCCCGACTCCTCCGTGTCGGCCGCCGCGGGGCGCGAGCTTGAGGAGTTGACCCGCGCCCACCCGACGCCGCAGCCCACCCCGCGCGCGGGCGAGCCCAGCCCGACGCCGCGCACGGAAGAGACGGCCTCGCTCCCGAACCCGCAGCCGACGGCCCCGCAGCCCGCGCCGACCCAGCCCCCGCCGCAGCCGGCGCCCGCGCCGGCGCCGCAGCGACCCGCCGGCGGCACGCCGGCCGAGCGCTACTCGCGCGGCGTCCAGCTCTGGCCCGCGAACCGCGCGGCCGCGCTCGAAGAGTTCCGCGCGGCGGCCGCCGCAGGCAACTACGACGCGCACTACTACCTCGGCCTCTCCTTCGTCGAGGGGCGCAGCGCCGCCGCGCTCAAGCGCGCCGAGGTCGTCGCCGCGCTCCAGCACTTCCAGCTCGCGCAGCGCGGCTCGCAGCACGCCTCGCAGGCGCGCGGCTACGCCCAGCAGCTCGAAAAGGAGTTTGACCGATTGCGCAGGCAGTGATAAGTAAGGGGGTGATGAGTGTTGAGTGATAAGAAGGAAGACGCGGGCCTTGTCTTCTCTTATCACTCACCACTCATCACTCGTCACCGGATTTGAGCTATGCCTGAATTACTAGTCAACTACCCCGACCGCGCGCCGGAGCGTTTGCCGCTCGGGCGGCTGCGCATCACCATCGGGCGCTCGGCGCGCAACGACGTGTGCGTGCCCGACCCGTTCGCCTCGCGCGTCCACGCCGAGGTGCGGCGCGAGGGCGACCAGTACTTCCTGCAAGACCTCGGCTCGGCCAACGGGACGTACTACAACGGCTCGCGGCTGGAGCAGCCCGTCCCGCTCGCGCACGGCAGCCGCATCCAGATCGGCGAGACCGAGATCGTCTTCAAGGACAAGGCGACCGAGCGGCAACTGCCCGCGACGACCATCGACGAGGGCTCGCCGCTGCCCGAGGCGACCATCGCCTTCGACTCGGCGCAGCACACGACCTCGGGGCTGCTCGAAGCCATCGAGGGCGCGCGCACGCAGACCTCCGGGCGCTTCGACCTCGCCACCGTGATGCCGCACCGCACGGGCTCGACGGCGGCGGCGGGCGCGGCGGCCGCGGGCGACCACGGCGACCTGCTGGCGCTCATCTCGAAGGTCGGCGTCACGCTCCTCGCCTCCGCCACGCTCGACGAGACGCTGCGGCAGGTGGCGCTCCTCGTCTTCGAGGCCGTGCCGGCCGAGCGCTGCCTCATCATGCTGCGCGAGGGCGAGCCGGTCGAGCTGAAGATTCGCGCCGCCGAGATGCGCGACCGCCGGCCCGAGGTCGGCGAGGTGCGCGTGAGCCGCACCATCATCGAGGAGGTCGTCAACCAGGGGCGCTCCGTGCTGACCTCCGACGCGCAGCACGACCCGCGCTTCCGCTCAAGCACCGTCACCTTCCAGGGCATCCGCTCCGTGCTGGCCGTGCCGCTCGGCGTCGGCGACCGCATCTTCGGCATGATCTACGCCGACTCGCCGCTCGCCACCTCGCGCTTCTCGGAAGACCACCTGAAGGTGCTGACCACGCTCGGCTCGGTCGCGGCCATCCGCGTCGAGAACGCCCGCCTCATCGAAGAGCACCTTGAGCAGCAGCAGTACGAGCGCGAGCTGCAACTGGCGCGCGAGATTCAGCAGCGCTTCCAGCCGACCGCGCCCCCGCCCGTCCCCGGCTTCGAGCTTCAGGGCATCAGCTTCCCGTCCTACCAGATCGGCGGCGACTACTACGACTTCATCCTCTGCCCGGACGGGCGGCTCGTCATCGCGCTCGGCGACGTGTCGGGGAAGGGGACGAGCGCGGCGCTCCTGATGTCGTCGCTCCACGCGGCCGTCCACGCGCAGGTCGCGTCGTGCCGCCCCATCACGGAGACGGTCGGCGCGGTCAACCGCTACCTGGCCGACAACACGCCGGCCAACCGCTTCGTCACGCTCTTCTACGCGGAACTCGACCCCCTGACCGGCTCGCTCTCCTTCATCAACGCCGGGCACAACCCGCCGCTCATCGCGCACGGGGGCGGGACGCTGGAGCAGTTGAGCGCGGGCGGGCTGCCCCTGGGCATCATGCCCGACTTCGACTACCGCGAGGGGCGCACGCAGCTCCGGCCGGGCGACGTGCTCGTCGCCTACTCCGACGGCGTGACCGAGACGCAGAACCCGAAGGGCGAGGAGTTCGGCACCGTCCGCCTCCAGGATGTCATCGCGCAGAACATCGGCCGCTCGGCCGCGGGGCTGCGCGACAAGATAGAGGCCGCCATCTCGACCTTCGCGCAGGGGACGCCGGCCGGCGACGACGTTACGCTCGTCATCGTCAAGCGCCAGCCCGAGGCCCTCTGAAGGCGCGCGGACTTCGGTTGCGGGCGGCGGCGGGACTCCCCGTCTTTAACGCGACAGGCTCTCGTGCGGGCTGACAGATGCATCTGTCAGCCCGCTTCGTTTTCGACAAACTTCTTGACACCGGGCCGGCTTGGTATTAACTTGCCGCCACCTCGCGCGTCCGACTCTAACCTTGCGCCCGGCGCCGGGCGTTACGACGAAGACGGGATTGCCCGCTCAGTCCCGCGCCTCCGGCCCCCGAACCGCCATTGGAACAGTTTCTCTCAAGGTTCACGCTCAGCTTCCTGATGGCGCAGCTCTTCCCGGGGGCCGTGGCCGTCCTGAGCTGCACGTGCCCTTACGCGGCCAAGCTGGAGCCCCGGCCGGCGACGATGTTGGCGCTCTTCACGTCGGTGGGTGACCTGTGGTTCGGCTCGTTCAGGAATACGGTGATATTCCTCTTCCTGTCGGGCGCCGCCGGCCTTCTGATTCACGGCATCTCCTGGTCGGTGATGGCTTGGCTGGAGAACCACGACCCTTCGAGCCCGCCGGTGGCGAAGTCCGTCCGGGAGAGCTTCTGGCACGACAAGAGGATTATCTTCCAGGTCGTCCTGGCGCCCGTGAAGATGGTTCTGGAGTTGCTGGGCGCGCTCAGCGCGCCGAAGCTTGAGGTGCTGAGAATGGAGGAGAACGTCTCGGGCATCCGGCCCGAAGACAAGCCGGCCTTCGACTTCCTTGAGGACTTCTACCTGTATTTCGCGGAGTTCTACGCGCACACGGCGTATGCGCTGCTCTTCGGCTTCCCGTTCGTCTTCTGGACCTGGGTGGTTTTGGGCTTCACGCCGCGCAGGGCCGCCCTCCTCGTCCTGTTCTATTTAGGCGCCGGCGTGTTCTTCCTCATAGGCAGGGTGCAGTACATCACCCTCTTCAACGCCGAGGTGACGCTGGTCGAGCGCGCGCAGCGCCCGACGTCGCCCTGACGAGGCGTATCGCCGCGCGCACGGCCTTCAGCGCGTGAGCCTCTCCACGCTGCGTGCGATGCGCTCGGCCGTCTTCTCGCCGACGCCGTCAACGAGGTCGAGGCCGCCGCCATCGACGAACCGGCGCAGGTCTGCGAGCGAGGAGATTTTGAACTGCTGGTGGAGGACGGAGGCCGTCTTGAGGCCGACGCCCTCGACTTCGAGCAGGTCGAGCACCGTCTCGGGCGTCTCCTGCCTGAGACGCTCCCACGCGTCGAAGGTGCCGCGCTCCAGCAGCTCGACGATCTTGCCGCTGATGGCCTTGCCCACGCCGGGCAGGCTCTGCAAGCCCTTCAGCCCCTCCTCGCGCGCTATCCGCTCGACCGGGCTCGGCCACGTCTCCAAAGTCTCCGCGGCGTTGCGGTACGAGCGCACGCGGAAGCGGTCGTCACCGCGAATCTCCATCAGCAGCGCCAGCCGCTCGAACCTGCGCGCGAGTTCCTCGTTCGTCATGACGCGAGTAGACAGTAGACAGTAGAAAACCAAAGGCGGCGTGCCTGTTATACGAGGCCGCGCCGCCCATTAGACTACTACTGTCTACTGTCTACTGACTACTGTCTACTTCCCCTCAAGCCTTCTCCAGCCCCGCGTACTTCTCGACGAGCTTCTTCTGGCCGAAGCCGGGGAAGCTGACGAGGAGCTTGGCGGCGTCGCCCGCGCCCTCGCGGCGCAGCACGAGGCCGCGGCCGTACTTCGGGTGGCGGACGTGTGTGCCGGGCGCGAAGCCGGCGGCGGCGGCTGAGGCCGACGACGAGGCGGACGCCGGCGGGCGTCCGCCTCCCGCCGGGCGCGCGGGAGGCTGAGGCGGCTGGGGCGGCTGCTGCTGCCGCTTGGCGGCGTCGGCGTTGCGGCGTATCTGGTCGCCGCGCTGGCGGAAGAACTCGGCGATGGAGTCGGCGCTGTCGTAGGTCTTGCCCGCGTAGCGGCGCTCCTGCGCCGGCGCCTCGCCGCGCAAGGCCCGCGCCGCGTGGCGCGACTCCACGGCCGACGAGCTGCGCGCGAACGAGAGCCACGACGCGCCGCGCGAGAGGTCTTCGACCGCGTCGAGCGGCATCTCGTTCAGGAACTGCGACGGCTCCGAGGCCATCTCCTCGCCGTAGACCCTGCGCCGCATCGCGTGCGAGAGGTAGAGGAAGCGCTCGGCGCGCGTGATGGCGACGTAGCAGAGGCGGCGCTCCTCCTCAAGCTCCGCCTGGTCGGCCGCCGCGCGCGAGTGCGGGAAGAGGCCGTCCTCCATGCCGACGATGAAGACGACGGGGAACTCCAGCCCCTTGGCCGAGTGCATCGTCATCAGCGTGACGGGCGCGTCCCCTTTGTACTGGTCCGTGTCGGAGACGAGCGCGGCGGCGTCGATGAAGTCGCGCAGCCCGCCGCCCTCCTCCGCGTCGTAGTCCACGGCCGCGTTGACCAGCTCCTGCAAGTTCTCCAGCCGCCCCTCGGCCTCCTCGCTGTTCTCGGCCTTGAGCGCGTCGGCGTAGCCCGTGTCGAGGATGGCCGCCTTGACGACCTCGGAGGCCGGCTCCTTCTGCGCGCGGGCGACGAGCCCCTCGACGATTGCCTGGAATTTTTTGAGCGCCGCGGCGGCGCGCGGGCTGAAGCCCTCGGGCTGGCTGGTGATGATGCCGATGGCCTCCCAGAGCGAGACGCCGTAATCCTTCGCGCGCCGGTCCAGCTCGTCGAGCGTCTGCTTGCCCAGGCCCCGCGTCGGCGTGTTGACGACGCGCATGAGCGCGACCGAGTCGTGCGGGTTCAGGGCGAGCTTGAGGTAGGAGACCACGTCGCGCACCTCGGCGCGCTCGTAGAAGGAGAAGCCGCCGACGATGTTGTAGCCGAGCCCGGCGCGCCTCAGCGCCTCCTCGAAGACGCGCGACTGCGCGTTCGTGCGGTAGAGCACCGCCGCGCGCGACTTCGGGTCGAGGCGGCGGTGCTCCTCTATCCTGGCGGCGACGAAGCGCGCCTCGCCCTCGGCGTCCATCGCCTGGTAGTAGCGGATGGGCGCGCCCGCCGGGTTGGCCGTCCAGAGCGTCTTCTCCTTCCGCTCGGTGTTGTGCTTGATGACGGCGTCGGCCGCGTCGAGGA
>DASVWB010000354.1:0-2575 GCA_036389815.1 Pyrinomonadaceae bacterium | reverse complement strand
GGGGGGGGCGGCGGGCCGGGGCCGTCCGCGCCCCTCAAACTTCGGCCGCGCGGCTCTGGAAGGGAGAGGCCGCGCCGGCCCGTGACTGCGCTCTCAAAAACCTCCTTCGTCTAGCGGCGCAGCGCAGCCGCGCCCGCCGCGCCAACGAAGACGCCCGCCTCCGCGCGGACGCCGCGCGCGGCCGCCGCCTCTATCTGCGCGGCGCGCGCCGGCCGCATCCCCATCTCCCGGCCCGCCTCTTCGAGCCGCGCGGGCGAAGCGCCCTCCTCGGCGGCCAGCAGCAGGCGGTGCTGCTCGTCGAGCAGCTCCTCGCGCTCGCGCCGGAGCGACTCGGTCTTGTAGCCGTAGTCAGTCGCCAGAACCTGCTGGCGCACGGCGTAGATGAAGCCGGACGCGAGCAGGAGGCAGCCCAAAAGCAGGAGCGCCTGACGCCTCGCGGCGCGCGGGTCCCGCTCGCGTCGCACATGGGGGTTGGGGTACTGCTGGGGCACTCTTCTCATCGGTTATCGGGCCTCGGGCTTCCGGGTCAGAATGAAATAAGCTTTAAGTAGACGGGGCGTGAGGCTCCTCGGGTCTTGCGCCGACTTCCCCCGGCCCGCCGCCGCCGCGGCGTCTACAGTTTCAAGCAGGCGCGCAGCTTGGCACTCCGCGCGCGGGGGTTCTCTTCCAACTCTTGCTCGCTCGGGGTCACGGGGCGGCGCGTCAGGACTTCGACCGCGCGCCGCGCGCCGCAGGCGCAGACGGGAACGCGCCGGCCGCACTCGCAGTGGCCCGAGAGCCTCCGCAGCGCGCGCTTCACGACGCGGTCTTCGAGGGAGTGGAAGCTGATGACCGCCAGCCGCCCTCCCGCCTGTAAAAGATCGACCGCCGTCTCGACGAACCCGTCGAGCCCTTCCAGCTCGCCGTTGACGGCGATGCGGAGCGCCTGGAACGTCCGCGTCGCCGGGTGGACGCGTTCGCCGCGCTTGTAACCGACCGCCCTCGCGACCAGCGCGGCCAGCTCGCCCGTCGTCTGAATCGGCTCGCCCCGCTCCCGCCTCTCGACTATCCAGCGCGCGATTCGCCGCGACGCGCGCTCCTCGCCGTACTCGTAAATAATCCGGGCGACCTCCTCCTCGGGCAGGCGTTCGAGCAGCTCCGCAGCCGTTTCGTCGCCGCCCGAGGCGTCCATGCGCATGTCGAGCGGCGCGTCGTGGCGGAAGCTGAAGCCGCGCTCCGGCGTGTCGAACTGGAGCGAGGAGACGCCGAGGTCGGCCAGGACGCCGGTCACTTCGCTTTCGCCCGTCTCTCCCAAAACTCGGACTATTTCCCGAAAATTGGCGTGAGCGGCGCGGAAGCGCGTGCCGAAACGCGCCAGACGCTCCGAGGCGAGTCGTATTGCCTCGCGGTCGCGGTCTATGCCCAGAACCCGCGTGTCGGCAGAGGCCACCAGAATCGCCTCGCTGTGCCCGCCAAGACCGAGCGTAGCGTCCACGAACAGCCCCCCGCGCGCGGGGTCGAGCAAATTCACCGCTTCAAAGAGCAACACGGGGCGATGGGGCGCTTCAGGCCCCCCTCCTGACGCAGCCATTACCACCGCCCCGTGGTCTTGAAAAGTCGCTTGGAATTTCGTGTGTCGAGTGACAGGCGGCCGAGCACGGGACTTGCGAACCTTGCTTTTGCCTTATCGCTCAACACTTTCCACTCTTCCGCGGCCTTTCAGATTCCGAGCCGCGCTATCGCGGCCTCGTCCTCCTCCGTATAGGGGTCGGACAGAAGACGCCGCTCAAAGCGCTCCAGCTCCCAGACTTCCAGGTATGTCAAATATCCCAGCACGGCCACATCCCCGACCACCCCCGAAGCCTTCCTCAGCAGCGGGTGAATAAGTACCCGACCCTGCCCGTCCACGGTCGCCTGCTGGCCGTAGTAGTTCGTCCTGTCAAGGAACTTTCTTCTCGCCGGATCCATCGACGGTAGGAGCGCCAGACGCTGCTCGATGGACTCCCATTCGGGTAAGGGGTAAATCCGAACACAGTCGCCGTTCAGGCTCGTGACATATAGTTCCTGGGTGGTATATTTCTCTTCAATGTAGCGCCTGAAGGCCGTCGGAATTTTGAGTCGCCCCTTTTCATCAACCCGCGCCGTGTAATTTCCTCGCAACATAAGGGTTTCCGGCGCCGGCCCTGGGCGGGGACTGCTTAAACCTTAAAGTGAAACTCTAAGCAGCGGCGGCAAGCTGCTCACTGTAGTCCACTTTCAGCCACTTTTGACCACCCGCGGCGAATAGTACGCCTGTGCTTAAGCCCCTGTCAAGAGCAAAAACACGGTCAAAACAAAATTTTTAAGCACGATTTGGTGTACAAGCGTTTAAGCTTCCCATAGCCAACCGGGCACCTATCCTGTATATTGACCCGCAAGGATATAAATATTAAGGACAGGCAGGACGGCGGTCTCACTCTCTGGATGGGTTTCGGCGAACTTCTATTCTTCGGCAGCCTCGTGGCGCTGGCAAACGTCGGGGTCGAGAGGGCGCGTCTGGAGTACGAGGACTTCGAGACGGGGCTCTACCTCGCCCACCCCGAGCTGAAACTACAGC
>DASVWB010000353.1:0-21747 GCA_036389815.1 Pyrinomonadaceae bacterium | reverse complement strand
GGTGCTGGAGATCGACGCCGGCTTCAGCCACCAGCCCTCCGACATCCCGCGCTTCTTCGAGAAGATGTCCGAAGGGTTCGACTGCGTCTTCGGCAGCCGCTTCTGCCCGGGCGGCGCCGTCACGGAGAGCCCGCTCAAGCGCAGGGTCATCAGCCGCGGCGGGACGCTCCTGACGAACCTGCTGCTCGGCACGCGGCTGACCGACATGACGAGCGGCTTCGAGCTCTTCTCCCGCGCCGCGCTCCAGCGGGTCTTGCGCCGCGGCGTCAACTCGCGCGGCCACTTCTTCCAGACCGAGATCAAGGCGCACTGCCACGGCCTGCGCGTCGCCGAGGTGCCCATCCACTACCGCGCGGCCAGCCCGAGCGTCAACAACGGCGTGCTCAAGGACGCCTTCGTCAACCTCTGGCGCCTCTTCCGCGCGCGCCCCTCGCGCGGGCACGGGGTCGCCCCCCTCGGACAGGACGAGGCGGCATGACGGACAGCGTCGCGCTCGTCGTCACCTCCATCTCCGCGCCCAACCGCGTGCTCGGCGCGCTGGCCGAAGGCTCGCGCCGGCGCGGCCGGCAGTTCGTCGTCATCGGCGACGAGCCGAGCCCCGCCGACTTTCGAATAGAGGGCTGCGACTTCTACGGGCTCGACGCGCAGTACGAGACCGGCTTCCGCTTCGCGCGCCTCTGCCCCACGCGCCACTACGCGCGCAAGAACCTCGGCTACCTGCTCGCGGTGCGCGGCGGCGCCTCCGTCGTCGTCGAGACGGACGACGACAACTTCCCGCGCGAGGAGTTCTGGGCAGAGAGGCGGCGGCGGCAGTCCGTCCCCGTCTCCGCGGGCGCGGGCTGGGTCAACGCCTACCGCTACTTCACTGAGGCGAACATCTGGCCGCGCGGCCTCCCGCTCGACCGCGTGCGCGACCGCGTGGCGGAGTTCGAGACGCTTCCCGTGAAGGACGCCGACTGCCCCGTCCAGCAGGGTCTGGCCGACGAGAACCCGGACGTTGACGCCGTCTACAGGCTCGTCGCCGAGCTGCCGCAGTCGTTCCGCCGCGACCGCCGCGTCGCCCTGGGCGCGGGCTCCTGGTGCCCCTTCAACAGCCAGAACACGGCGTGGTGGTCGGATGCCTTCCCGCTGATGTACCTGCCGGCCTACTGCTCCTTCCGCATGACAGACATCTGGCGCAGCTTCGTCGCGCAGCGCGTCGCGTGGGAGGAGGGCTGGGGCGTGCTCTTCCACGGGCCGACCGTCTGGCAGGAGCGCAACGAGCACGACCTGATGCGCGACTTCCGCGACGAGGTGCCGGGCTACCTCCACAACGACTCGATACGCGCGGCGCTCTCCGCCCTGAGCCTGAGGCCCGGCCGTGTGGAGGAGAACGTCGCGGCCTGCTACGAGAAGCTGGCCGAGATGTCGCTCGTCGGGCGCGAGGAGTTGCCGCTGCTCGCGGCGTGGCTCGAAGACCTCGGGGGCGCGCGGGCGGGGGGGCGGGGCAGTTCGGAAGTTTTATGACGGACTTTCTCCGGGGCAAGAGGGTTTGCGTGACGGGCGGCGGCGGCTTCCTCGGCCGCCGCGTCGTCGCCGCACTGGAAGGGCGCGGCTGCGAAGACGTTCAAGTCGTCCGCAAGCGCGACTACGACCTGGTCAAAGGCGCGGACGTCGAGCGCCTCTACCGCGACGGCCGGCCGCAGGTGGTCGTCCACCTCGCCGCGGTCGTCGGCGGCATCGGCGCCAACCGCGAGAACCCCGGCCGCTACTTCTACGAGAACCTCATGATGGGCGTCCAGCTCATCGAGGGCGCGCGCCTCCACGGCGTCGAAAAATTTATACAGGTCGGGACCATCTGCGCCTACCCCAAGTTCACGCCCGTCCCCTTTAAAGAGGAAGACCTCTGGAACGGCTACCCCGAGGAGACGAACGCGCCGTACGGGGTCGCGAAGAAGGCGCTGCTCGTGCAGTGTCAGGCGTACCGCGAGCAGTACGGGCTCAACGCCGTCTACCTGCTGCCGGTCAACCTCTACGGGCCCGGCGACAACTTCGACCCGAACACTTCGCACGTCATCCCGGCGCTGATAAAGAAGTTCGTGGACGCCGTCGAGCGCGGCGCGCCGGAGGTCGAGGTGTGGGGGACGGGCGCGGCCACGCGCGAGTTCCTCTACGTGGACGACGCGGCCGAAGGCATCGTCCTCGCCGCGGAGCACTACGACGGGGCGGAGCCCGTGAACCTCGGGTCGGGGCAGGAGATGTCCATCAAAGAGCTTGCCGAGTTGATCGCGTCGGAGACGGGCTTCGGCGGCCGCGTCGTCTGGGACACGTCGAAGCCGGACGGGCAGCCGCGCCGCGCGCTCGACGTGACGCGCGCCGCCCGCCTGTTCGGGTTCCGGGCGCGCGTGGACTTCCGCGAGGGCTTGCGCCGCACCATCGAGTGGTATCGCTCCGCGCGGCCGCAAGCGAAGTCCGCGCCCGAAGCGTGAGCCCCGGCCGCCGCTTTCGCCCGCCGGAAATTACGCTTGCCTTATCCGCGTTTTCTCGTATAATCGCCCGGTTTTCAACGCACGCCGGGAGTTCACCCGCCTTTCGACCGAGCCCCGGCGTTTTTCTTTCGCTCTTCAGCGGCTTTAACCCGATCTCTTCAGCACTTTCTACGACGAGGGGGCGCCGGCGGGAATTTTCGAGAGCCGGCGGTGTCGCCCGCCAGACCTTCTGGACGGTATGTCTCATACGCGTTGGCCCGAAACGTCGGTCGCGTCTCTTCTCCGCCACCGCGGGGTCGCGCTCATGGTGACGGCGGTCGCGGCGGCGCAGGTCGGGGCGGTCGCGGCGGGGGTCGGCGGGTGGCCGTGCCCTTTTAAGGGACTGACCGGGCTCCCCTGCCCGGGTTGCGGGCTCACGCGCGCCGTGGTCGCGCTCGCGCGCGGCGAGTGGCGCGAGTCGCTGGCGCTGCACGCCTTCGCGCCGCTGCTCGCGGCGGCGGTGCTGGCGGCGGCCGTCGCGGCGCTGCTGCCGCAGGCGAGGCGCGAGGCGTTCGCCGCCTTCCTCGTCCGCGCCGAGCGGCGCGTGCGCCTGCCCTACGTGCTGCCGGCGGCGCTCCTGCTCTACTGGTCGGTTCGCCTGCTGTTCCTGCCGGGCGCTTTCCGCCCGTGAGCCAAGCGGTCAAACTTTTCTGGTCGAAAACAGAAGGAGGATAGCGGAATGGGTATTCTTGCTTTGCTTTGTCTCTTGGGCTGCGTCGTCTGCTGGATCATCGTGCTGATTCGCATGTTCAAGGAGGCCGGCGTCGTGCAGGGCATCATCGGGGTCATCTGTAGCCTCTGGGCCTTCATCTGGGGCTGGATGAACTCGGGCAGGCTGGGCCTGCGCAACATCATGCTCGCCTGGACGGTGCTCCTGATTCTCTACATCGTCTTCGCCTCGATGAGCGGCGGCTTCTCGTACAACATCGGCACGAACCCCGGCGGCGTCACGCCGTAACGAGAACCCCCGGCCCGCCGGGCGTTCCCCCTTTCCCCCGCGCCGCTCTCGGCGGGGCACAGAAGTTCTGACAGAAGAGGCGGCCTCCCGCCGGGCGCACGCCCGAGGGGAGGCCGCCTCTTCCGTCTCCGCGGATTGAGAGTGCGTGCGCCTTACGCGCGCCGCCGACGCCATGCGCGCCCCGGCGCGTCGTGATATTTTAGGCGCGTGGATTCAGAACAAGCGGGCAGGGCGGGCGAGACGGGCGGGGGCGGGCTCGCGGACGAGCGCGCGCCGTCCCCGGGCCCCGTCGGCGGAAGCGCACCGCCCGCCGACACCCCCGCCGCCGGCCCCGCGCGTGCGGGCGGGCCGCCGCCGCCGCGCGGGAACGTCCCGAAGACCCGCTGGCTCCCCTTCGTCATCATCCTTCTGTGCGCGGCGGCCGCCGCGTCGTTCCTCTACGTCAGACACAGGCGGGGGCTGCTCGGCGGGCTGAAGACCGGCGCCGAGCAGGTCAAGGACATCCTGACGGGCGCGCCGCCGCGCGACCCCTACGCCGAGGCCGTCTCGAAGATGGAGGAAGACCGCGGCGAGCCCACGGGGCGCAAGGCGCAGCAGGTCGAGATTCCCGAAGAGCTGAAGCAGTACAAAGAGACGCGCCGCTTCCTCGCCATCCAGGGCGCGGCAGCGGCCGAGGCGGGCGTCAAGTCTCCCCACGACTTCGCGGAGCTGGCCGAGGCCATCCGCGCGGGGCATGAGTTGGTCGAGGTGCCGCGCCTGGGCAAAGCTTACGTGCTCTACGGCGTGGGGCTGACGGCGACGGGCGCGCTCACGCACTACGACCTGAAGGCGCGGAAGGTCGTCCCGCTCTTCTCGGGCGTCGAAGAGTTGGAGGCTTTCGAGGGCGGGCTCGCGGCCGACCGCGCGCGGCTCGGAGGGGAACTGAAGGAACTCGACGAGAAGCTCAAGGGGCTCGGGCGGAAGGAGCGCGAGGAGCGCGCGCGCCTGCTCGCCGAGTCGGCCGCGCGGAAGAAGGAACTCTCCTCGCTGGCGGACAAGGAGAAGCTGCTCGCGGAGTACTACGGCCGGCCGGGCGCGAAGGACAGGGCGCGCGCGGGCGGGCGCCTCTTCGCGGAGTACGAGTCGCAGGCCGCGCTCGCGCGCGACTTCGGCGGGCGCGCCTACGACCTGCGCGACGCCGCGACCGCGCGCGAGTTCCAGGCGCGGATGCTGAGCTTCCTGCGCCCCCCCGCGCTCGCGCTGCTCGAAGAGCTGGCCGCCGCCTACCAGTCGAAGTTCGAGCGGCCGCTCCCCGTCACGTCGCTCGTGAGGACGGAGGAGTACCAGCGCCTCCTGCGCGAGTCGGGCAACCCGAACGCGGCGGACGTGGCGCCGCCGCCGCACACGACGGGGCTCGCCTTCGACGTCTACTACCGCTACATGACGGCGGCCGAGCAGGAGTTCGTCATGGCCGAGATCGCGCGGCTCGAACGCGAAGGGCGCGTCGAGGCGCTGCGCGAGCTGCGCGACCACTACCACGTCTTCGTCTTCGCCGCCGGCCACCCGCCCCCGGCCGAGGCGGTGGACAGGATTCTGGGGAAGAGAACGAAGCGCGAGGAGCCCGAGAAGCCCGAGAGGGCGCAGAAGCCCGACAAGAAGAAGCCGCAGGAGACGAAGAAGCCGCAGAAGCCGCAGGCGAAGGAGAAGCAGCCGAAGAAGGGCAAGAGGCGTTGACGCGCGCGCCCCGCGCGCCTCACCCGCCGCGGCGCTTCCCGGCCGGCCTCGGCGAGCGGATGAGCACCTGCGGGTAGATTTTCGAGAGCGGGAAGCGCGCGTCCGTGTCGAGCCGGAAGTCTGCGGCGTAGAGCACCGACATGCAGCGTAGGAAGACGGGGGCCACGTCGCGCGGGGACGTGATGTTCGCGCCGCGGATGATTTCGGACAGGCGGCGCCCCTCGCCGAGCGAGCGCGTCCAGCCGTTGGCGCGGTGAACCCCGGCCAGCTCTTCGAGCAGCCGCGGGTCGCCCCACTCCAGCGAGGCGCGCGCGTAGTTGAGCGCCTCGGCCTGTCCGTCGCGCTCGCCCCGCCGGCGCCGCGCGGCGTCGAGCCCGTTCGTCAGGTCGATGAGCTTGTCGAAGCCGGAGCGGCGCATCTCGGCGGCGAAGACGCGGTGCTCGATGAGGCTCACGAGGTCGTTGACGTGCTCCTGCTCTACCTCCTGCGCCGGCCCCCTCCGCGTCATCACCTCCGGCGAGAAGAGGAAGAGCGGGTAGCCGCGCGCGCGCAGGCGCAGGTGCAGAAGCTCGTGCGCGATGACCGCCTCGGTGGCGCGCGCGCCGCGCGCGCGGACGCTCTCGTCCACGCGCACGACGCCGACGCCCGCCCGCGTCAGGTAGCTCGCGCCCAGCGTGTAGTCGCCGCCCGCGCCCTCCGGGTCCAGTTCCGCGAACTCCGCGTAGACCTCCCTGCCCAGCCTCCCCTCGACCTCGCCCAGCCACGAGGAGGCTTCCCGGCCCAGCACGACCCCGAGCAGCGTCCGCGCCTGACGCGGCGCCGGTGACTCGACAACCCCCTGCCGCCCGTGCGTCGAAGGCGCGCAGAAGGATAGCGCCGCCGACAGGCAGAAGGCCGCCCCGAGCAACTTGACTCGGGGCGGCCTTCCTGCGTGTTCGGGAGTTTGAAATTTCAAATTTGAGATTTGAAATTAAATCCTCGGGTTCCGCCGCCGGCTCTGAGACCCGGAACGCCTCAGTCCTTCTTCGTCCCGGGCTTCGCGGGCGGCGCCGCGGTGCCCTTCTGCTCGGCGACGGGGAAGCCGCGCTTGCGCATCAGCGCCTCGACGCGCGGGTCGCGACCGCGGAAACTACGGTAGCCCTCGGCCGGGTCCACGGTGTTGCCGACCGAGAAGACGAACTTGCGCAGGCGCTCCGCGACCTTCTTGTCGTAAGGCCCGCCGCCCTCCGTGAAAGCCTCGAAGGCGTCGGCCGCGATCACGTCCGTCCAGAGGTAGCTGTAGTAGCCGGCCGAGTAGGAGTCGGAGGAGAAGACGTGGCCGAACTGCGGCGTGCGGTGGCGCATCACCAGCTCCGAAGGCATCCCCAACTCTTCGAGCGTCCTCTTCTCGAAGGCGTCCGGGTCTATCTTCTCGGAGCCGGCGAGGTGGAGCCGCATGTCCACGAGCGCGCTCGCGAGGTACTCGACCGTGGCGAAGCCCTGGTTGAAGGTCGAAGAGCGGCGGAGCTTCTCGACCAGTTCGGCCGGGATGGGCTTGCCCGTCTGGTGGTGGACGGCGAAGCGCTGCAAGACCTCGGGCGTCAGCAGCCAGCGTTCGAGCAGTTGGGAGGGGAACTCGACGTAGTCGCGCGCGACGGCCGTGCCCGCGAGCGTCGGGTAGGTGACGTTCGACGAGAGCCCGTGCAGCGCGTGGCCGAACTCGTGGAACATCGTGGTCGCGTCGTCCCAGGAGACGAGCACGGGCTCGCCCGGCTTGCCCTTCTGGAAGTTCGAGTTGTTCGAGACGATGGTCGTGACTTCCTTGCCGTCGAGGCGCTGCTGGCTGCGGTAGGCGTTCATCCACGCGCCCGAGCGCTTGCCCTCGCGCGCGTACGGGTCGAAGTACCAGAGCCCGACGTGGCGCCCCGTCTTCCTGTCCGTCACCTCCCACACGCGCACGTCCGGGTGGAAGACGGGGACACCCGCGGCCGGCTTGAAGTCGAAGCCGAGCAGCTCGCCCGCGACCCAGAAGATGCCCTCGCGCAAGCGTTCCAGTTGCAGGTACTGCTTGACCTCGTTCTGGTCGAGCGCGTACTTCTCCTTCCGCACCTTCTCCATGTAGTAGCGGTAGTCCCACGGCTCGATCTTGATCTTCGCGCCCTCGCGGTCGGCGAGCGCCTGCATGTCGGCGACCTCCTCGCGCACGCGCGCGACCGCCGGCTTCCAGACCGCCAGCATCAGCTCCATCGCGCGCTCGGGCGTCTTCGCCATCGCGTTCTCCAGCCGCCAGTGCGCGTGCGTCTGGTAGCCGAGGAGCTTCGCGCGCTCGGCGCGCAGCCGGAGAATCTCGGTGATGATCGAGTTGTTGTCGTTCTTGTCGCCGTTGTCGCCGCGGTTGACGAACATGCGCCAGACGCGCTCGCGCAGGTCGCGCCGGTCGGAGTAGGTCAGGAACGGGTCTACGGAGGAGCGCGTGTTGAGGACGACCCAGGTGCCGGCGGGCTGCTTCTTCGACGCGGCGGCCTGCGCGGCGGCGTCGCGCAGCGACTCGGGCAGGCCGGCCAGCTCGTCCTCGCTCTTGAGGACGAGGAAGAGGTCGTTCTCGTCCGAGAGCAGGTGCTGGTTGAAGTTGGTGTAGTGGCCGGCGAGCTGCTGGTTGATCTCGGAGAGCCGCGCCTTCTTCGCGGCGTCGAGCCGCGCGCCGGAGCGGACGAAGTTCGTGTAGTAGAGCCACGAGAGGCGCTGCTGCTCGGGCGTCCACTTCTTCTTGTCGGGCGAGTTGTAGACGGCCTCGATGCGTTTGAACAGCGCCTCGTTCTGCGTGATCTTGTCGTTGAAGGCGGCGAGGCGGGGCGCCATCTCGCGCTGCACGGCCTGGAACTCGGGCGTGTTCATGTTCCCGGACCAGATGCCGTAGACGGTCGTCACGCGGTCGAGCGTCGAGCCGGCGCGCTCCATCGCGGCGACGGTGTTCTCGAAGGTCGGCGCCGACTTGTCGGCGGCGATCTTGTCCACCTCGGCGAGGTTCTCGGCCATCGCGGCTTCGAGCGCGGGCTTGAAGTCCGCGACACGCACGCGGTCGAAGGGCGGCACGCCGCCGAAGGGGCCGGCCCACTCTGCGACGAGCGGGTTGTCTGCGGCGCGCGCGCCCGCCGCCGGCGGGGCGTCGGCCGTCTGCACGCCCCGCACGCCGGGGCGCCTCTTGGCGTTCGCGCTCATGGATACGAAGTAACCCGCCGCCGCCGCCGCCAACAGGACGGCGCCGGCGCGTGTGAAGAGTTTGGACATCTGATTACGTCTCACAAAAAGTTTCGGGGATAGGCCGCGCCCGTCGGCCGGGCGTGGCGGTTGAAATTGCGGGGTGACTGACAGAGAACTTACATCGAACCGGGCGGAAAATCCAACGCGCCCGCGGGCCTCAGGCCGGCCCCTCCGTGTCGCCCGCGCCCCCGGCGTCAAGCTCCTTCCAGATGAGCGTGCTGTGCGTCTCCCTCAGGAAGAGCGAGCCGACGACGAACGTCACGGCGGCGACCGTGACGGGGTAGTAGAGGCCGGCGTAGATGTCGCCGGTCTGCGCGACGACCCAGAGCCCGACGAGCGGCAGGACGCCGCCGAAGACGCCGTTGCCGATGTGGTAGGGGAGCGAGAGCGCCGTGTAGCGTATCTTCGCGGGGAAGGCTTCGACCAGGTAGGCGGCGATGGGGCCGTAGACCATCGTCACGAAGATGACCTGCACGAAGACGAGCAGCGTCAGCCTCCACGCCGCGGGCTCCGCGAGCAGCCGGCCGAAGCCGGCGTAAGGCAGCACCTGCGGCGCGGGCCGCAGCACGCCCCCGACCACAGTCTGCGGCGTGAGCGAGATGGCCCCCGTGACGGGGTCTTTGCGCGAGACGGCCGTGACGACGTTCGAGCCCGCGGCCGACTGCATGGCGCGGTAAATCGGGAAGTAAGAGAGGGCCGCGAGCAGGCAGCCCGCCATGATGATCCACTTGCGCCCGACGCGGTCGGAGAGCGCGCCGAAGAGGACGAAGAAGGGCATCCCCAGCAGCAGCGCCGCCGCGACGACGTAGTTGGCCGAGGTGCCGTTCACGCCGAGTATCGTCTGGAGGTAGAAGAGCGCGTAGAACTGCCCCGTGTACCAGACGACGCCCTGCCCCGCGGTCGCGCCGAAGAGCGAGACGAGCACCAGCTTCAGGCTGCCCCAGCGGGCGAACGCCTCCGTCAGCGGCCGCGCCGAGGTCATCCCCGCCCCCTTGATGTGGCGGAAGATGGGCGACTCCTTCATCCGCAGCCTGACGTAGAGCGAGACGCCGACGAGGAGGACCGAGACGAGGAAGGGGAGCCGCCAGCCCCACGCCCCGAACGCCTCCCTGCTCATCGAGCCCTGCACGGCGAGGATGACGGCGAGCGAGACGAAGAGCCCGAGCGTCGCCGTGATCTGGATGAAGCTCGTGTAGAAGCCGCGCCGCCCGTCGGGCACGTGCTCGGCGACGTAGACGGCCGCGCCGCCGTACTCGCCGCCGAGCGCGAGCCCCTGGAGGACGCGTATCAGGAGGAGCGCGACGGGCGCGGCCAGCCCCACGGTCTCGTAGGTCGGGAGCACGCCGATGAGGGCGGTCGCGCCGCCCATGATGAGCAGCGTGACGAGGAAGGCGTACTTGCGCCCGACGAGGTCGCCGATGCGCCCGAAGAAGAGCGCGCCGAACGGGCGCACGACGAAGCCCACGGCGAAGGTCGAGAGGTAGGCGATGAGCGCCAGCGTGTCGTTGCCCTTCGGGTAGAAGAGCGGCGAGATCGTGGTGGCGAGACTCCCGAAGATGTAGAAGTCGTACCACTCGATCATCGTGCCGACCGCCGAGGCCGCGATGACCTGCCAGATTTTGTAGCCGCCGGTCGCGGCGGGGCCGGGGGGCTGCTCGGGCATGGCGGTTTTAAGCGGGCGCCTTCCATTCGAGGCAGGGCTTGTCGGCCGAGGCGTCCGCAGCGCGCCGCGCCTCCTCGTTCGCGGAGGGGCCGCCCTTCACCTTGTCCGTGACGCAGACGCCGCCGGCCGTGATCTTCGCCACGGCGAGGTACGAGGTCTTCTGCTCGGGCGACTCGGGGTTCTCGCTGGCGTTCACGCGCACGATGAGCGCGATGGGGCGCAGCCTCCTGCCCTCGCGCGCGACGCGCCACTCCGCCTTATCCCCGACGCTGGAGAAGGCCGTCGTGACGACCTGCCAGTAGTTGAGCGGGTGGCGCTTCCCGTCCGGCGCCACGACGGTGACGGACTGGCGCAGGTCGTTGTCCTCGACGAGCAGGCCGTAGCCCGCCACGCCGGGGCACTTCTGGACGGAGGAGGCGGCCTCCTCCGAAGTCTCGACGGTCTTGCAGCGCGCGGCCGAGAGGTCTGTGTAGACGCTCTCTATGCGCGCGGCGGGGGCTTGCGCCGCGGCGGCGCCCCAGCTCAAAACGAGGGTGGCGAAAAGGCTTCTCAACAACAGGTCGGTCATCTGCTTAAGGGTTTCTCCGTTCGTCGTCCTCACCTGCCAGAGCGCCGCCATTATGTCACACCCGGCCGGCGCGGCGCTCGACCCCGTTGCCACGCGCCGGCGGCCGTGCGCGCGCGCGGCCGCCGGGCGGGTCGGCTTTGAGTGGGCGAAGAAGGCGAAGCGCCTCCCGGGCGTCTTCGGCAGGCGGGAGGCGGGGGCGGTGTGGAGTCGCCCGCGCGGCACGGCGCGGCCGCGCTCACCCGACTTCGGGCGAGCGCGGCCGCGCCGTGCAGTGTCTGTCAGGCTACTAGAAAATCTTGCCGGACACGGTGAAGAGGACGGTCTGGATGCTGTTGATGCCAGCGCCGCCGACGTTCGGGCCGTCGACCTTGAAGATGTTGTTGCCGGTCGGGCTGCCCGTCACCCTGTGCGGGGTGTTGGGGTCGCCGAGGTAGCCCGCGGGGGCGGCCGGGGCGAACAGCGGGTCCCAACGCAGGAAGACGTTGTTCGCGCCGTTGAGCGACATGCGGAAGTCGCAGGGCGAGCCGCCGCAGCCGATGTCGGTCGTGGTGTTGATCTCGCCGTCCACGTCGGCCTGCACCACCATGACGCCGAACGGGTGCGTGATGGTGTAGTTCGCGCCGGGCGTCAGCGCGTCGATGCGGACGCGGATGCGGTCGAAGGTGATCTGCTCGCCGACGGTCGCGTCCTCGGTCGTGAAGGCGGCCTCCTTGGCGAGCACGAGCAGCGCGTCGTCGCCGACGTTACGGGCGATGGACGACTCGGCCGACCAGTAGAACGCCTCGCCGGGGAAGTTGATGCCGTTGGTGTTGACCTGCGGCGTGCCGACGACGGTGCTCAGGCAGAGCGTCGCGCTGTCGAGGCAGAGCTGGAGCTTGCGGCCCTGCTCGTCCTGGTACCACATCGGGAAGCCGGTGCGCGCGTCGATGGGGCCGACGGCCTCGTTCGGGATGTTCGGGTTGAGGCCCGTGCCGCGCAGCGGGACGAGGTGCTGGCTGCCGTTGGCCGTGTCGGTCACCGTCAGGTTGCCGTTGCGCGTGCCGATGGCGAGCGGGTTGAACCTGACGGTGGCCGTGCAGGTGTTCGTCGTCAGCACCGCGTTGATGCAGGTGGTGGCGACGAGCGTGAAGTCGCCGGAGTTGACGCCCGTGATGGTGACGTTCGTGACGGTGACGCTGCCCGCGCCGCCGTTCGCGATGGTGATGACGGTGTTCGGCGAGAGCGTGCCCGTGTTGAAGCGGCCGAAGTCGAAGAGGCTGACGTTGCTCCTCAGCGCGAGGGTCGGGGCCTGGCCGAAGGCGGCCGCGCCGAAGGACGCGAGGCAGAAGAGGGCGACGAGAAGGCGGAGCGCGCCGGCGCGGAAGTTAACGTAGGGAGTGGCGTTGCGTGACTGCATGGTGAGTTTCCTTTTCTTCTTTGGGGTTGACTATCCTGGTTTAGGGTTAACGATACCGGCGGGGCGCGCCGGCAAGGTGGTAGAGCGCGCCCGCGGGGTCCCGTACGGCTGAGAGAGTAGTGCCGGGAGCGGAGGTCGAAGCTCACTTCCGGCGGATGACTGACGTTGACTGACGTGAGAGCCGTCGGGGCGGCTCGGGAAAAAAAGAATCGGGTTCCGGGACGGGTGCCCGGGTCGCGTGCCTGAAGGCGGCCCGAGAGGAGAGGACTCCTCTTCGCCGGGTGGAGCGCGGGTCGCGGCAAGCGTGCGCTCCCGGAGCAACTGGCGTTCCTCAGCGCGGGGCGCGGGCGCGGGCCGGCGAAAAAGTGTTGACGGTACTGTTCGCGGGCGGGGAGGCGGCCGAGTCGCTGCGCGGCGGCGCGCGCGTCGCGCCGTGTTTCACCGCGTGACATGCGCGCTCACATCTGACTCACGGTAAAACACACGCCCCGCGCCGCGCGGCGAGGTGTCGCGCGGCGCGGCGGCCGCGGGGCCGGGGTTACGGCGGCGCGGAACGCGGGAAGTGAGGGCGCGCGGGCTGAGGCATGGGGGTTGCTTCCGTCCCCCTCGCGTCACGATAGGTAGCCCCGGCGGCGGCACTCATAACGTCTTGCCAAGGATAGGAACCCGCGGCCGACGGGCTGTTAAAGAAGAACGAAACTCGCGCTCTTGCCGCGGCGAGTTTTCAAGACACTCTTAAAGCGAAACCGGGCGGCGTCGCTCTCTACCATCCCCGTGTGGAGAGGCCGCGCCCGAACCAGGGCGACCAGCAAGCCGGAGTCAGGAGGCGCCGACCCCTCAGGGGGCGAAACGGCGCCGGGCAGTCCCGGCCGCGCCGCCAGAATTCGGACGACAACCAGAGCGCCGACGACGGCCTTACAGACGGCCGCACGCCCGAGGTCTGTCCGCCGTCCGTCGAATCCCTTGAGCCAACGCCCCAAGGGTTCTGCCTCGACCCAGCACTTATGTTTCAGAAGGAGAATCGTTAATGGCAAACATCTCGAAGAGTGATAGAACGAAAGAAAAACGGAGTGAGATAGCCGCCAAGAACAGGCGCGAGCTGATCGCCGCCGGCCTCAAGCGCCGCGACCTGCTGAAGATGGGGCTGCTCACGAGCGCCGGCATGCTCATCCCGAAGTCGGGGTTGAGCGCCCGCCCGCTGACGAGCGCCGGCTTCGCTTACGACGACACGCCGCAGAGCCGCCCGACGACGCCGTTCGTCGAGGAGATGCCGCGCCTGGTCGAGAAGACCGGCTCCGCGTCGCAGACGATCCTGACGGGGCCGCCGCCGCAGAGGACGTACAACTCGTTGGGCGGCGAGAGCCGCACGGTTGACCACCAGGTCTTCAACGAGCTGCCGCCGCAGAAGTACTACGAGGTTCACCAGCGGGCCTTCCAGGCCAAGGCGCACCGCGAGTTCTCGCAGCCCTCGACGCTGTGGGGCTACGACGGCATCTTCCCCGGGCCGCTCTTCAAGGCGTACTACGGCGAGCCGATGCTCGTGCGCCACTGGAACGACCTGCCGCCCGACGGGCAGAACGGCGGGTTCGGCCTGAACTCGACGACGACCCACCTCCACAACGGCCACACGCCGCAGGAGTCGGACGGCTACCCGTGCTACTTCAACGACCGCGGGAAGTTCTACGACCACCACTACCCGAACGTGCTGGCCGGCTACCGCTCGACGCACCCGAACGTCGACCCGCGCGTCGGCATCCCGGGCGACCTCAAGGAGTCGATGCACACGCTCTGGTACCACGACCACCGCTTCGACTACACGTCGCAGAACGTCTACAAGGGCATGGCCGGCATGTTCAACCTGTTCCACAAGAACGGGCAGTTCGACGGCGGCGACGAGACGATGGGCTTCCGCCTGCCGTCGTACCCGAACTACGACGTTAACATGGTCTTCAACGACGCGGTCTACGACAGGCAGACCGACCAGTTGGCCTTCGACCTCTTCAACCTCGACGGCATCCTCGGCGACAAGATGCAGGTCAACGGCAAGGTGCAGCCCATCTTCCGCGTGGCGCCGCGCCGCTACCGCCTCCGCTGGCTCAACATGGGGCCCTCGCGCTTCTACCAGTTCTCGATCCTCGACCCGACCAACAACTCGACGAGGCCGGTCTGGCAGCTCAGCACGGACGGCAACTTCCTCGACCGCCCCGTGAAGGTCAACGGCGTCCGCCTCTCGGTCGCCGAGCGCACGGACGTCATCGTGGACTTCACCGGGATGGCCGGCAGGACCTTCTACATCGAGAACCGGCTGGAGCAGACCGACGGCCGCGGCCCCACCGGCAACGTGCTGGCCGCCGGGCAGGGCACCAAGGTGCTCCAGATCGTCGTCGACCAGCCCCTCCAGGGCACCGACCAGAGCGTCAACTTCGACACGGCGCTGGCGAGCCTCCCCGCCGGGCAGCCCTACTTCTACGGCTACCCGGACATGAACACGCCCGTCCGCGTGACGCGCACCTTCAAGTTCGAGCGCAACAACGGTCAGTGGGCCGTCAACGGCAAGTTCCCGAACTGCCTTGAGCCGCCCCGCTTCACCATCCAGCTCAACACGGCCGAGAAGTGGATCTTCCAGAACAACTCGGGCGGGTGGCAGCACCCCATCCACATGCACTTCGAGGAGTTCCAGACGACCAGGATCAACGGCCGCGCGCCGTCCGCCTCGGGCATCGTGGAGGCGGGACGCAAGGACGTGCTGCGGCTGGAGCACAACATGCAGGCGGAGGTCTACTTCAGGTTCCGCGACTTCAAGGGCCTGCTCCCGATGCACTGCCACAACGTGGTGCACGAAGACCACGCGATGATGGTGCTCCTGAATATCGGCGACGTGGGCGACCTGAAGACGAACCCGTAGCCGGGCGACCGGAGAAAGGATTGGCCGAACAATGAAGAACATCAGCAGAAGAAACGTGATGGCTCTGCTCGGCGCCGCCCCGCTCGTCGGCGCCGTAGTGGCCCGGGGCGAGACCCCGAAGCCCGCGGCCGGGGCCGCGGCGGCGGCCGCCGCCTCGCGCGACCGCATCAGGGAGCGCCACTTCCCGAACGTCGAACTCGTCACGCACGAGGGCAGGAAAGTTCGCTTCTACGACGACCTCATCAGGGGCAAGATCGTCGTCATCAACTTCATGTACGCGAAGTGCGAGGGCATCTGCCCGGGCATCACGACGAACCTCGTGAAGGTGCAGAGGATGCTCGGCGACCGCGTGGGCAAGGACATCTTCATGTACTCGTTCTCGCTCAAGCCGGAGCAGGACACGCCGCAGTCGCTGGCCGAGTACGCGAAGATGCACAAGGTGGGGCCGGGCTGGCAGTACCTGACCGGCGCGCCCGCCGACCTGGAGCTGCTGCGACGCAAGCTCGGGTTCACCGACCCCGACCCGCTGGTCGACGCCGACAAGTCGAACCACATCGGGAACGTCCGCTACGGCAACGAGCCGATGCAGCTCTGGGCCGCGTGCCCCGGGATGATGAAGCCGGAAATGATCCTGGAGTCCATCGGCTGGCTTGCGCCGGGGCTGTCGGTCATGTCGGCGAAAGGAGACAGAAAATGACGACTAAAGTAAGAATCAAGAAGTCAGCCGCGCTGCTGGCCGTCGCGGCCCTGCTGCTGTCGGCGGTCGCGTCCGGGCAGACGCTATCCTCCAGCCCCTCGACGACGTCGAGCGAGACGACCACCACGTCCACGTCCACGACCTCCGGCTCCAACTCCGGCACGTCGAAGACGACGGCGTCCACCGACACGACGGCCGTCACGGGCGTCGGCCTCAACACCGGCGTGACGAGCATGGCGGCCGACTCGAACGGCAACGTCTACGCGTCGCTCCAGTACGAGAACAAGGTCGTGAAGCTCAGCGGCGGCGGCGCCGAGATCGCCCGCTTCCCCGTCGGCCGCAACCCGACCGGGCTCATCGTAGACAACGCCAACGGCGGCTTCCTCTACGCGCTCAACAACGCCGATAACACCGTCTCGAAGCTCAAGCTGGACGGCACGCCGGTCGGCACCTTCAAGGTGGCGGGCGACGGCCCCGTCGCCGCGGCGCTCTACGCCGGCGTGCTCTACGTCGCCTGCGAGCGCAGCAACACGCTCGTCCGCCTCTCGGCGGCCGACGGCACGGCGCTCGGCTCGGCGTCCGTCGGCGCGCGACCCGTCTGGGTCGTCATCGGCGTCACCTCGACCAAGACCTGCACCAGCAACTACTACGGCGGCGACTCCATGATGCTCGCCTCCGCCGACAGCAGCACGGCCGACAGCCCGATGGTCTACGACGGCACCGCCGACTGCGTTGACTGCTCGACCCAGCCCACGGCGGAGCCCGCGCCCGAGGAGAGCACGACCGTGGACGCGAGCACCATGGACGGCAGCACCACGACCGACCCGACGACCGCGCCGGCCGACACCACGACGGCCGACAGCAGCCCGATGATGGCCTCCCAAGACAGCATGTCGTACTCGTCGGTGTCGTCCTCCTCGTCCGGCTCCTGCAAGACGACGATGGTCGCCAGCGTCTACGTCGCGTGCAACAAGGCCAACCAGGTCTGGAAGCTCTCGACGAACGGCGACGAACTCGGCCGCTTCAACACCCCGCGCGGCCCCTTCGGCATGGCGCTCAACAGCCGCGGCGAGATTCTGGTCTCCTGCTTCTGGGACGGCGTCGTGGCGCGGCTCAGCAGCTCGGGCGCCGTGCTCTCGAAGACGGCGGTGGGCGACGGCCCGGCCGGCGTGATCGCCTACGGCACCACCATGGCGGTCATCTCGAACGGCGCGAACAGCGTCACGCGCCTCGCGCTCACCGACGGCTCGTTCGTCAGCAGGGACCTCGTGGATCGTTCGCCGCTCATCGGCGTCTCGAACGGCTCCTACCTCTGGGTCGCCTGCACCGGCACCGGCAACATCGCCCGGCGCTCTCTGTAATAACGGCGCACGCGCGCGCCCCTGTTAACGGCGCGCGTGCGCCCTCCGAAAGCCCCCGACGGCCGGGTCCCCCATACCCCGGCCGCGGGGGCACTTTTCCTGTAGGTCGTGAGGGAAATCGGCCGCGGGCGGATGTATTTCCGGCCCGGCGGCGGGCACTGTCAGCGAAAGGGGATTAATAGGAATGCTATTCGACAGTAAACAGTTCAGGCAGCACGCACGGCGGGCTTCATTCTTCTTCACGTTGCTCATGCTCTGCGCCGCGGGCGCCGCCGCGCAGACGGCCTCCTTCGCCGGCAGGGACTACCCCATCATCGGCAACACCCACGTCGCCGCCGACTTCAACGGCGACGGCCGCCCCGACCTCGCCGGCGCGGGCCTCGACGCCCGCGTCGCGCTCAACGCCGGCGACGGGTCGTTCCGCGCTTACGCGGAGTACCCGGCGGGCGGCTACACGCAGGACGTGGCCGCGGGCGACCTCAACGGCGACGGCCGGCTCGACCTCGTCCTGACGAACGACAGCCCCGACACGTCGCTGAGCGTGCTGTTGGGTCTGGGCGACGGGACGTTCGCCGCCCCCATCAGCGTTCCCAACGACACGGGCTTCGACGGGCCGTCGGTCGCCCTCGGCGACTTCGACCACGACGGCCGGCTCGACGCCGTCGTCACGCACCAGTTCTCCTGCTACACCGCGGGCTGCGTCGTCGGCGACTCGCTCTCGGTCTGGCGCGGCGTCGGCGACGGGAGCTTCCAGGCCCCGCAGCAGATTAAAGTCGGCTTCGCGCCGGGTCGGGTGGCCGCCGCCGACTTCAACAACGACGGCAACCTCGACCTCGGCGTCGCGGGGGGCGACGGCGGGGTCTTCATCCTGCTCGGCAACGGCGACGCGACGTTCCGCCAGCAGCCCGACCTGACGACCGTGCCGGGCTACGACAACACAGACCTCGCCGCCGCCGACTTCAACGGCGACGCGATACCCGACCTCGCCGTCGCCGTGGACGCCGACAGCAGGACGGTCGTCCTGCTCGGCAACGGCGACGGGACGTTCCGGCCTTCGGCCTCCATCCAGGACGCGATGCAGGAGCGGCCCGCAAGGCTGGCGGTCGCCGACGTGAACGGCGACGGCTTCCGGGACGTGCTGCTCGGGATGTCGAACTGCTGCTCGGTCAACGGCGACGGCATGCTCGGCGTGCTCTACGGCAACGGCGCGGGGACGTTCCGGGCGGTGTCGCGCTACATCGTGCCGGGCTTCGTCGTCGGCAAGGGCGGCGGCGCGGTCGCCGCCTCCGACTTCAACGGCGACGGCCGGCAGGACGTGGTCTTGCTGGCGAGCGGCAACAACCCCGGCACGCTCGTCCTCGCCAACACGGCGGGCGCGGCCCCGACCTCCTCCACGCTCGGCTCCGTCCAGTTCGCGCCGGCGAGCGTCGTCGGCGGCACGCAGACCGAGGTCAACGTGAGCCTCGCCAACGGCGCGGTCGCCCCCTCCGGGAGCCTCGCGCTCACGGTCACGAGCAGCAGGAGCACGGTCGTCCGGCCGCCGACCGGCATCCGCATCATCGCGGGCATGAACAACGTCAGGTTCAAGCTCGACACCGCGAGCGTGACCTCGACGCAGACCGTCACCATCAGCGTGTCGAGCGGCCGCGGCGGCTCGCGCAGCGCGACGCTGACCGTCACGCCGGCGGGCGCCGCCGCGCTCGGCTCCCTTCAGGCGCAGCCTTCGAGCGTCTTCGGCGGGACGGACTCGACCGGCGTCGTCAGCCTCGCGCCCGGCACGGTCGCGCCCGCGGGCGGCGCGGTCGTCTCCATCTCGAACAACAACCCGAGCCTCGTCAGCACGCCCTTCAGCGTCACCGTCCCCGCCGGCCAGTCCTCGGCCAGCTTCCCCATCCGCACGCAGCAGACGGGGCTGACGACCGCCGTCAACATCACGGCCACCTACGCCGGCCTGTCGAAGAGCGCGACGCTGACGGTCGCGGCGCCGTCGAACGGCGCCTCGGTCGCCGCCGTCACGCTCACGCCCTCGACGGTCGTCGGCGGCTCGGGCCAGGCCGTCAGGGCGCAGGTCGCGCTCGACCGGCCGGCCCCGAACGAGGGGGCCACGGTCACGCTGTCGAGCGGCGACCCGAACGTCGTGCGCCTGCCGGCGTCGCTCTCCATCGCCCCGGGTGCCACGGGCGGCTTCGTGGACTTCACGGCGTCGGCCGTCGGCGCGCCGACGCAGGTGACGGTGAACGCGGCCTACGGCGGCGCGACGCAGGGCGCCGTGCTGACGGTCAACCCCGCGGCCGCGCCGGCCGTGACGCTGTCGGCCGTCAGCGTGAACCCGTCCGCCGTCACGGGCGGCGCTTCCGCGCAGGGGACGGTCACGCTCAGCGGCCCGGCACAGTCCGCGACGACCGTCTTCCTCTCGTCGAGCAGCGCCGCGGCGAGCGTCCCGGCCAGCGTCACAGTCCCGGCGGGCGCCTCGTCCGCGGGCTTCGGCGTCACGACCACCTCGGTCAGCACGTCCGCGGGCGTGACCATCACGGCGGGGCTCGGGAGCGTGACGCGCACGGCGACCCTGACGGTCAACCCGGCCGCGGCCGCCGACACCGTCGGCGTGCAGAAGGCCGAGTACGACTCGTCGAAGCGCACGCTGCTCGTCGAGGCTTCGAGCACGCGCTCGGACGCGACGCTACAGGTCTTCGTCACCTCCACCGGGCAACTGCTCGGCACGCTGACGAACCGTGGCGGCGGTAAGTACAGCGGCGTGCTCAACGCGTCCGCCAACCCCGTGAACATCACGGTGCGCAGCAACCTCGGCGGCTCGGCGACGAGGGCGGTGCTCGCCAAGTAAGCGGCCGTCGCGGGCTGCGGAAGCGTCCCGCGACTGAATCCTCGGGTGAGAGTCCCGAAGCGAACCGGGGCGGCCCCTCCATTCAAGGGCGGGGGCCGCCCCGCTTCATTTACGCGCGCCCCGGCCGCGCCCGCCGCCCGATGTTTCACCATGAGACAGCCGCCCGCGGTAGATGTCTCACGGTGGACACCTCGCCCGGCCGCGCCCCGGCCTGTGCGCCCGCGACGGCGCAGGCCACGCCCGCGCGCCGCGGGCCGCGACAGGCACCCTCCGAAGAGTTTCCCGCGAATTAAAGGGCGGCCGCGCCCGTCGGCGTGTGGCCGCGCCCGCCTTTGAGTTGACGGCGCGGCGCAGCGGCCCGGCGCGGCCGTCACGGAATGTAAGTTGCAACTGAATGTGAGACAGGCGTCAACAGCTTCGCGGCGGCGGCGGGTAACTTTCTAAAGGGACGCCCGCCCGTGTGGAAGCGGTCGCCCGTCGCCCACTTAAGAGACATCCGTTCGGCAGGCGTCGTCCTGCTCCCACGTCTCCCCGAAGATAAGTGCCCATGAAAGAGGATTCGCCCGTGAACAGAAAACTTGTACTAACGTTCGCCCTCTCACTTGCGGCTTTAGCTTTTACGATTTCGCCGGCGGTCGGCGCGAACAAGTCGCGCGTGCCGGACGGGCAGGAACGGCAACGCGCAGAGACGCGTTCGCGCCGCCGCTCGGCGAAGCAGCGTAAGAGCGTACAGAAGCAGGAGCAGGAGGTCAGCTACACCTGCCCGATGCACCCGGACGTGCACCAGAAGTCTCCCGGCGAATGCCCGAAATGCGGGATGGAGTTAGACCTGGAGAAGCCCGCCGGCAAGGCGAAGTCGGAATAAACCTCAGAGCGGCCCGCCGGCCTCACGGCGCGCGCGGGCCCCGATTCACCGGAAGGAGACGAAAGCTATGAGTCACGTAATGGGTATAGGGATGTTGGGCATGCCCGAGATGCTGCTCGTCCTCGGCGTCCTGCTCCTCATCTTCGGCGGCACGCGCCTGCCGCAGTTGGCGAAGGGGCTCGGCTCCAGCGTCCGCGAGTTCAAGCGTGGCGCGGCCGGGATGGACGAGGCGGCGCTGGGCGAGAACGGCCGGGCGAAGCAGCAGCTCGATTAAGAAACGGTAACTCGGTTAAGTAGACGGCGACCCGGCCGGCCTTATGCCCCACGCCCCGGCCGGGGCACGGGCCGCCGCGGGCAAGGAGTCAGCAGATGCATTGCTTCCTGTTCCTCGAATTCATTGGCACCTCGGAGTTGATGGTCATCCTCGTCGTCGCGCTCATCGTCTTCGGCCCGCGCAAGCTGCCGGAACTGGGGCGCTCGCTCGGGCAGGCGATGCACCAGTTGCGCAACGCCTCCGATGACTTCAAGCGGACGTGGGAGACCGAGGCGCGGTACGAATCCGTCGCCCCCGTGGCGCTCGCGCCCGCGCCCGAAGGCGAGCAGGACGCCGCCGCCGCGGAGACTTCGCACGCCGAAGTGGCTGGCGTGCCCGCGCAGGAATCGGAGGCGCCCGCCGGCCTGTCCTACGCCGCCCAAGAGGCGGCGCTCGTCGAAGCCTAAGCCGAAAGGGAAGCGCCCCGCCCCGCGGCGCACGGTTCAACCCCTCCCACACCGGGCAGCCCCGCACGCAGGTTTAAATTCTCTAAGATGGCAGCAACTTTTTTTGAAGAGGACAGCGACGGCGAGCCCGGGGGGACTGGGCTCGGCGGGCAGATGTCGCTGCTCAGCCACCTGGACGAGGTGCGGCGGCGGCTGATCCGCTCGTTCGCCTTCGTCTTCTGCGCGCTGCTGTTGTGCTGGTTCGTCTCCGACCGCATCTACAACTTCCTGGCCGTGCCGGTGCGGCGCGCGCTGGCCGAGGCGGCCGAGCAC
>DASVWB010000352.1:0-29305 GCA_036389815.1 Pyrinomonadaceae bacterium | reverse complement strand
GGCTGGAGCGCGTCCTCGACGGCGACTTCGACCTCATCACCTGAGACCCGGAAAGACGAATCGACCGCAGGGACACAGAGACACGGCCAAGACAATCTCAAATCTCAAGTTTGAAATTTCAAATTTGAGATTTGAGATTCCTGAAGCCGTGTCTTTACATCCCTGCGGTTAAATTTTTGAAGCGCGGCCTGCGCGGGTCTTCAGAACGAGAGGCGCGATTTGACGCGGCGGAACTCTTCGGAGTCGCGCGGGAGCGCGGGGCCGGGGCTTACCTCGGAGGCGAGTGCATTGATGGCCGCGACGCGGCTGGCCGGGTCGGGGTGGTCGCCCGCGGAGTCCTGCCCGTGGCGGTCGCCGCGCTCGTAGAGCCGCTCGAAGAACTCGGCCATCTCGCGCGGGTCGTAGCCGGCCGCCGCCATCAGGCGCGCGCCCTCCGCGTCGGCCTGCGCCTCCGCCTCGCGGTTCGACTCGGCGAAGAGCCTGTCGGCTTCGCCGCCGCCCAGCAGCGAGGCCAGCTTACCCACGTTGCCGTGCAGCGCGACGCCGAGCGCGCCCACTATCCCGAGTCCCGCCTTCGCCAGATACGCGCGCGACGCCTGCGTCGTCCCGTGGCGCAAGGAGACGTGCGCTATCTCGTGCGCGAGCACGCCCGCCAGCTCGCCCTCGTCGCGCGCCGCCGTGACGGCGCCCTCGTTGACGAAGACGTAGCCGCCCGGCAGCGCGAAGGCGTTGACCTCCGCCGAGGCGACGACGACGAACTTGTACGGGAACCTGTAGCCGGGCGCGTGCGCGGCCAGACGCTCGCCGAGCCGCTGCACGTACACTTCGGTGCGCTCGTCGCGCAACACCGTGACCTGCCGGCTTATCTGCTCGGCCGACGCCTGCCCCAGTTCGATGTCCTGCTCGGGGCTGAAGAGGTTGAAGCCCGCGCGCGCGGGGTCGCCGCCCCACGCGCCGAGCCGCGCGCCAGCCAGCAGCCCGCCGCACGCCGTCTGCAACGTCAGCAGGGCCAAGACCACCCACCCCGTAACCTTGCGCGCACGCATCAAACCCCGGAGCCTCCCCTTGCACGTCTCAAGCTTTGTGTGACCGCGTTCGCCCGCGGCAGAAGCGCGGCCGACACCACGGCCGCACGCTGACTTTTGCAAACACCGGGCCGCTCCGCCCGCCCGCGCGAAAACGCCCGCTTACGCGCCTTTTACGGCGCGAACCGCCGCGGGTGCGTCTCGTAGTCAGACAGAACCGCCGGCCGGCCGCCCAGATATCGGGACAGTGCGTGCGGCGTCCGTCAGTTCGGAGTAGACGGTAGACAGTAGTTGAAAGGCGGCACGCCCGACCCGAAAGCCTCGACGCGCCGCCTTTTTTCTACTGTCTACCGTTTACTGTCTACTTCATCCACTCACCGACGGCGCGACCTTGCCGGAGAAGTCTTCGGGCGCGTCGCCGCCGCCGCCGCCCGGCTTCGCCGCGAACTTCTCCGCCCAGCGGACGCGACCCGTGATCTGCATCACGACGAAGAGCGTCAGTATCGAGCCGACGGTGACGGCCAGCCCCGTGAAGCCCTTGAAGAAGAAGGCGTAGGAGAACATCACCAAATAGATGAACTGCGCGAGCCCGGCCTCGCGCGCCGCGAAGCGCGTGCCCACCACGAGGCGCAGGTAGCTGATGACGAGGAAGACCGAGACGACCGACGAGGCCGCGAACGCCGTGTGGATGGAGACGTGGTCGACGAGGTAGGCCAGCAGCAGGTGGAAGGAGAAGAAGGCCGCGGCGAGGAAGAAGTAGTTCATCGGGTGCAGCTCAAGCCCCCGCATCGTCGTGATGATGAACATCAGGAAGAAGAAGAAGAAGAGCGACACGGGCGCGAAGAGGCTGATGCGCCCGGCGAGCGGCCCGGGCTGCAACTTCTCGGGCATGTGCATCCCGATCTGGTAGCCCGAGACGAGGTTCTTGTAGTTCCACTCAAGCTCCCACCCGTCGCCGGCCGCGCGCTTCTCCGACGGCGAGAGCGTGTTCTCGGGGAAGTCTATCTCCGCGAAGTCCGTGCGCATCGTCAGGCGGAAGTCGCGCACCTGCGCGACGCCCGCGCCCGCCTTCGGGTCGCCGCCGCCGCCGCCGAAGTTGTAGCGCCAGTCGTCGAGGCCCTGCGAGCGGTACGCGACCCTCAGCGTCGCCGCCTCGCCCGGCCTCACCTGCGCCGCGCCCGTCGCGGAGTTGCCCTCGTTCGTGAGCGCGACGGGCGCGCCGTCGACGGTGAAGACGAGGTCGTCGTAGATGGCGCGCTCGGACGGGAACTTCAGTGTGAAGCTCACGCGCTGCTGGTCGGTCGTGTTGCGGAAGACGTAGGTGCCGTCGAAGGCGACCTTGTAGGTGCTGTACCACAGCAGCCCCTTCTGCCTGTGTTCGAGCCCGAGCGTGACGTTGACGCGGCTCGACTCCAGCGGCAGCGGCTCCGTCACCGACGACTTCTCCGTGACGACCTTCTTCTTGCCGTTCTCGACCGTCTCGGTCGTCTTCGCGACCTCGCGTTGGCAGGAGGCCGCGGGCGGCGTCTGCGCCTGCGGCGTGCCCCAGAGCGAGGCGACCTCGCCCGAGAGCACGCCGTCCGAGTCGTACGTGCGCGAGAAGATGGTCGCGCCCAGCACCATCCAGGCGGCGGACGCGCAGAGGAAGATGAACGCGATGGCTACGATGCGCTTCAGCATGACTGTCAACACTCCCCGGATTCCTGTTCGTTCGTGTGCCGCCATTTAACCCCGACCGGCCCCGCGCGGCAGCAGACCGAGCCACGGCGCGCGCCTGTGGCTGCCCACGTCGGGGAACGAGCCGCGCCCGTAGAAGACGTGCCGCGCCAGCGCGTCGAAGGGCGCGAGGCGCGAGACGGCGCACGCCGCTTCGAGCAGCGCCGCGCTGCGGACGTTCGAGAGCGCGCGCCTCATCCACAGCCGCGTGCGGAAGCGCGTGCGGAAGCGCGCGCCCGAGTAGCGCGCCAGCGCCCCCGCGTCTCCGGTCGAGAGGAAGTCCGCGACGACCTCGGCGGCGAGGCTCGACAGGCGCATGCACGGGTCGAGCCCGCCGGCCGTGAGCGGCGAGACGGCGCCCGCCGCGTCGCCCACGAGCAGGCCCCGCCCGTTCGCAATCCTCCCCAGCACGCCGCCGACGGGGATGCGCCCCCCGCGCCGCTCGACCTTCCGCGCGCGCGTGAAGTCGAACCGCAGCGCGACCTCCGCGCGGAACTCTTCGAGCGCGCGTGCCGGGTCGAAGCGCTCCGCGTAGCCGCCGACGCCGACGTGCGTCTCCTCGCCGTCGCACACGACCCACGCGAGGTAGCCGGGCGCGAGCCGCGGGTCGAGGAAGCAGTGGAAGCAGGGGCCGCCCTCCGTCGCGACGCCGCGGAAGACCTCTTCGACGCCGACGATCCACTCGCGGTTCTCTTCGAGCCCGAGGTCACGCGCCACGCGCGAGCGGGCGCCGTCGGCCCCCACCACGTAGCGCGCCGCGACGCGCCGCGTCACGCCCGCGCGTTCGAGCAGCACGACCGACCCGCCCCCGTTTACATCGCCGGCGCCCGCGCCCTCCAGCCCCGCGTAGCGCGTGGCCGGCGACCACGCGGCGCGCGCGTCCAGACACTCTTCGAGCATCCGCTCGTAGAGCCGCCCCATGCGGCCGACGCGGAACTCGTCGTGCTCGCTCTCTAAGACCTGCGCGCGGCGCGCGGGCGAGTAGAGCGTGACGCGGCGGACGGGCGGGCCCAGGCAGTCGCGCGGCAGGTCGAAGTCTTCGAGCGTGCGGCGGACGAAGATGCCCGTCGTGTGCACGCCCTCCTCCAGAGAGTTCTTCCGGTCGGCCAGCAGCACGCGCGCCCCGCGCCGCGCCAGAAGCCTTGTCGTCTGGAGCCCCGCCAGCCCCGCGCCTATCACGACCGCGTCGAAGTGTTCCAAGAGAAGACCCCCTTTCAGTCCGAAAGCACCGCCAGCCGCTCCTCGATCTGCTCGCCGGTCAGCTCCGCGTAAGCCTTCGCCAGCCGCGCGCGGCGCACGGGGTCCGGCTCACTCGAATACTCCCAGACCATCCCGTCCGACGACGAAGGGCCCGCGACCGCCGACGCCGCGCGCATCAGGCGCGCCTTCGCGCGCGGAACCTGCCTGCCCCCGCGCACGTCCGCCAGCGCCGCCTCCAAAACGTGCCGCATGGAGACCCGCGCGGCGAGCGGCGCGCCGAGCGCGAAGACGAACCCGAAGGCAATCGCGGCGGTCGTCCCCGCGCGCAGCGCCCCCTCCGTCCGGCACTGCGCCGCGGCCCTCAGCCCGTTGCGCAGGTAGACGACGCCCGTGACGAACGGCGTGAATCCCAGAACCCCTACCACCACGAGGAGCCCCAACAGGCTGAGCGGCAGTATCAGGAGCCCGAGCCCGAACGAGAAGACGCCGCCCGCGAGCAGCACGCCCGCCAGCACCGCCGGCCGTCGCCGACCCAACAGGCTGGGGAAGAGCCACGCCGCCAGCGCCAGCAGCTCCATCGCGCCGACCGAGTAGACGTAGAACTGGAAGCGCCCGTAGAACCCGCGCCCGCCCAGGAGCCAGCCGCGGAAGACGACGGGGTCGGCCGCGAAGCAGAGCGCGGGCAGGACGAGCCCGAAGAACAGGTCGAACCGCCACCGGCGCGGCCTCGCCTTCGCGTCGAACGGCCCGCGCCCGGACTCCCGCGCCCCGTGCGGGGCGACGCCGCCCCCGGCATACACCTCGTTCATCGTCCCCCCTCCCCGGAAGCCTCCCCGGCGAGGCCCGCGAAGCCTCCCGACGCCCGTTCAGAGCAAAGCCCTTTGCAACACAAAGAGGCCGGGCAAAAAAATTCGAGCCCCCGCGGCCCGACTCGCCTTTCGCCCGTTGCCTCACCCGCCGCGCGCGGCGCGGATGACGCTCTCCATGTGGCCGAGATACCTCTCCAGCGCGCGGCGCCCCGCGGCCGTCAGCCGGTACTCGGTCTTCGGCGTCCGCCCGTCGAAGAACTTGTTGCAGACGACGTACTGCGCCTCTTCGAGCTTGCGCGCGTGCACGCTCAGGTTGCCGTCCGTGGTGTTGAGGAGTTGTTTGAGGTCGTTGAAGGTGAGCGATTCGTTGACGGCGAGCGCGCTGACGATGGCGAGGCGGACGCGCTCGTGTATGAGGCGGTCGAGTTCCGCGGCGGTGGCCGGCCCGTCGGCGGGGCGGTTGCGGCGCGGCTGACTGCCGGGACTCTCCCGCGGGCCCTGCTGCGCGCCCGCCTTCTTAGACTGTTCCTTCGCCAAAGCGTTCTGTCTAGCCACCGTAGTTCCTCGCTATGTGTAGTCCGAAGATGACGTGGAGCAGCCCGAAGCCCGCGGCCATCAAAGCGTCGCCCCAGCCCGCGGGCAGGAAGAGCGCGCCCGCGCCCAGGAACATGAAGCAGAGCCCCATCACGGGGACGGGGCGCACCGAGAAGGCGCCGCCCGTGACGACGCCCGTGCCGTAGAGCAGGAGCCAGAGCCCGGGGAGTTCGGCCGAGAGGCCGGCGCGGTAGAAGACGACCGTGAGGAGCGCGCCGACGACCATCGGCGGCGAGAGGTTGATGATGAGCTTGCGCCCCGGGCGCGAGAGGAGCGGCGTGTCGGAGCCGCGCGCCTTGCGGTACATCGTCCACCCGGCGATGCAGGCGGAGGCGGCGGCCTCGACCATCCAGACGGCGAGCCACGCCCCCAAGGTCTTCTGCTGCGAGGCGACGAGCGCCGCGAAGAGCGCCGTCACCCCGATGGCGACCTGCCCCCAGCCGGGGACGGCCGTGAAGGCCGTGGCGCTCTCCATCGCCTCGCGGATGAAGCGCAGGTTGTCCATCGCGCGGTCGTGGAGCGCGGGCGGAGCCGGCTGCGGCTGCTCATCCCCGCCCCGCGGCTTCTCGAATGTGTGGACGACTGCCATGCCGCGGAAGAAAATACACCCGGCGGCGGGCGCTGTCAAGTGCTTTGCAGTGTAAAGCAACCGGGGCCGTCCGGCCGCCCGCGGCGGCGAAGGCCGAAGTGCGCGGCGGGCGGCGTCCGGTTCGCGCCGCCGCCCGGCCTTTCCCTTCGCGGCCGCCGATTTGTTAGCATGGCCGCTCCCGGATGACTGACGGCGGAAGGAGATTCGCTTTGAGCGTGAGAGTCGGGGATTCGACAGGCGGGGTCGTGTTCGTCGCGGAGGGCGAGGGCGTGCGCGAGTTCAGGCTCGCGAACGGGCTGAAGCTGTTGCTGGTCGAGAACCGCGTGGCGCCGGTGGCGACCTTCCTCGTCCTCTACCGCGTGGGCTCGCGCAACGAGGCCGTCGGCCACACGGGCGCGACGCACCTGCTGGAGCACATGCTGTTCAAGGGCACGCCCACCTTCAACAAGGCGAAGGGCACGCAGATCGCCGCGACGCTCCAGCGCGTCGGCGCCGACTTCAACGCGACGACGTGGTACGACCGCACCAACTACTTCGAGACCGTGCCCTCGGACGCCCTGGAGCTGGCCGTGCGCCTCGAAGCCGACCGCATGCGCAACTCCCTCATCGCCGACGAAGACCGGCGCTCGGAGATGACCGTCGTGCGCAACGAGCTGGAGCGCGGGCAGAACGAGCCGATGCTGGTGCTCGACGAGGCCGTCTACGCGACGGCCTTCCGCGAGCACCCCTACCACCACCCGACCATCGGCTGGCGCTCGGACGTGGAGAACGTGCCGACGGCGCGGCTCAAGGAGTTCTACGACACCTTCTACCACCCGAACAACGCGACGGCCGTCCTCGTCGGCGACTTCGACGAGGCGCTCGCTCTCGCGCTCGTGGGCAGGCACTTCGACGCCGTCGGCGCCTCGCCCGCGCCCATCCCCGAGGTCTACACGGACGAGCCGCGGCAGGAGGGCGAGCGGCGCCTGGTCGTCAGGCGTGCGGGCGAGCTGCCGCTCGTGCAGGTGGCCTTCCGCGCGCCGGCCGCGCTCGGGCAGGAGCGGGTGCTCTCGAACGCGGAGCTGGCCGCGCGCGCCGCGGAGCCGCCCGCGGAGAACGACATCCACGCGCTCGCGGTGCTCGCGGCCGCGCTGACGAACGGCGTGACGAGCCGGCTCTACCAGGCACTGGTCGAGACGGAGCTGGCCGTCTCGGCGGACGCGCGCGTAGACCAGTTCCGCGACCCCGGCCTCTTCAACGTCTACGCGACCGCGGCGCCGGGCGTCGAGCCGGCGAGGGTCGAGGAGGTCATCCACAGGGAGCTTGCGCGGGCGGCCGAGGACCTATCGGAGGAGGAGACGGCGAAGGCGCGCCGTCAGATTCTCGCGCAGTCGGCCTACGAGCGCGACGGCACGCACAACGTCGCGATGCAGATGTCGGAGGCCGAGGCGGTCGCCGACTGGCGCTTCTACATGGACTACCCGCGCCGCGTCGCGCGCGTCACGGCCGAGGACGCGCGCCGCGCCGCCGCGAAGTACTTCCGCGAAGACTCGCGCACGGTCGGCCACTTCATCCCGAAGGGCGACGACGCCGCGGACGGCGGCGGGTCGAACGGCGGCGGGCAGGGCGCGGCCGGCGCGAGGCCGGCGGGCCGCCGCCTCACGCCGCACGGCTACAAGTTTCACCACGAACCCGAGTCTCAGGCCGGCTCGCCTGCGGGCGGCGCGGGGCTCTCGTCGCGCGTCGTGCGCGAGGAGTTGGGGACGGGGGCGGTGCTGCTCGTGCTGGAGAACCCGGCGACGCCGACCGTCTCGCTGCGCGGGAGCCTGCGCGCGGGCTCGCACTTCGAGCCGGAGGGGAAGCCGGGGCTCGCGCGCGTCACGGCCGAGATGCTGAAGCGCGGCACGCTCCGGCGCGGCAAGCTGGAGCTGGCCGGCGCGCTCGAATCGGTCGGGGCCGACGTGGAGTTCGAGACGGACGTCTTCGCCGTGCAGGTCAGCGCGCGCTGCCTCTCCGAAGACTTCCCCGCGCTCGCCTCGACGCTCGCGGAGATGCTGCGCGAGCCCTCGTTCCCCGCCGACGAGCTGGAGAAGCTCAAGCAGCAGACGGTCGCCGCCATCCGCGAGCAGCAGTCGGACACGTCCTGGCGCGCCTACGAGCGGCTGACGCAGACGCTCTTCGACGAGCGGAACCCCTTCTACACGCACGCCGGCGACCGGCTGGTCGAGAGCGTCTCGTCCCTCACGGTCGCGGACGTGCGCGGCTTCTACGAAAAATTCTACGGCGGGCGCACGCTCATACTTTCGGCCGCGGGCGGCGTGCGCGCCGGCGAGGCGGTGCGCGTGCTGCGCGAGGCGTTCGAGGGCTTCGGCGGCCCCGGTGGCGCCGAGGTCGAGGTCGAAGACCCGCCGCCGCCCGCGTCGGCGCGGCGCGAGTTCGTGCTGGTGCGCGACAAGGCGAACGTGGATGTGCTGCTGGGGACGGCCGCCCCGCTCCGCCGCGGCGCGCCGGACTACTACGCCGCGGTGCTCGCCAACCGCGCGCTCGGCGAGTCGACGCTCTCCTCGCGGCTGGGGCTGCGCGTGCGCGACGCCGAGGGGCTGACCTACGGCATCGCCTCGCGCTTCCGCGCGCCCAGCTTAGCGGCCGGGCCGTGGTACATCGCCGTCTCGGTCAACCCCGGCAACGTCGAGCGCGCGATAGAGTCGGCGCTCGGCGTGCTCGGCGAGTACGTCGAGCACGGCATACGCCCGGAGGAGCTGGAGGACGAGAAGAGTTCCGCGGTCGGCTCCTTCAAGGTCTCGCTCTCGACGAACGCGGGGCTGGCGGCGGCGCTCTGGAACGCGGAGTTTTACGGCCTGGGGCCGGGCTACATCGACCGCTACCCGGAACTCGTCGGCCGCGTCACGGCCGAAGAGGTCAACGCCGCCATCCGCAAGTACTTCCGCCCCGAGGGCCTGACGGTCGTCGTCGCCGGCGACCTCGACCCCGCGCGCGTCGGGCAGGCCCCGCTGGAGTGAAAGAAGTAGACAGTAGACAGTAGACAGTAGACAGTAGTTAAAACAAAGGCGGCGCGTCCGGTTTATAACCCGACGCGCCGCCTCTGCTTCTTCTACTGTCTACTGTCTACTGTCTACTGTCTACTTCCTACTACCTACTTCCCCTAGTTCGCGCCGAACCGCTGGCGGTACTCGGACGACGAGATGAAGGCCTTGACCATCTCGGCGTTCTGGAAGTTGCCGCCGAAGGCGTTCAGCTTGTCGAGCCAGAACTGGAAGCCCTCGGCGTCGGGGTCGCGGCGCAGGTAGCCGAAGTATTCCATGGTGACGAAGGCCGAGTTGAATTCGCGCGTCTGAAGCTCCTCAGCCTCGGCTACCCGGCGCAGCACGGCGGCGCGCGAGGCCGCGCTGTTGTCGGTCATCCCCGCGATGAGCGATTCGCGGAAGGCCGAGGCCGCGGGGAAGTTGCCGCGGATCTCGCCGCCCGGGAACTGGCGCGTGTGGAAGTTGATGTAGGCGCGCCCGTTGCGCAGGTTGTCGAGCTGCGCGGCGAGCGTCGTGCCGTTGCCCTCGGGCGCGTCCCACTTGCCGCCGAAGGTGCCGCCCACGCCCGACGCGAGCGGGAAGAAGAACTGGTCGTTCGGGTTGTTGTCGTTGAAGGGCGAGCCGAAGAAGCCCCACACCACGGGGCCGTTGACGCCCGGAGCGACGCTCGGCCCGGCGTGGATGTGCGCCGCGATGAGGTTGTCGTTCGTGTCGGCCGTCTGCGTGCCGGTGATGTCGATGTTGTTGACGGTGGCCGTGAACCTCATCGAGGTCTGGTCGGGGCTGAACTGGAAGCGCGCCGTGCCGAACGAGGCCGGGCGCGGCGCCCCGGCGGTCGTCGTCGGCACCGCCGGCGGCACCTCCTGCGAGTTCGTCAGGCTCACGACGAAGAGCCGCACGTCCTCCGGCCTGAAGTTGGCCGAGGCCAGGAGCGCGTCCACGTACTGCTCCTTCGTCAGCGTCTCGGGGTACTTGGCGAGGAACTCGGGGCGCTGGACGAACTCGTTGAAGTAGGCCGTCTTGTTCTGTTCGAGCACGGCGTCCGAGCCGGGCTGGCCGAAGACGTAGCCGCGCTGGAGCTGCTGCGTGTCGCGCATGAAGTTGCCGTAGAGCACGGGGACGTTGGCGTCCGCGGTCGTCGCCTTCGGCCCGAAGGCGACGCGGTGCGTCAGGTAGGCGAGGAAGCCCGTGCGCTGGAACTCGATGGAGAGGAAGAAGGCGGCCGAGACGTTGACGCGCTTGACCTCCCTGCACGCGGCGTTCGTCCCGCACGAGTTGATCTCGTTCACCCAGAAGCCGAGCCCCGCCGGGTCGGGCTCGCGGTTGAGGAAGTCGAGGTAGTGCTGGCGGACGAAGAAGGTCGGGTCGTCGATGGGGTTCGCGGCCGTCGGCGTCGTGTCGTTGTCGATGATCCTGACCCGCGAGGAGGTCTGGCTCCCGAGGCCGACGCCGGCGCCCGACGGGTTGCTGAGCGCGAGGCCGATGACCTCGTCGCCCTCGACGAAGGCGTCGTCCACGATCAGGATGCGGAAGGTCTTAGAGCTCTCGCCGGCGGCGAAGTCGAGCCGGCCGAGCGCGATCTCGTAGTCCGACTTCTGCGAGGCGCGGCCGGCCCCGGCCTCGTCGAAGGTGTTGTAGTTGACGCTGGCCGGCTGGCTCACGTCGCCCGAGCGCGTGACGGTGACGTCGATGTGCGAGTTGAGCGGGCCCTCGTTGATGGCGTACTCGTCGGTGGCGAACTGGAAGAGCGAGGTGGCGGTGGCCGTCGTCGGGTCGAGCTTGCCGAAGAGGCCGTGCTGCTCCTCGGCCGTGCCGGCGGAGAAGTAGAGCGTGTTGGTGCCGCCGCCGTTGCCGCCGTTGCCGAACTGCAAGGCCCACAGCTCGTCGATGGTGACGGGGTTGCCGGACTCGTCCCGGAGCCGGTTGTCGGCCTGCCCCGTGGGCACGAAGGCCGCGCCCGTCGTCGGGTCGTAGGCGCTGATCCAGCCGTTGTCGGAGAAGTTGCCGACGAGGAGCTTGCCGCCGAAGGCGCCGAACGTGGCGGGCGCTATCGCCAGCCCCCACGGCGCGTCGAGGAAGCCGCCGTTGACGGCGAAGCCGCCGTCCATCTCGCCGTTGGTGTTGAACTTGCGGACGAAGCCGAGGCCGGCCCCGTTGACGACGCCGCCCGGCTTGGGCTTGGCGTAGGTGACGTAGAGCGAGCCGCCGAGGTTCTGGATGTTGTAGGGGGCGAAGTCGGCCGGGACGCCCGCGTCGTGGGCGAAGCCGCCGGGGACGGTCGTCGGGTTGAAGCTACCGTCGAAGACGTCGATGTGGTTCTGCGCGATGTCGGCGGCGTAGAGCCGGCTGACGCCGGAGTTCGAGCCGATGGCGAGCCCGGTCAGGACATGCGGCGGCGGGCCGGCGGGCAGGCTGACGACGATGCGGGCGGTGTTGCCCTGCGCCCCGTTCCACGCGGTGATGTTGCCGGTGAGCGAGGCGAAGATGAAGTTGGCGGGCGCGGGCGTGCCGCCGCCCGGCGGCGTGATGTTGAAGTCGGTTGTCGTGTTGCCGACCGTCCCCGTCGGCAGGCCGCCCTCGATGTCGATGGTCTGCGGGTTCGGGTTGAGGACGACGGGGCCGTTGCCGGCCGGGTCGCGGATGAGCTGCGTCGTGCTCGGCCGGCCCGGGAGCGCCCCGTTGTTGGCGACCCAGAAGGGGCTCGTCCCGCGCACGGTGAGGCCCCAGGGGTTGATGAGGAAACGGTCGAGGACGGGCGCGAGGCCCGGGATGTCCGAGATGAGCGTGGTCAGGCGGTATGCCTGACCCGCGGGTATGTTCGGGACGGCCGGGGCGGGCGTGTCCTGGGCCGCCCCGGCGGCGCGCGGGGCGGCGTGCTGCCGCGGCGGCGGCAGGAGTGTGAAGAGGAAGGCGAAGGTCAGCACCACGCCGACCGTTTTCTTGAAGCGGCGCTCGCGCGAAAGTGGGCGAATCATAAAGCTACTCCTTGGTGCGTGTTCGGGCGTACGTTGGCCGTGAAGTCGGCACGACATCGAAACCTCGCGGCGGCCGGCGGCGGCGCGCCGCGCGGCCGAGAGAGTGTGTGGCCGCTGAGGCGTCCGGCGGCCGGGGCGGGGAGATTCTCTCTTCTTTCTTCCCGGGGCGGCGGCGGCCCTTCGGCGAGGGCAGGGACGGCCCCGGGCGGTGCGTTCGTCGTCTGCTTACAATAGAAAAGATAGAAAGGCGCGCCGGAACTCTATTCCGGCGCGCACCCGCTGTCAAGAATTTTCCCGCGCGCCGCCCCGCCCCGGCCGCCGCGGCGGCTCAGGCCATCGCCTCGATGACGGCGGCGGCGAACTCGTCGGTGTGGGAGGTGCCGCCCACGTCGCGCGTGCGCACGCGGCCGTCCACGTAGACCTTGAGCATGGCCTTCTCCACGCGGTCGGCGGCCTCGCGCTCGCCGAGGTGGCGGAGCATGAGGATGCCGGACTGGAGGAGCGCGGTCGGGTTGGCGATGCCTTGGCCGGCGATGTCGGGCGCCGAGCCGTGTACGGCCTCGAAGACGGCGCCCAGCTCGCCGATGTTCGCGCCGGGGACGAGCCCGAGCCCCCCGATGAGGCCGGCGCAGAGGTCGGAGACGATGTCGCCGTAGAGGTTCTCCAGCAGCATCACGTCGAACTGCTCGGGGCGCATGACGAGCTGCATGCAGGCGTTGTCGACGATCTTGTCCTCGGCCTCGACCTCGGGGTAGTCGGCCGCCACCTTGCGGAAGCAGTCGAGGAAGAGGCCGTCGGAGAGCTTCATGATGTTGGCCTTGTGGACGGCCGTCACCTTCCGGCGCCCCTCGCGCCGCGCGAACTCGAAGGCGTAGCGCGCGATCCTGGTCGAAGCCTTCTCGGTGATGATCTTGATGCTCTCGACGACGCCGGGGACGACGACGTGCTCGATGCCGGCGTAGAGGTCTTCGGTGTTCTCGCGCACGACGACGAGGTCGAGTTCGGGGTAGCGCGCCGGCACGTTCGGCAGAGCGCGCACGGGGCGCAGGTTGGCGTAGAGGTCGAGCGCCTTGCGCAGCCCGACGTTGACCGAGGTGAAGCCCTTGCCGACCGGCGTCGTGATGGGGCCTTTGAGCGCCACCCGGTTGCGCTTGATCGATTCGAGCAGGTCTTCGGGCAGCGTCGAGCCGAACTTTTCGAGCGCCTGCGCGCCCGCGTAGTGCGTCTCCCACTGCACCTCGACGCCCGACGCCTCGATGATGCGCACGACCGCCGCGGAGACCTCCGGCCCGATGCCGTCGCCCGGAATGAGTGTGATAGTATGTGCCATGGTTCAGTAGACAGTAGACAGTAGCCAGTAGTCAGTAGTCAGTAGAAGAATTTTTTAAGCCGAAAGGTCAGTGTGAAAATCGCACCTCCGCCCGGGCGGAGCCTACTGACTACTGGCTACTGTCTACTGACTACTTTGATTTTCCCGAATCATACCAGCAGTCCTGCGAAATGCGAAAGAGTTCAGGGTGGGCGGCGGACGTGGCCGTGGTCGGCGGGGGCGTCGCCGGGCTGGCGGCGGCGAGGGAGCTGGCGCGGCGCGGCCTCGGCGTGACGCTCGTCGAGGCGGGCGCGCCGGGCGCGGGCGCGTCGGGCGCGGCCGCCGGCATGCTCGCGCCGCAGGCCGAGGCCGACCGCGACGACGAACTCTTCGGGCTGCTCTGCGCGAGCCGCGAGATGTACCCGGCGTTCGCCGACGCGCTGCGCGACGAGACGGGGATCGACATCGAGCTCGACCGGACGGGCACCCTCTACCTCGCCTTCGACGAACGCGACGAGGAGGAGGCCGCGCGCCGCTTCGAGTGGCAGTCGAGCGCGGGGCTGGCCGTCGAGCGCCTGACGGCCGAAGAGGCGCGCCGGCTTGAGCCGCGCATCTCGCCGCGCGTGCGCGGCGCGCTGCTGTTCCCGCGCGACTGGCAGGTCGAGAACCGCCTGCTCGTCCGCGCGCTCAGGGCTTCGGCCGAAGCCTCCGGCGCGCGCGTGGTCGAAGGCGTGAGCGCCCTCGGCCTGAGCGTCGAAGGCGGGCGCGTCGGAGGGGTCGAGACGGCGGAAGGCACTCTCGCCGCGGGCGCGGTCGTCGTCGCCGCGGGCGCGTGGAGTTCGCATTTAGAAGGCGCGCCGGCCGCCCCGCGCGTCGAGCCCGTGCGCGGGCAGGTGCTCTGCTTCCTGCAAGACGACCCGCGCGAGCCCTTCGTCCGCCACGTCGTCTACGGCCCGCGCGGCTACCTCGTCCCGCGGCGCGACGGCCGGCTCCTCGCGGGCTCGACGACCGAGCGCGCCGGCTTCGACTGCCGCGTGACCGAGGAGGGCGTCCGCTCCGTCCGCGCGCAGGCCGCGGAGATTGCGCCGGCCGTCTCGTCGCTCGCGCTCTCCGACTCGTGGGCGGGCCTGAGGCCGCGCGCTCCCGACGGCCTGCCCGTCATCGGCGAGTCGGCGGAGGTCGGCGGGCTCTTCTACGCGGCCGGCTACTACCGCAACGGCATCCTGCTCGCGCCCGCCTCGGGCGAGCTTGTGGCCGACCTCGTCACGGGGCGGACAACCCGCGTGTCGCCCCGCGCCCTCTCAACCTTCTCCCCCGCGCGCTTCCGCGCCGCGCACGCCGGCCCCCGCGGGAAGTAAGTCAAAGGAGTCCGAACCCCCGACCGACCATGAAGAGAGTTTTCACACGCGCGCTCGCGCTCCTCTTGCTCGCCTCCTGCGCCGCCGCCGCGCAGGAGGCGGGGACGCCGCGCCCCGCGCAGAGTCCCGGCGGCGGGGACGCGGGACAGTCCGCCCCGGCCGCCGCCCCGGCCGACGGCGCCCGGGCGCTCTACGAGGAGGCCGACGGCTACGTGGAGCGCAAGTTTCAGGAGTTCCGCCGGAAGGAGCTTCCATACGACGCGGCGCTCGCCGAGAAGACGCGGCAGGAGCAGAGAGACCTCGCGCTCCGGAACGCCGCGAAGATCGACGCGCGCGCGACGCCGCGCGGCACAGACCTCTACTACGCCGGGCTGCTCTACGCGCTCGCAGACAAGGGCGAGCAGTCGGCCGGCGCGATGCGCAGCTTCCTGGGAGACCCCGGCGCGGCGACGCCCGACCTCTTGCAGGCCGCGCGCTCCGTGCTCGCGCAGCAGGCCGCGCGGCTCGGGCTGATGGACGAGGCCGAGGGCGCGCTCGCCGACTACGCGAAGGCCGAGCCGCGCAAGGTCGCGGAACTGCACCGCGTCAACCTCGCCCTCGCCGCGGCCTACAGTAAGCGCGGCGACTACGCGCGCGCCGCCCCGCGCGCGGCCGACGCCTACGCGGCCGCGCTCGAATACGCCCGCGCGGCCGCGGCCAACCCCGCTCAGCGCGACGCGACGCTCTACGACACGGGCGCCTACTACGTCACCGCGCTCCTCAAGGCGAACCGGCGCCCCGAGGCGCTGCGCGTCATACAGGAGTTGCGCGGCCGCGCCGTCGCGCTCGCCTCGGCGCGGCTCTACCGGCAGGCCACCGTGCTCCTGCTCGGGCAGGGCGCGCGGCTCGACGTGCCGCCCGAGGTGGCGGACGCCGCGCACGCGACCCCGCACGAGATCGAGGCCGTCGAGTGGATAGACCAGGCGCCGGTGAGGCTCGCAGACCTGCGCGGCAAGGTCGTGCTCCTGGACTTCTGGGCGACGTGGTGCGTGCCGTGCCAGGTGACCATCCCGAAACTGAACGCCCTGCACCGGAAGTACAAGGAGCGCGGGCTGGTCATCCTCGGGGTGACGGACTTCGAGGGCAACGTCCAGGGGCGCCCCGCCTCGCGCGCCGAGGAGACGGCCTTCCTGCGCCGCTTCAAGCGCGAGCGCGGGATAGCCTACGGCTTCGCCGTCGAGGGCGAGGCGAAGGGGACGGCGCTCGGCTACGGCGTCTTCTCCATCCCGACGGCCGTGCTCATCGACCGCCGCGGCCGCGCCCGCTTCATCACCGTCAGCTCCAACGAGGACGAGGCCCAACTCCTCTCGAAGATGGTCGCCAAGCTGCTCGACGAACAGCCCTGAGAGTCCGGAGTCCGGGGTCCGGAGTCTGGGGCCGGAAGGCGTGCTGTCTTGACTCCGGACTCCGGACTCCGGACTTCAGACTCCGGACTTTCTGTTGTACTCTTTCACCGCTATGGAAGGCTCTAACATCACCATCGCGATTGCGTTCGCCGCGGGGCTCCTGTCGTTCCTGACGCCGTGCGTGCTGCCGCTCGTGCCGGGCTACATCTCGCTGATGTCGGGCGTGAGCGTCGAGCACCTGAAGGGCGAGGGGGGCGCGGCGCGCTCGTCCGCCTGGCGGGGGGTCGTCGCCAACTCGCTCGCCTTCAACGCGGGCGTCTCGCTCATCTTCATGCTGCTCGGCGCGACCGCCGGCTGGGTCGGCAACGTGCTGTTCTCGACCCCGTGGGTGAGGTACGTCGGCGGGGCCGTCATCGTCGCCTTCGGGTTGCAGATGATGGGCGTCCTCAAGGTCGGGGCGCTCTACCGCGACACGCGCAAGTTCTCGGAGGACAAGCCGCGCGGGCCGCTCGGCTCGGCGCTGCTCGGCGTGGCCTTCGCGGCCGGGTGGACGCCGTGCATCGGCCCCATCCTCGGCGGCATCATCGGGCTGGCGGCGACGAGCGGCGGCTGGAAGAGCGGGCTGATACTTTCGGCCTTCTACTCGGCCGGGCTCGCGCTGCCGTTCCTCGGCGTGGGGCTGGCGATGAACTGGTTCCTCGGCTTCTACGCGCGCTTCCGCCGCCACCTGCACAAGGTCGAGGTCGCCTCGGGCGTCCTGCTCATCGTCATCGGCCTGATGGTCGCCTTCAACATCCTGACCGTGCTCGCCTCGTGGGGCTCGCGCTACCTGCCGAACGCGGAGAACCTCGTCAGGCAGGACGCCCCGGCCGCACCGGGCGCCGCCGCCCCGGCCGCGCCCGCGACGAGCCGGCAGGCGTCCGCCGCGAGCCCCGCCGCCGAGCCCGCGCCCGACATCGCACTGACGACGGTCGAGGGCAGGCCGCTCAAGCTCTCCGACCTGCGCGGGCAGGTCGTGCTCCTGAACTTCTGGGCGACGTGGTGCGTGCCGTGCCGCTCCGAAATCCCGAGCCTCAACGCGATGGAGCGCGACCTCTCGGGGCGCGGCTTCAAGGTGCTCGGCGTCACGACGAGCGACTCGGCCGAGTTGGTGCGCGAGTACCAGAAGGACGTGAAGCAGGAGTACACGGTCGCCGTCGGCGACGAGGGCGCCGCCGGCAGGTACGCCGTAGGCGTCCTGCCCACGACCTTCGTCATCGACCGCGAGGGGCGCATCCGCCACAAGGTCATCGGCGAGAAGACCCGCGCCTACTTCGAGTCGGTCGTCGGCCCGCTCCTCGACGAGCAGCCGGCGGCCGCCGCGCTCAAGGGCGAGTGAGCCCGCGCCGCGCGGGACGCATGAAAGTGAGAAGCAGTATGTTCAAGAACTTCAGCCTCGCCGCCGCGGTGGCGGCAGTCCTCTTCGCGGCCGCCGCCACCATCGCGCCCGCCGCCGCCGCGCAGGACGCAGCGAAGCCCGGCAGCGCCGCGCCCGCAGCGCCGCAGGGCGGGACGCAGCTCGTCAAGAGCGGCGACGGGCACGAGTGGGCGCCGCTGCTGGAGCAGAAGCTCGACTACAGGGACTGGACGTTCAAGAGCCTGAAGGACGACGCGCCCGTCTCTTTGCGCGAGCTGGCGAAGGGCAAGAAGCTCCTGATGGTCGTCTACTTCGCGCCGTGGTGCGGGAACTGGCGCGCGGAGGCGCCGACCGTCTGGCGGCTCTACGACAAGTACAAGGCCGAGGGCTTCGGGGTCGTCGCCGTCAGCGAGTACGCCTCGGCCGACGACGCGCGCAAGTATTTCGAGGGGCAGGGCGGCGCGCCCTTCCCCGTCGTCGCCGAATCCCTCTCGACCGACGCGCGCGAGCAGACGACCCACTTCGGCTACCGCAAGGCGGTCGGCGACGCGCGCCGCTGGGGCTCGCCCTTCAACGTCTTCTTAGAGCCCGCCAGGCTCAAGCCCTCGGGCGAGGTGCTGACCGAGAAGGCGTTCGTCGTCGGCGGCGAGCTGATAGAGAAGGACGTGGAAGCCTTCATCCGCGAGCGGCTCGGCCTCACGCAGCAGACGGCCGCCGAGCCCTGCAAGGACGAGCCGAAGGCCGAGGCGAAGAAGCAGTAGGGAGTAGACAGTAGACAGTAGACAGTAGGCAGTAGAAGAAGAGGCGGCGCATCCGGCTTATAACCAGGACGCGCCGCCTTCTCTCTCCTACTGACTACTGACTACTGACTACTGTCTACTGCCCACTGCTCTGGCGCGGCGCGCGCGCGGCTGCTATGATGTGCCGCTTTAATCGAGCTCAATTATTTTGACCTTCTTACCGAACGGATGAGACTCCGCCTGCTCTACCACGGCCACTGCTTCGACGGCGTGGCCTCGGCCGCCGTCTTCACGCGCTTCTACCGCGCACGCGTCCGCCGCGACGCGCGAATCGACTACGCGCCGCTGCTGCACACGGCCGGCTCGCTCTTCGACGAGGGGATGTTCGACGGAGACGAGAACGCCATCGTGGACTTCAAGTACAGCCCGTCCGCCCGCCTGACCTGGTGGTTCGACCACCACCAGTCGGCCTTCCTCTCGCCGGCGGACGAGGCGCACTTCCGCGCCGACTCTTCCGGCCGGAAGTTCTGGGACCCGGAGAGCAAGTCCTGCACCGAGTTCATCGCGCGCGTGGCCGAGGAGCGGTTCGACTTCGGCGACGACTCGCTCGCGCCGCTCGTCAGTTGGGCGCACGTCATCGACGGCGCCTTCTACGAGTCGGCCGCGCAGCCCGTCGAGCTGCGGGAGCCCGCGCTCCAGCTCATGCAGGTCATCGAGAACGCCGACGCCGCCTTCGCCGAGTGGGTCATCCGCGAGCTGAGCGAGCGCTCTCTCGACGAGGTGGCCGCCGGGCGCGAGGTGCAGGGACGGCTGCGGCCGCTGCTCGCGCGCCACCGCGAGACGCTGGAGGCGATACGGCGCAAGGCCGATTACGAGCGCGGCGCCGTCACCTTCGACCTCGTGGACGAGGGCTTCGAGGGCTTCAACAAGTTCATCCCCTACTACGTCTGCCCCGAGACGACCTACTCGGTCGCGGTCACGCGCGGCGCCTACCGCGCCAAAATCTCGGTCGGCTCGAACCCCTTCAGCCCGCGCCCGCGCCGCCACAACATCGCCTCCATCTGCGAGCGCTACGGCGGCGGCGGCCACGCCGTCGTCGGCGCCGTCTCCTTCCGCCCCGACGAGGTCGAGCGCGCCCGCCAGGTGGCGAAAGAGATTGTGGCCGAACTGCGCGAGGGGTACGAGCAGTAGCGCCGGGTGAGTCCGCGCGCCCCCCGCCTCCACTCAAAAACCTTTACAGCGCGCGCCGCGCGAAGTATATTCGCCGCGCCGTAAACGTAACGTCCCTCGCCGCGGGCGCGCACTCCCCACCCACCTGCCGCGCTTGGGGCCCCCGCAAACCCCAGCAAACACCAAGGAGACATAAGAGTATGTTGAAGAAACCCTCGTTGGGGCGTGGCCTCTTCAGGCTCGCTCTCGCGCTCGGCATGCTGGCGGCGCTGCTCTGGACGTCGGCCGCGCCCGGCTCGCGCTCGGTCGCCATGGACGACTGCTACTACTACGGCGACGCCGGCCAGTACCAGGACGTGAACTTCGCCTACACGTCGTGCGTCGAGGACTGCAACGCGTCGCAGACCGACTGCATTAACAACGGCGGGACCAACTGCGGCACCATCGGCACCCGCTGCCGTCTGAGTTGCCGCGCGAGCTACTGCAACCGCGACGGCTCCGAGCCGCCCCAGCCCTACCAGCCCTGAGCGGGCGACGCGCGGCAAGACAAGCCGAGAGCCCCGGCGGGGGCGGAGCACGCTTAACACGCCGCTCCGCCCCCGCCGGGGCTCTCTACTTCCGCCCCCCTCTTTCCTCTTCTCAGCGCGCCATCAGCGCCTCTATCTCTTCTATCTGCTTCGGGGCCTTGTCGGTGAGGACGCGGTAGCCGTCCGCGGTGACGAGCACGTCGTCCTCGATGCGAATCCCTAAGCCGCGGTACTCGTCGGGCACGCCCTCTGCGTCCTCGGCGACGTAGACGCCGGGCTCGACCGTCATCACGAAGCCGGGCTCCACGGGCCGGGGCTTGCCGTCGAGGTGGTACGCGCCCGCGTCGTGCACGTCCATGCCGAGGTAGTGGCCGAGCCGGTGCATGTAGAACTTCTTGTACTCGCCCTCCTCGACGAGCTTCGACACGTCGCCCTTGAGGAGCCCGAGCCTGACCATCCCCTCGGTCAGAATCTCGACCGAGCGCTCGTGCATCTCGTCGAGCGTGACGCCGGGGCGCGTCATGCGTATGCACTCCTCCTGGCAGTCGAGCACGAGCCGGTAGAGGTCGCGCTGCGGGCGCGTGAACCGGCCGCCGACGGGGAAGGTGCGCGTGATGTCGGAGGCGAAGCCCTCGTACTCGGCGCCCGCGTCCACGAGCAGCAGGTCGCCGTCGCGCAGCTCCGCGTCGTTGTCCACGTAGTGGAGGATGGTCGCGTTCGCGCCCGAGCCGACGATGGAGTTGTAGGCGGGCGCGGCCGCCCCGCTGCGACGGAAGACGTACTCGATGAGGGCGTCGATCTCGTACTCGCGCATGCCGGGGCGCGCTGCCGCCATCGCCTCGCGGTGCGCCTCCGAGGCGATGTCGGCCGAGCGCTGCATGAGGGCCACCTCCTCGTCCGACTTGACGAGGCGCATCTCGTGGAGGAGCGTGGCCGGGTCTACGACCGACTGCGGCGGGCGCACGCCGCGCCGCCCCATCGTGCGCATCCGCGAGAGCTGGCGGATGACGGTCTGGTCGAGGTCGGGGTTGCCGGCGCCGAGCCGGTAGTAGAGCGAGCGCGCGCCGTCCAACAGCTCCGTGAGCTTCGCGTCGAACTCCTCGACGGGGAAGGCTTCGTCGGCGCCGAAACGCTCCCTCGCGCCCTCGACGCCGGCGCGGCGGCCGTTCCAAATCTCCTTCTCGCGGTCGCGCGGGCGGACGAAGAGCGTGAAGGGCCTCTCGCGGCCGGGCGCGACGACCGCCACGGCGTCCGGCTCGCGGAAGCCCGTCAGGTAGTAGAAGTCCGAGTCCTGCCGGAAGCGGTACTCCGTGTCGTGCGAGCGCGTCACCTCGCGCGCCGCGGGGATGATGGCGACGGAGCCGGGCTCCATCCGCCGCATGAACTCCGCGAGCTGCGGTCTTGGCATATTCGTCCCCCCCAGTGTGGGCTGTCTCCCGGCGCGATTCTAACCGAACGGCGCGGCGGCGCGGAAACGCGGGGGCCGCCGCCCGGGCTTTCAACCTCCGGCCTTCCGCGCGATAATCGCGCCCGAGGCAAAAACGATGGCGACTCAAATCACACAGGGCACACACGCCGTCCCGCAGACCGCGCCGCCGCGCGAGGTCGTCTCTTACGACCCGGCGACGGGCGAGGAGGTCGGGCGCGTGCCCTTACGCTCGGCCGAAGAGGTGTCGGCGGCCGTCGCGCGAGCGCGCGCGGCGCAGAAGGGCTGGGGCGCGCTGCGCTTCCGCGAGCGCGCGGCCGTCGTGATGCGGGCGCGCGCCCTGCTGCTCGAAGGCATGGACGAGGTCGCCGGGCTCATCTCGCGCGAGTCGGGGAAGCCCGCGGCCGAGGCGATAGCGATGGAGGTCGTGCCCACGCTCGACCTGATGCAGTTCTTCGCGCGCAAGTCCGAGCGGATGCTCCGCACCGAGAAGATTGACATCGGCCTCTACCGCTTCCTCGGCCGCTCGTCCGTCGTCGAGTACCGCCCGCTCGGCGTCGTCGGCATCATCTCGCCGTGGAACTTCCCCTGGGCGACGCCGCTCGGCGAGGTCGTGATGGCGCTCATGGCCGGAAACAGTGTCGTGCTCAAGCCGAGCGAGCTGACGCCGATGGTCGGCCTCAAGGTCGGCGAGCTGTTCGCGCGCGCCGGCCTCCCCGAAGGCGTTCTTGAGGTCGTGACGGGCGACGGCTCGACCGGCGCGGCGCTCGTCGAGGCCGGCGCGGACAAGATCATGTTCACGGGCAGCGTCCCAACGGGCCGGCGCGTGGCGGAGGCGGCGGCGCGCAGGCTCACGCCCGTCGTGCTCGAACTCGGCGGCAAAGACCCGATGATAGTCTTCGAGGACGCCGACCTCTCGGCCGCGTCCGAGGCCGCGGTCTGGGGCGCGTTCGCCAACTCCGGGCAGGCGTGCGCCTCGGTCGAGCGCTGCTACGTGCACGAGCGCGTGGCCGAAGAGTTCACGCGCCTCGTCGTCGGGAAGACCAAGGCGCTCAGGCAGGAGCCGGGGGTCGCCTGCGACCTCGGCGCGATGTCGAGCGAGCGGCAGTTCCGCCTCGTCGAGGAGCACGTCCGCGAGGCGGTCGAGCGCGGCGCGAGCGTGCTGGCGGGCGGCGGTCGGGCGCGCGGCTGCTCCGAGCGCGGCTGGTTCCACGAGCCGACCGTGCTCGCGGGCGTTGACCACTCGATGACGGTGATGCGCGAGGAGACGTTCGGGCCCGTGCTCCCGCTGATGACCTTCCGCGACGAGGCGGAGGCCGTCCGGCTCGCCAACGACAGCGCCTTCGGGCTGACGGCGAGCGTGTGGACGCGCGACCTCCGGCGCGGCCGCCGCGTCGCCTCGCGCATCGAGGCCGGCACCGTCATGGTCAACGAGGTGCTCTACACGCACGGCATCGCGCAGACGCCGTGGGGCGGCGTCAAGCAGAGCGGCCTCGGGCGCACGCACGGCCGGCTGGGGCTGCTGGAGATGGCCGCGCCGCACCACGTCCACGTGAACCGGCTCGCGCTGCTGCAAGACGTCTGGTGGTTCAGCTACACGCCCGGCGCGGCCGCGCTCTTCCGCTCGCTGGCGCGCCGCTTCGCCACTGGCTCGCTGCTGCAAACGCTCCTCATCTCGCCGCAGATGCTCGCGCGCCTGCGCGAGCGCAGGCGGCGGCGCTAGAGGCCGCGCGCGCGCCGACTTGCGCCCCGCGCCGAATCTGTCTATATTCGCCTTCCCCCGAAAGTAAGTTTCCGAAGGCCCCTCACGGGCCGCCCCGCTTGCCCTGGCACCTCTGAACGTTTCGGCACCCGACCGCCGGACTAACTTCACCCGGGCCCGAACCTGTCTTCGCGGCCCCTCCCGTCCTGCGCAATAGCTCGCGTGCGGCCTATGTCCTTTCGCACGAAGAACGCCTGCCTTCCGCGGCCGTCGCCGCGCCGCCGTCCCCTCCCCCGGGCGGCCGCGTCCGCCCGGCCGTCAAACAAACAACTCACCCACACACCCGGAGGATTGAATGAAGAGACTCTCAGTTTTCACGGCGGCCGCGCTGCTGCTCGCGTTCGCCGTCGCGCTCTCGGTCGCCCCCGCCTCGAAGGGGCAGGGTCAGAAGGGCGGCGTCAAACGTAACGCCCGCGCCGTGCCCGGCCAGTACATCGTCACGCTCCACGAGTGGGCGGCGCAGCCCTACGGCGAGAACTCCTTCGCGCCGAACGTCGCGGCCGACATCGCCGCGCAGCACCGCGGCGAGGTGCTCGCCGTCTACAAGCACGCGCTGCTCGGCTTCGCCGTCAGGCTGCCCGAGCAGGCGGCCGAGGCGCTGACGCACGACCCGCGCGTCGCCTCGGTCGAGGAGGACGGCGTCGTGACGGCCACGACCACGCAGTCCAGCCCGCCCTGGGGCTTAGACCGCATCGACCAGCGCGACCTGCCTTTGAACTCGCAGTACAACTACACGCCGACCGGCGCGGGCGTCCACGCCTACATCATCGACACCGGCATCCGCACCACGCACACGCAGTTCGGCGGCCGCGCCTCGGCCGTCTTCGACGCCTTCGGCGGCAGCGGGCAGGACTGCAACGGCCACGGCACGCACGTCGCCGGCACCGTCGGCGGCTCGACCTACGGCGTCGCCAAGGGCGTCACGCTCCACGCCGTGCGCGTGCTCGACTGCTCGGGCAACGGCACCGACTCGACCGTCATCTCGGGCATCGACTGGGTGACGGCGAACCGCGTCCTGCCGGCGGTCGCCAACATGAGCCTCGGCGGCGGCGCCTCCACGGCGCTCGACACGGCCGTGCAGAACTCCATCAACTCGGGCGTGACCTACGCCATCGCGGCCGGCAACGACTTCGGCGTCGACGCCTGCACCGAGTCGCCGGGGCGCGTGGCCGCGGCGCTCACCGTCGGCTCCACCACCTCGTCCGACGCGAAGTCCGACTTCTCGAACATCGGCACGTGCGTTGACATCTTCGCGCCCGGCTCCTCCATCCTCTCCTCCTGGTACACGTCCGACACGGCGACGAACACGATCAGCGGCACCTCGATGGCGACGCCGCACGTCGCGGGCGTGGCCGCGCTCTACCTCCAGAACAACACGGCGGCCTCGCCCGCCACGGTCGCCAACGCCATCGTCTCGACGGCGACGACCAACCACCTGACGGGCATCGGCGCGGGCTCGCCCAACCGGCTGCTCTACTCGCCTCTGACGACGGCCGGCGGCGGCGGCACGCCCACGGCCTGCTCGGGCGGCACGCTCTACACGGGCTCGCTCGGCTTCGCGGGCGACTACGACTACCACCCGAACGGCACCTACTACTTCAGCTCGGTCTCGGGCACGCACAAGGGCTGCTTGGTCGGGCCCAGTTCGGGCGCCGACTTCGACCTCTACCTGCTGAAGTGGAACGGCTCGACGTGGGTCATCGTCGCGCGCTCGGAGACGGCGACCTCCAGCGAAACCATCTCCTACGCGGGCACGTCCGGCTACTACATGTGGCAGGTCTACTCCTACAGCGGCTCCGGCAGTTACAACTTCTGGACGCTGCACCCGTAGCCGACGAGCACCCGGAAGGGTTCGAGGCCGCCCCCGCCGAACCGGGGGCGGCCTCAACTTTTAGGCGGCGCGCGCGGCGCGCGGCGGCCCGGCCCGCTTGCCTTCCGCGCCGCGCGGCCTTTAGGATTCAACGCTCAATCATTCTTATAACTTTTCGGTCTCGGACTTAAACCTTGCTGGGCAGAATCATCAGGGCGCAGGAGCGGCGGCACGCGACGCGCGACACGAACCGCGTCGTGCGCCCGTTCGAGTGGGGCGCGGAGCTGTTCGCGCCGGGCGTGGAGGGCGGCGACCCGCGCGCGGCAGTCCTCGCCGCGTCGCGCGAGGCGGTCGCGCGCAGCGACGAGTTCTACGCGCTCCCGCCCGTCGGAGACTACGAGCTGCGCGGCGACCTGCTGACGTGGACGAGCGGCGTCCAGACGCCCTCGCCCGAGAACAACACGGCCCGCGCGCGCCTCTTCCCCGAGCAGCCGCCGAAGCGCCCGGCGAAGAACGGGCGCGCCGCGCGCCGCGCCGTCGTCGTCCTCCCGCAGTGGAACGCCGACGAGGAGAGCCACGTCGCGCTCTGCCGGCTGCTCGCGCGCCTGGGGCTGGCGGCGCTGCGCCTCACGCTCCCCTACCACGAGGCGCGCCGCCCCGCCGGCCTTGAGCGCGCCGACTACATGGTCAGCCCCAACATCGGGCGCACGATCCAGTCGCTGCGGCAGGCGGTCGTGGACACGCGCGCGGCCGCCGCGTGGCTCCGCGCGCGCGGCTACGAGCGCGTCGGCGTGACGGGGACGAGCATCGGCTCGTGCACGGCCTTCCTCGCCTTCGTCCACGACGAACGGATAGACGCGGGCGTCTTCAACCACGTCTCCGGCTACGTCGGCGACGTGGTCTGGCGCGGCATCTCGACGCAGCACGTGCGCGCCGGCATCGAGGGCTCGCTCACGCTCGAAGAGCTGCGCGAGGCATGGCTGCCCATCAGCCCGATGAGCTACACGGGGCGGCTCAAGGCGCTGCGCCCGCGGCCGATGCGCTTCATCGCCGCGCGCCACGACCTGACCTTCCCCGCAGACCTCTCGCGCCAGGTCATCGCCGGCGTGCGCGCCACCGGCGTCCCCGTCAGCGTCTCCTGGCTCCCCTGCGGCCACTACACCAGCGGCGAGCGCCCCTGGGTCTACCTCGACGGCTGGAAGATCGTGAGCTTCCTGAGGAGGAAGCTGTGAGGACAAGGGAGTAGACGGTAGACAGTAGGCAGTAGACAGTAGAAAACCGCCGCCGGTGAATCTTCCGAGTACCAGCGTCAACGCGCGCGCCGCGGGGCGCTACTGTCTACTGTCTACTGCCTACTGTCTACTGCCTACTGTTCCTCCCCCTTCTTGACTCTCCGCGCGATTTGGCATAGAACCGGAGCAATCTTTTTAAGAAAAGCACAACCCGGAGGAACCGCGAAGATGGCCGACGAGACCAAGAGAGGCGACGCCAACACCTGCAAGAACCCGCCCTGCACCTGCCCCGTCGAGAAGGGCGAGAAGTTCTGTAGCGTCCACTGCCAGAGCACCGAGCACAACATCCAGATCGACTGCGACTGCGGCCACGACACCTGCGGCGGGGACTTCTAGAATTAGAGGTTAGGGGCTAGGGGTTAGAGGCCAGGGGCTGGTTAAAAGCTTCCCGGCGGCGTCGGGCCTCCGACCCGCGCGGGAGTTCTTAACCAGCCCCTGGCCTCTGCTCAACTAACCTCTAACCTCTGCTCTTGCCCGCGAGGCCGGCGATGGTCTCGACGAGGGCGGCCGGGTCGACGGGCTTGGGGACGTGGAGGTGGAAGCCGGCTTCGAGCGCGAGGGCGCGGTCGGCCTCGCCGGCGTAGGCCGTGAGGGCTACGGCCGGCAGCCGCCGCCCGCGCTCGCCGCCCAGCCCGCGGACGCGGCGGATGAGCTGGTAGCCGTCCTCGCCCGCCATCCCGATGTCGCACAGCAGCAGGTCGGGCCACGCCGCCTCCAGCGCCCGCCACGCCGCCTCGGCCGAGCCGACGGCCGTCACGCCCGCCCCGCGCATCTTCAGCACCGTCGCGATGAGCCGGAGCGCGTCCGGCTCGTCGTCCACGACGAGCACGCTCAAGCCCTTCAGGAGTTCGGACTGCGGGTTGCGCGTCGCGGATTCGCCGCCCGCGCTCTCTTCGACCAGCGACCCGGAATCCGGATTCCGCAATTCGGGGAGTTCGACCGTGAAGGTCGAGCCACGCCCCTCGCCCTCGCTCTCGGCGCGCACCGTCCCGCCGTGCTGCTCCACCAGGTGACGAACGATTGAGAGCCCGAGCCCGAGGCCGCCGTGCGTGCGCGTCGTGGACTGGTCGGCCTGCCGGAAGCGGTCGAAGACGTAGGGCAGGAAGCCCTGGCGGATGCCGGCGCCGTTGTCCGTGACGGTGAGGCGCGCGTGCGCCCCGGCCCGCACCAGGCGGACGCCGACCTCGCCGCCGATGGGCGTGAACTTGACGGCGTTCAGCAGCAGGTTCCAGACGACCTGCTGCAAGCGGCGGGGGTCGCCCATGACGGCGCCCGCGCCCGGGTCCAGCACGGCGCGCAGGGTGATGCCCTTGGCCGCGGCGGCGGGGCGCACGGTGTCCACGGCCGCCTCGACGACCTGCCCGAGGTCGGTCGGCTCGGCGTCGAGCTGGAGGTGGCCGGTGATGATGCGCGACACGTCGAGGATGTCGTCGACGATCTGCTGCTGCGTGCGCGCGTTGCGCTCGACTATCTCGACGGCCGTCCGGAAGGTCTTCTCGTCGAGGCGGCTGTCGCGCAGCATCGAGGCCCAGCCGAGGATGGCCGTCAGCGGGGTGCGCAGCTCGTGCGAGAGCGTGGCGAGGAATTCGTCCTTCAGGCGCGAGGCCTCCTCGGCCGCCTCGCGCGCGCGCGTCTCGAACTGGAGGAGCCGCATGTTCTCCAGCGCCACGGCCGCGAGGTTGGCCGCCATCCGCATGGCCGTCACGTGCTCCTCGCGGTAGGCGTGGTTCTCGTAGGACTGCACCTCGACGGTGCCGACGGTGCGCCCCATCGTCGCCATCGGGACGACGAGCGAGGACTGCGGCCGCATCCCGTTGTCCGGCCCGACGAGCACGCCCAACTGCCCGCGCCCCTTCCGCTTCATCTCCCAGTAGTCGTTCGTGATGACGACCTGCTTCGTCCGCACGGCCTGGCTGTTCGGCCCCGAGGCCGTGACGGGCATCGGCGGGAGTTGCGAGACGTCCACCTCCTCGCCGTCGCCCCACGCGTACTTGGCGACGCGCACGTCGCGCGCCTCGTCGTAGAGCGAGATGAAGATGCCGATGCAGGGGACGCTCACCAGCGCGAAGTCGAGCAGGTCGCGGAAGATGGTCAGGTGGTCGCGCGCCGTCCCCAGCGACTCGGCGAGGTGCGTCAGGCGGTGCAGGAGCGTCTCGTACTCGCGCAGGGCGCGGCGCTCGGCCTCGCGGACGGCCGCCTCGGCGCGCTTGCGCTCGGTGATGTCGGCCGAGACGCCGACGACGCCGACGAGGCCCCCCGCCTCGTCGCGGATGGGCGAGTCCGTGACCAGCGCGGGGAAGCTCGTGCCGTCGCGGCGGCGCACGCCGAACTCGCCCGACCACGTCTCGCCCGCGGCGAGCCGCGCCATGATCTCGGCCGCCTGCTCGGCCGAGGTGTCGGCCGGCGTCGTCTCAAGCACGCTGCGGCCGACGGCCTCCGCGGCCGGCCAGCCGTAGAGCCGCTCGGCGTGCCGGTTCCAGTAGGTGATCCGGCCCGCGAGGTCTGTGGCGATGACGGCCTGCTCGACGGCGTCGAGCAGGTGCGCCTGGAAGCGCATCGAGTCCTCGGCGCGCTTGCGCTCCGTGAGGTCGCGCACGGCCACGACGAAGCCGCGCACGCGGCCGCCCGCGTCGAAGTCCGGGGTGTAGGAGACGCAGACGAAGCGGCGCGTGCCGTCGGCGTATTCCAGCTCGCGCTCGAAGACGGCCTCGCGGCCGGCGAGCGCCCGCTCGGCGTAAGGGAGGATTTCGGCGTAGGCGCGCTCGCCGAGCACGTCGCGGACGTGCGCGCCGTAGAGCGAGTCGTGCGGGCGGCCGACCCAGGCGTCGTAGGCGCGGTTGTTGTAGCGGAAGCGCATCCCGGCGTCCACGTACGAGACGGGCGCGGGGATGGCGTCGAGGATGAGGCGCAGTCGGCCCTCTTCGGGGCGTGCCGTGTCGAGGAGCGCGGCGGGGTCTTGGTCCCCGTTCGATTCGTCTTTGGGGGTCATCGGAAAACTTACGGAGGCGGAAGTACGGCGCGGCGTAAGGCGAGGGCTTTCGGCCGCGCTCCCTCGCGCGGGTTCGGGGGCGACGGCCCCCGCACGCTTGTTCGAACCGGCGCCTGCATTATCAACCCTCGGCAGGCAATCGGCAAACAGAACCGCGGGAGTGACGAGTGATGGGTGATGAGTGACGAACGAGAGGCACGCCGCCTTTCG
>DASVWB010000351.1:0-2540 GCA_036389815.1 Pyrinomonadaceae bacterium | reverse complement strand
TTGCGGCGCGCGCGGGCCTCGGCCGCTTCGGGGCTCTGCGGGTGGCGGCGGAGGATTTCGCGCCACGCCGCGCCGTCGTAGCGGAAGCGCTTCGCCGCGGCGTCGAAGGTGAAGACGACGCCCTGCCGCCTCCAGCGGTCGAGGCCGCTGTAGTTGAGGAAGTAGCTGGCCGGGGGCGCGCCGCCCGCCTCCAGCTCGCGCGCGTCGAGCCGGCGCGCGGCCTCGCGCGAGAGCCGCGCCGCCGCCTCCTCGGCCGCGTCGCCGTAGAGCAGGAGCGCGGCCGGGCGCAGCGCCGAGCGCGGGAAGGCGTCGAGCAGGATGCGGGCTCGCGCGAGGCGTTCGAAATCCTCGGAGGCGCGCGCGAGCCGGAGCAGCCGCGCGTCCTCGCCCGCGACCGCCGGGCGCACGACCGCGTCGGCCTGGAGCCACCCCGAAGTCCTGCGCGTCACGGCGACGCGCAGGAACGTCACCCCGTCGCGCGCGGCGCTCGCGCCCGTAAGCCGTACGACCCTCCCGCGCCCGAGCCTTCGCACGAGGTTCGCCGTCAGCCGCGGCGCGTCGCGCAGCGCCGCCAGCCGCTCGTCCACCACGACGGCCGCGCGCGCGCCGGCCGCCGTCTTGCGCCCCGCCTTCGCCTCGGCGGCCGCGTGCGCGAAGCAGGCCAGCGCGAGCGCCGCGGCGTACGCGCGAAGGGTTCGACTGGATAAGACGTTAGGAAATTTTTGAGGCACGGCCTCGCCCTCCTTCTGTCGGGTCGGGTTTGAGGTTGGGCCCCTGGCGGAGGGTCTTGGACGGAATCGTCAGCGGCGGGGCGCGCGCCGGCGCGGGTTCGCCGCGAGCAGCGCTTCGAGCCGCGCGCGCGCCTGAGGCGTCTTCGACTTCGAGACTTGCGGACGCGCCCCCTGGTGCAGGTGTGTGACGGCGACGGCCAGCGCGTCCGAGGCGTCGTGCGGCGTCGGTACCGACTTCATCTTCAGCAGCACGCGCATCATCTCCTGCACCTGCTGCTTCTCGGCCGCGCCGTAGCCGACGACCGTCTGCTTGATGAGCCGCGGCGCGTACTCGGCTATCTCGACGCCCGCGCGCTCGGCCGCGAGCAGCACCACGCCGCGCACGTGCCCGAGCTTGAGCGCCGTCTTCGGGTTGACGGCAAAGAACGCCTCCTCGACCGCGCACACGTCGGGGCGGAACCTCTCGATCAGCGCCTCGACGCCCACGCTGATCTTCAGCAGCCGCGCCGCGAAACGCTCCCGCGGGTTCGCCTTCACCGTGCCGAAGTCGACGAGCGCGTAGCGGCGCGCGTCGCCCTCGACCACGCCCCACCCCGTCGTCTCGCTGCCCGGGTCGATGCCTAGAACGCGCACGCGCCTTTATACCCCAAACGCCGCCCCGCGCGCACCAACAATCAGACCGCCGCCTGAACGATCCGGCCGTCGCCGTGCTAACTTATGAGGCGGTTTCCCGGTCGGGACGGCGGGCTCGGCGGCCTTAACGGTTCACGGCCGGGCCGGGATAATCACCCCCCGACCCGCTTCATACCACGCGAGGAGAGAGAATGGAACGTAAAGCAGCATCCGATTACCCGCAGGAGTTGTTAGACCTCTTTCACGAGTACCAGCACGGCGACATCGACCGCCGCACCTTCCTCGACCGCGCCGGCAAGTTCGCCGTCGGCGGCCTGACCGTCGCGGCCATCTTCGAGGGGCTGAGACCAAACTACGCCTGGGCGCAGCAGGTGCCGCCCGACGACAAGCGCATCAAGGTCGGCTACGAGGTCGTGCAGTCCCCCGCGGGGAACGGCTCCGTCAAGGGCTATCTGGCCCGCCCTGCGCAGGGAAAGAAGTTCCCCGCCGTGCTCGTCATCCACGAGAACCGCGGGCTCAACCCCTACATCGAGGACGTTGCGCGCCGCCTCGCGCTCGCTAGGTTCGTCGCCTTCGCGCCCGACGGGCTGACCTCGGTCGGCGGCTTCCCGGGCAGCGACGAGAAGGGCGCCGCCCTCTTCCGGCAGGTGGACGGGAAGAAGATGACCGAGGACTTCGTCGCGGCGGCCCGGTGGCTCAAGGCGCGCCCGGAGTCCACGGGCAAGCTGGGCGCCGTCGGCTTCTGTTTCGGCGGCGGGATGGTGAACCAGTTGGCCGTGCGGCTGGGCGCCGACCTGAACGCGGGCGTCGCCTTCTACGGGCGGCAGGCGGGGGCCGAGGACGTGCCCAAAATTTCCGCGCCGCTGCTGCTGCACTACGCGGGCAACGACCAGCGGGTCAACGAAGGCATCCCGGCTTACGAGGCGGCGCTCAAGGCCAACAAGAAGGCGTACGCGCTCTACATGTACGACGGCAAGCAGCACGGCTTCCACAACGACACGACGCCGCGCTACGACGAGGCGGCCGCCAAACTGGCGTGGTCGCGCACGCTCGAATTCTTCAACAAGCACCTGCGTTGACGCCCGAGCCGAAGGGGGAGGAATCATGCTCCCCGGAGGGGGAGGAATCATGCTCCTAAGACTCGCGCGGCATCTGCTGTTAGCCTGGCTCGCCGTC
>DASVWB010000350.1:0-12146 GCA_036389815.1 Pyrinomonadaceae bacterium | reverse complement strand
AAGCCCCCCGCCTCTTCCTTCGGGAGAAGGTTTCAGAAGTTACGCGCCATGGTGGTGATGCGTTTATTGCCGGCCTTGACGCGCCCGTTCGGGGTCAGCGGGATTTCCTTGAACATGACGGTGTTGCCGACGTTGCCGCCGATGGCGAGCGCCCTGTCGCCGTGGATGGCCACGACCACGTCGGTGTGCGCGCAGAAGTCGCCGGGCAGGCTGTCGTAGGTCTTGGTCGCGGTGCCGCAAGACCCGCCCGTGCGGAAGGCGGCCACGAGGTCGCCCACCGTCACGACCCTCTCGCTGAGCTTGACGGCCCAGTACGCCCGCGAGGAGTCGTTGTTCAGCTTGGCTATTTTGCTGTCGCTGAGGTAGGTCGTGTGCCTGCCGGCGAACTTGAACGAGAGGTCGAGGTCGGCTTTCTTCATGCAGAAGCTGACGAAGGCGGCCGACCACGGCTCGCTCACGGGCGGGGCGGTAGTCTGAAAGGAGTGCCAGTAGGATTTGATCCTCTCCTGGGACAGGGGGTGCTGCTCGAACTGCTGCCCGAACTTGAAGAACTTAAACTCGCGGCCGACGGTCTCGATGAGCCGGTCGACCATCGGGTTTATCTCCTCGCGGAGCAGGGACGCGTGGACGAAGCCGTCGAGGCTGAAGCCGTCTATGGTGGCGCGGCAGGGGCGGAAGGCCCCCTGCAATGCGCCGAGGGGTTCGACGGGGTGCCCCGCGGGCAGTTGCGTGAGCGGCGCCAAGTTGGTGTTCGGCGCCGGGCGAAGGTTGGCGACGGCGGCGTGTATGCGTAGGGGCATCGTGTGAGTTTTCTCCTCGGTGCTTCAGGTTGATGGGAGCGCGGGGTCACGCGTCGCGCCCCGGCGGATGGCCGCGGGTGGTGCGCTCGTCGAAAGGCGGCCCCGTGCGCGGAAGCGGCCTCCCGGCGGTGCGGCGGGCGACATCAAACTACACCCCGCAGAGCTTTGACAATAAAATCATCCCCAAGGCGGCGACCCCGCGGCACGCGCCCCTTCGGCGGAGACTGCGCCGCCACGTGACCGGCACGGTTTCGGCCCGGTCAGGGCAGATTAGGGCCGGCGTCGGGGGCGCGACTGGGCTGTCCCCTGTCTGAGTATGCGGCGGGCGGTGAAAACGTTTCGGGCGGCGCGCTCAGAGGAGCGACGGGCCGGCGTTGGGTTCGCCTTCGGCGAAGCGGGAGGGGCGGAGGGCGCGCGTGTCGAGGGTGTGCGCCGCGCCGTCGAGGATGATTTCGGCGAGGAGGTGGCCGAGCGCGGGCGCGTGCATGACGCCGTGCCCGGAGGAGCCGGCGGCGAGGTAGAGGTTCCGGAAGCCGTTCGCGCGGCCGAGGAGCGCGTGCCTGTCCGGCGACATCTCGTAGAGGCCGGCCCAGCAGGCCGCGCGGTCTATCCCGACCGCCTTCAGGCAGGGCACGTTCGCGTGCGCCTTCTCGACGACGGTCTTGAGCCAGTCTTCGTCAAAGCCTGTGTCGAAGGGGTCGCGGCCGGGGCGCGGCTCGTCCGGCCAGAGCAGGAGCGCGCGCCCGTCGCGCACGCGCAGGTGGAAGCCGTCGCCGACGTTGATGGTCATCGGCATCTCTTCGGGCAGGATGTCTGTCGGCACGGTGGCCGCGACCTGCCTGCGGAGCGGCGCGACGGGGACGTCCGCGCCGAACTTCCGCCCGACCTCGGCCGCCCACGCGCCCGCGGCGTTGACCACGACGCCGGCCGAGATTTCGCCCGCGGTGGTCTTTAACGTCCAGGCCCTCCCGCCGCCACCCCCCTCCGCGCCTTCGAGCGCGACGCCGTAACGGAAGCCCACGCCCGCGCGCGCGGCCGCCTCGGTGTAGCCGCGCAGGATTTCCAGCGGGCGTATGAAGCCGTCCGTGTCGCAGTAGACGCCGCCGACCACGCCGTCGAGGTTGTAGGCCGGGTTGAGCCGCGCGATGTCCGCGCCGCGCACGAGGTATGGCTCGTGCAGCCCGCACTCGTACTGCACGCCCTGCGCTTCGACGAGCGCGTCCAGCGCGGCCTCGTCGTGCGCGACGAAGAGGTAGCCGCGCTGTACGTACCCGGAGTTGACGCCCGTCTCCTCCTCGAACCGCAACAACTTCTCGCGCGAGAGGAGGGAGAGCCGGACGTTGACCTCCGTCCCGAACTGCGCGCGGAAGCCGCCCGTCGCGCGCCCCGTGCTCCCCTCCCCCGGCCGCGCCCCACGCTCCAACACCAACACGTCCCGGCACCCGCGCGCGGCCAGATGATGGGCCACACTCGCCCCCACGACCCCGCCCCCGACGATGACGACCTCGGCTGTAAGCATATGGAAGCAGTAGACAGTAGACAGTAGACAGTAGACAGTAGCGCTCCGCGTCACGGTCGTCGCCGCTGACATGCGGACGGCTCATTAACTGCCGACGGTTTTTTCTACTGTCTACTGTCTACTGTCTACTGTCTACTCCCTACTGTCTACTTCCCCCCTCACCCTTCCGCGAGCCCGAACTTGCTGGCGAGGACGAGGCTGATGGCGCCCATGACGGTCGGCTCGGAGAGGTTGGAGGCGACGATGCGCGCCGAGGGGAGCCCGCGCCGTATGCTGCGCTGGATGGTCTCTTCGAGCGAGGGCGCGATGAGGGGCCAGGCGCGCGTGATCTGGCCGCCGACGACGACGGCCTCGGGCGAGAGCCCGACGATGAGGTTCGAGATACCGATGCCGAGGTAGTGCGCCGTCTCGGTCAGCGCGTCGATGGCCGCCGGCTCGCCGCCGAGCGCTCGGTCTACCACCTCGGTGAAGGCGGGAGAGGCGCCGCCCGCGTTGTTCGCGTAGCGCGCCACGGCCGCGCGCTCCGAGGCGAACGCCTCCCAGCAGTCGCGGTTGCCGCACGAGCACGCGACCGGCGCGCCCTGCGCGACGACCATGTGGCCGAACTCGCCGGCCGCGCCGCGCTCGCCGCGGTATATCTGCCCGTCGAAGACGATGCCGGTGCCGATGCCTGCGCCGACGAGCGCGATGATGAAGTCGCGCGCGCCGCTCACCTCGGGCAGCCCGAACCAAAGCTCGGCGAGCGCGGCCGCGTTGGCGTCGTTGTCCACCAGCGCCTTCAAGCCCGTGGCGCGCTCTATCTCCTCCGCGATGGGCCAGTCGCGCCAGCGGAAGTAGGGGATGTAGATGGCGCGCCCCTTCCCCGTGTCAACGAGGCCGGGGAGGCTCACGCCGACGCCCGCGATGGCGCCCTGGTGCTCGCGCGCCGCAATCTCGCGCAGGCGGCCGATGACCTGCGCGGCCAACTCCTCGGGGCGCGGGCTGTTCTCGAAGCTCTCGCGCGTGAGCACGCGCCCGACGAGGTCGCTGGTGACGATGGTGGTCGAAGAGGGCGTGATGTCCACGCCGACGGCCGTCGCGCCCGCGGCGCGCAGGCGCAAAAGCGTCGGGCGCCGCCCGCCGGTCGAAGCGCCCGCGCCTATCTCCTCGATGAGCCCCTCCTCCTTCAGCTCCTCGACGATGGTCGAGACGGTCGAGCGCTGGAGGTCGGTCGAGCGGGCGATGTCGGCGCGCGAGATGGGCTCGCGGTCGCGTATGTAGTTGAGGACGAACTGCCGGTTGATGTCGCGTATCGTGGACGACCGCGCGGCCTGCGCCTTCGTGAGATCGATGCGTCGCATTGTGAATCAGTAGACAGTAGACAGTAGACAGTAGCGCTCCGCCCTGCCGTTGTTGACGCCGACACCCGAACGACTCGTTAGTAACGGTATTCCTACTGTCTACTGTCTACTGTCTACTGTCTACTTCCCCTACTCCTTCGGCGTCGCGGCCGGCGCGGGCGGCGCGGGCGGCATGTCGAAGAGCTTGTCGTCAACGGTGACGCCCGCCCTGATGTCGGCGATCTTGCGGGTGAAGCTGTTGAAGGTGTCGATGGCGGAAGTGCGTACCGTGAACGGCAGCTTGACGCCCGCCACGTCGCGGTAGTCCTCGAAGTCCGTCTGCTCGGGGAGCTGGTTCAGGATGGCGTCGGTGAGCGTCACGATCCGCAGCAGGAGTCCCGTTTCGGCGTCGAAGAAGTAGCGCCGCTGCACGCCCTCCGACGGGCGGTCGACGACGACGACGGCGTCGCGTTCGCCCACGCGCCTGCGCCCCGCCACCCTCATCGTCGGCGTCGGCGTGAACTTGACGACGCCGAAGAGTTCGGCCGTGCTCCTCAGCTCGCCCAACTCCTTCGGGGTCACGGCCCGCCGCGAGCGCGGGTTATTGACCCAGCCGGAGGCGCCGTTGACGGCCTGCGAGAACGTCCCCTGCTGCGGGATTTCGACGACCATCAGGAACTTGTCCGGCCCTTTCAGGGTGGCCTCGAACGGCCACACACGCCCCTGCGACGCCTCGCGCGTGCCCTTCACGACGAGCGCCTGCGCCTTCGCCACCGCGTCGCGCCCGCCGACGGCCGCGACGTACTTGTCGAAGACCTGCTGCACGGTCGGCTGCTCGGGCCGCGCGGGGTTCGCGCCGGGCGCGCCGCCCGCGCCGGGCGTCGGCGTCGGGCGCGCGCCGGCCGGCGGCGGCTCGTGGCCGGAGGCGGCCAGCGGGAGCGCCGGCATGTTCTGCGGGTGCTCCTGACCGCGGTGGCAGGTGTAGCAGGTGACCTGCCCGCGGCTCAGGCCGAACTCCGGGCCGTTGACGGCGAGCACCATCTTCATCATCTCGCGCGCCGTCTTCTTCTCCTGCTTGTCGTCGCTCTCCCAGACCCAGTTGGTGCGCCCCGCAGCGTCCTTCCCCTGGCTGACGTGGCAGAAGCCGCACTGCACGCCGAGCGCGGCCGAGATGAAGTTCATCTCGGGGAAGAGCTGCGCCTCGGGGAGCCCCTTCAGGACCTGTATGTTCTTGCGCGTCTGCTCGACGGGCTTGTCGCCGGCCTGCGGCCCCTGCGCGGAGCCGCGCCCCCACAGCGCGGACGAGGCGGCGACGGCCAGCCCCGCGCACACGACTCCACGCATCAAACGCTCTTTCGTCATCACGGGTCAAAAGTCCTTTCGTGGATGGGTGAATGTATAGGCCCCCGGCGGTCTGAAGGCGGGGAGCCACTCGCCACTCGCCGGGGAACGCCGGTGCGGGCATTGTACGTGCCGCCCCCGGCCGCGTCCACAACTTTTCCTGCAACCTTCCCGCCCGGCGCGCGTGTAAGGGTGCCGAGCGTCGGTCGGCCAGACCACACGACGGAAGAAGGAGAGACCATGCACCCAGCCACACGCAGATTATTCCTCGCCCTCGCGCTCGCGCTCTGCGCGGCCGGCGCGGCGCGCGCCCAGTCGGAGCAGCCGAAGCAGCAGCAGGAGGAGCACTACGTCACCCAGAAGATGTTCGCGAGCCGCGTCTTCGACATCAAGAACCGCGACCCCATCAGCCTCTCGCACGTGCTCATGCCGCTCACCAGCGGCTTCCGCGGCGCGGCCGTCGTCCCCAACCCGCAATTCCGCACCATCTCGGTGCGCGACTTCCCCGAGAACATCGCCGTCATCGAGGAGGCCATCCGCCGCCTCGACACGCCCGAGGCCGCGCGCCCCGCGCGCCCCTCGGTCGAGTTCCACGTCTACATGCTCGTCGCCACGAACGAGGAGGCGCTCGGCAACCGCTACCCGGCGGAGCTGGCCAACGTGGTCAAACAGCTCCAGTCGTCGCTCGGCTACAAGAACTTCAGCGTGATGGGCTCGCAGATCGTGCGCGCGCGCGAGGGGCGGGGCAACTTCAACAAGGGCGTCGCCGACTTGAAGCTCGTCAACGACACGCCGGCCAACAAGAGCCCGGTCTACTACAGCTACACCGTCGAGGGCGTCACGCTCGACAGCGCCGCCGGCCAGGCGCGCGTCAACGTCGAGAACTTCAGCATGGATTTGAAGATGCCGCTCTGGCTCGGCGGCGACAAGCTGGCCTACGAGACGGTCGGCTTCAAGAACCCCGTCACGCTGCGCGAAGGCGAGCGCGTCGTCGCCGGCACTACCAGCATCGCCGACAAGTCGGTCGTCGTCGTCCTCACGGCCACGGCGATGAAGTGAAGGACAGTAGACAGTAGACAGTAGACAGTAGACAGTAGGAAAGAGAAGGCGGCGCGCCCGGCCTGAAGGCTTCGGACGCGCCGCCTGTTTTTTCTACTGACTACTGTCTACTGTCTACTGTCTACTGTCTACTGTCTACTGAAGTATCGGATGGCTCCCGCCGCGGCTGTGGTCGTAGGTGCGCGAGAAGAGGCCGCGGTCGTTGTGGTAGAGGATGATGTGCTCGCCCTCGTAGCGCGCGACGTTCGAGACGCGCGCGAAGTCGCGTTCGTGCTCGGCGATGAGGAACGCGCCCGGCGCCATCGAGAGCACCATCCCGGCGGCGTAGACGTAGCCGCCCTTGTCGTAGACGCTCCCGGCGTACTGCGCCGCGCCCACGGCGATGTCGGGCGAGTAGGCGCCGGCCGAGTCGCGCTGCCGGTCTGCGCGGCCGACGAAGACCGTGTAGTCGGCGTAGCTCAGCATCTGCCGGTAGCCGTGGCGGCGCGCGACGGCGAAAAGCTCCGCGAGCCCGGCGTCGATGGCGCGCAGCGTCGCCGGGTTCGGCCGCCCGGCCGAGTAGACCTGCACGCCGCGCGGCGTCTGCGTCTCGAACTCGAAGCGGTCGCCCGAGACGCCCTCGGCCTGCCGTATGAGCCGCGTGTCGCCCCGCCGCTGCTGCGGCTGCGGCTGTACGAAGACGCCGCGGCCGCGCCTCCCCTGCCCCGCCGCCTCCGGCGCGAGCGGCGAAAGGAGCGCGCCCCACACGACGAGCCCGAAGATTCCTGCCCTCAGAATTTTGACCTTCAACTCCGTTTCCCCCTTGCGGAAAAAGTTCAGGCGCGCCGTCCGGGGGTTCTTCACCGCCGGCGCCGGCGCGCCTGCCTGTCTCGGCCGCCACGCTTCGCGTAGCCGCCCCGCGTCCCGGCCCCCGCGTCGCGCACGCGCCCCACGCCGGGCGCGAAGCCGCGCGCGAGGAGCGTCAGGGCTTCCCCCCCTTTTTACTGTCGCCCCCGCCGCCCCTGTTGCCGTGGTTGTCGTTGCGCGGCGGCGGCTGCTCCTTCGGCGGCTTCGGCACCTCCTGCGGCGGCTTCGGCGGCGGCTGCTTCTGATCGTTCTTCTGCGGCTCGGCCGCCATCGCGCCGACGGCGAGCACGCACGAAGCGATTGTTGTGATTAAGAGCTGTTTCAGCAACTTCATGGTTACAACCCCTGGCCTCCTCATGTCCAACGTCCGCGCATGGGAGGGAGAAGGAGAGACGCGCGAGTCTCGCCATCTCAAGTTTGCAAGGCCAGTGCCACGGCCCGCCGCCGCGTTCTGCCGAGCCTTCCGGCGGCCGGAGTGACCGCCCTCGCACCGTATGGTCGGGGCTCGCACCGTATCGTGTACGACGCGGCGCCGCCCGCCCGCCCCGGCCGTCAACGTCTTACGACGATTCTGGCGCTGCTCACGTTGCCACTGCCGTCAATGGCGCGCAAGGCAATCGTGTGCTCGCCCGCCCCCGCGAGCGGCAGGTCGAGCGCGTAAGCCTCGCGCGGGCCGTCGGCGATGCCGTCTTCGGGGAAGACGGCGCGCCACTCGCCGCTGTCAACCGACACGTCGGCGCGGCGTATGCGCCCCGAGGCGTCCTCGACCGTGAAGCGCACGCGCGCGTGCCCGTCCGCCCCCGCCTGCGGCTCGCCCGCGGCGCGGACGACCGGCGGCGTGCCGTCAACGTCCACCGGCTCGCTCACGCGCTCGCCCGTCAGCGCCTGCCCCAGGGAGTTCTCGGGCGCGTCCGAGGCGACGACCTTGAAGACGTAGCGCCCGTCGCCGAGCGCCGCGCCGTCGAGCGAGAAGAAGTTGTCGCGCAGGTTCTCCCTGAGCAGGTGGAAGCCCTGCTCGCCGGCCGAGCGGTAGTAGACCGAGTAGAGCAGTTCGTCGCCGTTGCGGTCTTCGGCCTGCCACTGGAGGGAGACCGCGCCGCGCTGGAACAGGCGCCGCGGGGGTATCTGCACCTGCGGCGCGATGAGCGCGGGGTCTATGCCGGAAGCCTCGATGTTCGGGTCGGCCGGCATCTGCACGGCCGACTGGAGCGCGATGCCTACGGGCAGGAGTTGAATCTGCAAGACCTCGGGCGCGACGTTGCGCGGCAGGTAAGAGAGGCTCACGTCCTCGACGCGCGCGTCGCCGCCGGGCGCGGGCCTGAGCACGGCGCGCCACTGTATGAAGCGCGCGCGCGGGCTCGTCACGCCCGCGCCCGAGGGGTCGCGGTAGGGCGCGCTCCATTCGCTCCAGGTCGCGTCCGGCCGCTCGGTGTTGCCGCTGCGCGTCTGCAACTCGACCTGCCCGCGCCCGCGCCACCAGACGCGCCCCCAAGAGGCGACGAACTTCGCGTCGCGCACGGGCGACTCGTAAGTCCCTTCGGCCGGCGGCTCGCCGCCGAGGCGGAAGAGCTTGCCCTGGTTCGACGAGGCCGCGAAGACCTCCGCGCCGCGCACGACGAACGAGGAGATTTGGTCCTCGCTGGACTGAAGCAGGAGCGTGTCGCGGCCGTCGTCCGTCACCGAGTAGATGCGCCCCTTGTCGCTCGTGCCGACGAGCACGCCGCCCCTGTTGGGTGCCGCCGCGACCGAGAAGGCCGTGACCGTCTGCGAACTCCACAGAACGTCGGAGCCGCCGTCGGGCAGGATGCGGAAGACGGCGCTGCGGGCGCCGTTGAGTTCGTTGCGGCTGCGCGCCTGCGGCTGCTGCTGCACGCCGAAGGCGGTCACCTGCGCGGCGCCGCCGCTGCCGTCGTCGGTCGTCACGGTGCCCGTCACCGTCCCCCCGGCCGTCGAGGCGCTGACGGTCTGCGTCGTGACGGTGGAGGCGGCCGAGGACTGGCGCGGGCCCGTGGCCGCGTCGCTCAGCGCGAGCGCGTAGACGGAGCCGTCGGCGCCGGGCGCGAGCGCGTGAATCTCGCGCAGCGGCGAGTCGTAGAGCGCGAAGGTCTTGCCCTCGGGCGAGACGCGCAGGACGAGGCCGCCGGGGTCTGTGCCCGCGACGAGGTTGCCCGCCGCGTCGGCCGCCAGCGAGATGACGTGCGTCTCGTTCGTGTCCACGAGGAGCGACGCCTCGGGCTTGGCGCCGGCCGCGCGCACGCGGTAGAGGCGGCCGGTGTCGCCCGTGCCGACGGCGAGCGAGCCGTCGCCCATCAGGGCGAGCGACCAGATGTACTTGTCCGGCGGGTCGAAGTAGACCTCGGCCTTCCCGTCCGGGGCGACGCGGTAGACCTTGCCCTCGGGCGACGTGCCGGCGTAGAGCGCGCCGTCGCGCCCCACGACGAGCGCCGTCACGTCCAACTCGGCCGCGTCGTAGAGGAGCGAGCCCCTGCCGTCCGAGCCGACGCGGAAGATGCGGCCGTCGTGGCCGGTGCCGAGGTAGACGTTGCCGGCCGCGTCGGCCGCGCTCGACCAGACGTAAGCCTGCTCGGTGTCGAAGACCTGCGCGAAGCGCGGCGCGAGCATGAGCGCGCCGGTGTCGGTGACGGAGACGCCGCGCGAGTCGCCGTTGAGCATCTCGGCGCGCGTGTCGGTCTGCCAGACGACGGGGCCGCCCGCGAGCGCCGCGCTCCCGCCGAAGAGGATTGCCGACGAAAGGATGAAGAGTTGGAGGGTGCGGAGGCGCGTGCGTCTGTTAGTCATCAAGTGCAAGATTCGCTTTCAAGAGTGCGGCGGGGCTGCCAACGGTGCGACTGATTAACTTCACGCCCGCCTTCATGAATCATAACCCGAAAGCCGCGCGCGCCGTTACCTCAAACCCGCGAACGGGGCGAGCGGCAAGTCGCCGCGGGGGCGCAGAGGGCGTGAAGGCTTTAAGAATTTGAAATTTCAAATTTGAAATTTGAAATTAATCTCCACACTCCTCGAAATCAATCTCCACGCTCTCAAGTCCCGACGTAGCGCGCGTAGACGGAGCGCGCGACCGCGGGGTCGTCCGTGCCGCGGACGATGGCGCGGGCGTCGCGGAAGACGGTCAGCTCGTAGCCGCCCGCGCGCAGCCGCACGAGGTACTCGTTCGACTTCACCTCGCCCGCCGCGCTCAGCCGCGCGGCCAGCGCGTCGAGGTCGAGCGCGGCGTCGCCGCGCGGCGTGACCTGCACGGCGTCGCGCCCGCAAAGCACGGTCGCCAGCTCGCCAGTCTCCGCCTCCAGAGCCTCGAAGCGCCCCAGCGCGCACGCCGGGCAGTCGGCCGCGCGCGCGCCCGCCCCGATGCGCCGCCACTCGTTCCGCCACACGTCGAACTGCATGAGCCCGCCGTGCAGGTCTTCGACCCGGCCCGTCAGAAGCTTCAGGGCTTCCGTGACCTGCACCGCGGCGACGACCGCGATGATCGGCATGATGACGCCCGCCGTGTCGCACGTCGGCGCGGTGCCGGCGGCCGGGACTTCCGGGAAGACGCAGCGCAGGCAGGGCGTGACGCGCGGCCTGACCGTCAGCGTCACGCCGTAGCTCCCGACCGCCGCGCCGTAGACCCACGCGACGTTGTGCTTCACGCACGCGTCGTTGACGAGGAAGCGCGTGGCGAAGTTGTCGGTGCCGTCGAGCACCACGTCGCAGCCTTCGACCATGCGCTCGACGTTCGACTGGTTGAGGTCGGCGACGAACGCCTCGCACTCCACGTCGGAGTTTATCTCCGCGACGCGGCGCGCGGCGGCCGCGGCCTTCGGCGAGCGGTCGCGCGCGTCGCGCTCGGCGAACATCGTCTGCCTTTGCAGGTTCGACTCCTCGACGAAGTCGCGGTCTACGACGCGCAGGCGGCCGACGCCCGCCCGCGCCAGCATCTCGACCTGCGCCGACCCGAGCGCCCCGCACCCCGCTACGAGCACGCGCGACGCGCGGAGGCGGCGCTGCCCCTCCCCGCCGATGCCGTCGAACAGAATCTGTCGGCTGTAACGTTCCATCTGCTTATGGGCAGAAGCTGGAGTCTAGCTGCTTGCTTCCGGCGAGAGACGCGCCCCCCGCCGCACGTGTCTTAAACTAGCCTCTAGCAACTTCTTCCAACTTCCTTTCAGCCGCGGCGCGCACGACGCCCGGCGGGGGCGACTGACCCGTCCAGAGGCGGAACTGCTCTTCGGCCTGCGCGACGAGCATCGCGAGCCCGCCCGCCGTGCGACAGCCGGCCTCGCGCGCCTCGCGGAGGAAGCGCGTCTCGGCCGGGTTGTAGACGAGGTCGTAGGCGAGGCGCGCGCCGCGCAGTTGCCCGGCGGCGGCCGGCGTCTCCGCCTCGCGCGTGCCGCGCGTGCCGAGCGGCGTCGCGTTCGCCACCACGTCGAAGTCGCCGAAGTGCGCGCCTTCGAGCGGGGCCGACCCGACGCCGAACTCTTCGGCGAGCCGCCGCCCGCGTTCGGCGTCGCGCGCGAAGACGGTCGCGCGCGCCCGGCGCTCGCCGAGCGCCCACAGCAGCGCGCGCGCCGCGCCGCCCGCGCCGATGACCGCGACGCGCGCGCCTCTCAATTCGACCAGCCCCGCGAGCGGCGCGACCGACGCCTCGGCGTCCGTGTTGAAGCCTTCGAGCCCGCCCCCCTCTCCGAAGACCACCGTGTTGACGGCGCCGATGCGCGCCGCGTTCGGCGCGACGCGGTCGAGGTGACGCATGACCGCCTGCTTGTGCGGCGCGGTGACGCTCAGGCCCCGCAGGTTCCACTCAAGCTCGCGCGTGCGCGGGTCGGCCATGCGGCGCACGAACCCCGCGAAGTCCGCGACCTCCAGTGGCAAGTAGACGGCGTCGAGCCCGAGCGCCGCGAAGGCCGCGTTGTGCATGTGCGGCGAGAGCGAGTGGCCGACGGGCGAGCCGACGAGACCCGTGACGAGCGTGCGCGGGTTGAGCGTGTGGACGCGGTAGAGGTCGCGCAGGTCACGCGCGCTCAACTGTCCGGGCGCGGTCGCCTGCGCGGCGTCGAGCGAGCCGTAAGTCAGGAATGCGCCGAAGGCGGGCGCGAGCACGCGCGTCAGGAGCCCCGCCTCGCCCATCGAGACGGCGATCACCTCGCGCCCTCCGCGCCGGCCGCGTTCGATGAGCCGCATGACTTCGACGCAGTCGGCGATGGAGTTGGCGCGCACCGCCATCTTCAGAAGGCGCGCGGGCGTCCGCGCCATGCGGTCGAA
>DASVWB010000349.1:0-7967 GCA_036389815.1 Pyrinomonadaceae bacterium | reverse complement strand
CTCGTCCTCTTCATGTCGGCGGCGCTCCTCGACGGCGGCTTCGGCTTCGAGCGCGGCGAGGCGTCGGCCATCGTCGGCATCTACGGCGCGAGCGTCTACCTGGCGTCGCTGCCGGGCGGCTGGATAGCCGACCGCCTCTTGGGCTTGAGGCGCGCCATCCTCTACGGCGCGGTCTGCATCTCGGCCGGCCACATCTCCATCGGCCTGTCGTCCTTCATGGGCGGGAAACTGACCTTCTTCCTCGGGCTGATTCTCATCGTCTGCGGGACGGGGCTCCTGAAGCCGAACATCTCGGCCATCGTCGGCGACCTCTACCCGGAGGGCGGGGCGCGGCGCGACGCGGGCTTCTCGATCTTCTACATGGGCATCAACGTCGGCGCCTTCTTCGGCCAGATCATCACGGGCTTCCTCGGCGAGAAGTTCGGGTGGCACTTCGGCTTCGGCGCGGCCGGCGTCGGCATGCTCATCGGCCTGACGGTCTTCGCCACGCGCGCGGGGCGCACGCTCGGCGACATCGGCATGACCCCGACCCGGCACCCGGACGCGGCCACGCAGGCGCGGCAGGAGACTCGCATGAAATTGGTGCTCGGCGCGGGCGTCGCCGTCCTCGCGGTCGTCATCGCCCTGACGGCGCTCGGCGTCATCACCATCAGGGCGCAGTCCGTCGGCCAGTACATGACCTACGTCCTCGTCGGGCTCGCCGTCCTCTTCTTCGCCTACATCTTCGCGGCCGGCGGGCTCGACGCGGACGAGAAGAAGCGCGTGCTGGTCATCGCCGTGCTCTTCGCCTTCGCCTCCATCTTCTGGTCGGCGTTCGAGCAGGCGCCGACCTCGCTCAACCTCTTCGCGCGCGACTTCACGGCGCGCACCGTCTTCGGCTGGGAGGTGCCGGCGACGTGGTTCCAGTCCATCAACTCGCTCTTCATCTTCCTCCTCGCGCCCTTCTTCGCCGCGCTCTGGACGAAGCTCGGCTCGCGCGGGCGCGACATCTCCGCGCCGGCGAAGTTCTCGATGGGGCTCTTCTTCGCCGGGGTGGGTTTCCTGGTCATGATCCCGGCCGCCAACATCGTGGCCGGCGAGGGCGGCGGCGCGGCCGCCACCAAGGTCGCCGCGTGGTGGCTCGTCGGCAGTTACTTCTTCCAGACCGTCGGCGAGCTGTGCCTGAGCCCGGTCGGGCTCTCCTCGATGACGAAGCTCAGCCCGCGCCGCTACGTCGGGCAGATGATGGGCATCTGGTTCCTGGCCTCGGCCATCGGCAACCTCATCGGCGGGCTCGTCGGCCGCTTCGTCGACCCGGAGAAGCTCGAACAGATGCCGCGCCTCTTCACCTTCACGGCGCTCGCCCTGATGGTGGCGGCCGGCGTGCTCGGCCTCCTCTCCATCCCCATCCGCAGGATGCTCCAGAAGGCGGAGCACGCGCCCGCGGCCGAGCCGAAGGCCGACCCCGACCTGAGCAGCGTCCGGGCGTGAGGGGGAGTAGGAAGTAGACAGTAGACAGTAGACAGTAGACAGTAGACAGTAGACAGAAAGGCGGCGCGCCCGGTTAATAAGTCGGGCGCGCCGCCTTCGGTTTCCTACTGTCTACTGTCTACTGTCTACTGTCTACTTCCCCCCTCACAGGTTCGCCGTGATGAAGTCGGTCATCATCTGGCGCATGTGCTTGACGAGGAGCGGGTCGGTGACGCCGTGGCGCGACTTGGGGTAGAGCATCAGCTCGAACTGGTGGCCGGCCTTCTGCAACTCGTAGGCGAGCTGGATGGTGTTCGCCATGTGGACGTTGTCGTCAATCGCGCCGTGGATGAGCATCAACTTGCCCGAGAGGTTCGCGGCCCCGGCGAGCGGCGAGCCGGCCTTGTAGCCTGCGGGGTTGTGCTCGGGCGTCAGCATGTAGCGCTCCGTGTAGATGGAGTCGTAGTTGGCCCAGTCGGCCACCGTCCCGCCCGCCACGCCGAGCTTCCACTGTTTGCTGTGCGTCAGCGCGTAGGTCGTCATGTACCCGCCGAAGCTCCAGCCCCAGATGCCTACGCGCGAGCCGTCCACGTAGGGCAGGGTCTTCAGGTACGCGAGCCCGTCTTCTAAATCGCGCAGCTCCAGCGGCCCGAAGTTCTTGTAGGAGACCCACGCCGACTGCGCGCCCTTGCCGCTCGCCGAGCGGTTGTCGCAGTACCAGATGATGTAGCCCTTCTGCGCGAGCAACTGGTGCCACATGTAGGTCGAGCCGCCCCACGAGTTCTTCACCTGCGGCGCGTGCGGGCCGGAGTATGTGAACTCAAGCACGGGGTACTTCTTCGAAGGGTCGAAGTCCGGCGGCCGGATCATCATGGCCTCCATCTCGAACCCGTCGCGCGTCTTCACCCGCATAAACTCGGCCTTGCCCAGCTTGTACTGCCCGAGCGCCGCCACGCGGTTCTCCTCTATCGCGCGCACGAGCGAGCCGTCCGCGTTGTAGAGCCGCACCTGCGTCGGCGTGTTCACGTCGCTCCAACTGTCCACGAAGTACGCGGCCGTCGGGCTGAAGCTGGGGCGGTGGTTCCCCTCCGCCTCCGAAAGACGCTTGAGGCCGGAGCCGTCGAGCCTCACGCGGTAGACGTGCTCCGCGATGTGGCTGTGCTCCGTGCCGTGGAAGTAGAGCCAGCCGCCGGCCTCGTCCACGGCGTCCAGCCCTCGCACCTCCCACGGGCCGTCCGTCAACTGTTTGACGAGCTTGCCGTCCGACCCGTAGTGGTAGACGTGCAGGTAGCCCGTGCGCTCGCTGCGCCAGAGGAAGGAGCCGTCCTTGAGCCAGCGCGGGTTGTCGTCGGCCGGCTCGACCCACGCCTTGGTCGTCTCGCGGAAGAGGCGCGAGGTGTCGCCGGTCGCGGGCTCTGCGGCGTTTAAGTCGAGGAAGGTCTGCTCGCGGTTCTGCGCCTGGTAGACGACGCGGCGCGAGTCTGGCGACCACGAGACGCGGACTACAAGGAAGTCGGCCGGCTCGTACCCTTCGGTCTTGACCCAGCGCGTCTCACCATTCGCGGCCCCGACGACGCCGAGGCGCGCGAGCGGGTTCGGGTCGCCCGCGAGCGGGTAGGGCGTGTCCTCCAAGACCTGCCGGCGGGGGATGTGGTCTACGACGGGGAAGGCGTGGACGGGGCGCTCGTCGATGCTGAGGTAGGCGATGCGCGAGGAGTCGGGCGACCACCAGTAGCCGCGCCGGTTGCCGCGCCCGTAGACCTCCTCCTCGTAGACCCAGTCGAGCACGCCGTTGAGGGTCTTCGCGTCGCCGGTCTTCGTCAGCCGCCGCTCGGCGCGCGTCTTGAGGTCAACGACGTAGAGGTCGTTTGCGCGCACGAAGCTGACGAGCGCGCCGTCGGGGCTGAAGTCCTCCTCGGTCTCCTCGTCGGGCGTCGTCGTCAGGCGCACGGCGGCGTCGGAGTTCAGCTCGTAGTAGACGAGGTCGCCCCCGGCGTTCAGGAGCACGGCCGTCTGCGCGGGGTTCAGGCGGTACGAGCCCTGGCGGGCGAGCCGCCGCGCCTGCTCGGCCGTGACGCCCTGTACTTTCGAGAGCGCCGCCTCCATCCGCGCGGCGTCGAAGAAGGGCGCGGCCTCGCCCGTGCGCGCGTCCACGCGCAGCAGCGTGGTCGCGCCGTTCTGGCGTCTGGCCTGTAGGTAGTGCGTCCCGTCGGCGAGCCATTCGACGTTGGCCGAGGTGCCGGAGAAGTTGACGCGCTTCGCGGGGTCGAAGATGTCTTCGATGGTCAGGAGCTTGTCCTGCGCGCGGGCGTGCGCGGGCGCGAGCGCGAGCAGGGCGAACAGGAGTAGGCCGAAGTTTCTGGGTCGCATCTTTTTCACTCGTAAGAAGGTGGTGTCGTGCGTCGCCTTAAGTTGTGTGCGTGCTTTTGATGATACTCTATCCGGGCCGAAGTCAGAACCACCCGCGGTGGCGGGTGGACGCTTCATCATACCGCCGCCGGCCGAAGGAACCGATGAGGGCTTTGAGAACGTTCGCCTTAAAAATCGCGCTGCTCGCCGCGTGCGCGGCGGCGTGCCACTCGTCGGGGCCGGGCGAGCGCCGGATGGCGCAGTCGGAGGTGCGCGCGGACGCCGCCGGGCCCGAAGCGCAGGCGCGCGGCGCGGCGCCGGTCGCGCGCGCCACTCCCGCGCAGATAGCCACGCTCGAAGACCGCGCCGTGCGCGAGAGCAGCGGGCTGGTCGCCTCGCGCCGCAACCCCGGCCTCTTCTGGACGCACAACGACTCGGGCGACGGCCCCTTCGTCTACGCCTTCGACCGCCGCGGGCGCGCGCGCGGCAAGTGGCGCGTCTCGGGCGCGCAGGCGCTCGACTGGGAAGACATCGCCGCCGGCCCCGGCCCCGCCGCGGGGCGGTCGTACCTCTACGCGGGCGACATCGGCGACAACGAACGCGGGCGCGAGTTCGTGGTCGTCTACCGCTTCCCCGAGCCGCAGGTCACGGAAGGCGCGCAGGGCGGCGCGCGCGAGACCGAGCCGGCCGAGGCCATACGGCTCAAGTACCCGGACGGCGCGCACAACGCCGAGGCGCTTCTCGTCCACCCGCGGACGGGCGACCTCTACGTGGTGACGAAGACGGCCGAGGCCGCGGGCGTCTACAAGCTGGCCGCGCCCTACGGCGCGGGCGAAGTACACGCCCTCACGCGCGTGGCCGTGCTGCGCGGCCCAGACTTCTTCGGCACGCTCGTCACGGGCGGCGACATCTCGCCCGACGGGACGCGCGTCGCGCTCTGCGACTACGCGCAGGGCTACGAGCTGACGCTCCCCGCGGGCGCGCGGGGCTTCGACGACATCTGGGCGCAGAAGCCCACGGCCGTCCCGCTCGGCCTCCGCATACAGGGCGAGGCGGTCTGCTACACGCTCGACGGCTCGTCGCTCCTCGCCACCAGCGAGCGCGCGCCCACACCGCTCATCGAAATCAAGCTCCGCTAGTTGCCGGAGGCAAGGGGCTAGAGGCTGGAGGCTAGTCAAAAACCTTATCGCCGCCGGGCGCGTGTCCCGCGAGGCGGAAGCCGACTAGCCGCAAGCCTCTAGCCCCTATCTCTTCTGTATCTCTTCGCGGACGAAGCGGACGAGGTCTTCGATCTGTCGGTCGTCGAGGGTGTATTTGAAGGGCGGCATCCCCCTGCCGCCGTCGGCGATCTGCGAGAAGAGTCGCTCGTCGGGGTCGTTCAGCGCGGCGCCCTGCCGGAGCGAGGGGACGTTCATCGTGCCGACCTGTTTGCCCTCGCCCTGGGGGCCGTGGCAGGTGGCGCAGCTTCGGTCGTAGAGCGCGCGCGTACGGTCGGCGGCAGCGGCGGCCGGCCCGGACCGGCCGCCGCGCGCGTCGCAGCCCGCGGCGGCCGCGAGCGCGAGGCACGCGGCCGCCGCCTTCAGTGCGAGCCGGAGGTCACGCGCGCGCAGCATCAGAAGTTGAAGCGTAGCTGAAGGTCTACGCGGCGAGCGCCGCCGCCCTGGCCGCCGCCCCCGCCGCCCGCGCCGAAGCGGCCGCCGCTGCCGACGGACTGCCCGAAGAAGGGCGAGTTGAGGTTGCCGACCGGCGTGCCGAGGCTCGGGTGGTTGAAGAGGTTCTGCACGTTGACGCTGAAGGTCAGGTTGTAGCGGTGCTCCGCGGACTCGCCCCCGCCGAAGCTCTCACCGCCGCCGCCCCCGCCGCCTCGTCCGCCGCCCCCGCGACCGCCGCCACGGCCGCCTCCGCCGCCCCCGCCCCTGCGGCCCCCGCCGCCGCGCGCGCCGCCCGCGCCGCGCGCGGTCAGCTCGCCGAAGCCGACGGTCTTGCTCATGCGCAGGTTGAAGGAGAAGAAGGCGGGCCCGCGCCCGTAGTTGCGCGGGATGATGGTCTGACCGGGCTGCGGGTCGAGGTCGAAGTCGCCGTAGGGCGTGCGGCGCACGCTCGCCCGCGAGAGGTCTGTGGCGAAGGCCGGGCGCTCCGTGAAGAGCGTGTCGCCGTTGAGGTCGCGCCCGACGGTGATGTTGAAGGGGCGGCCCGAGTTGGCGACGAGTATCGGGTTGAGGCGGACGCCCCACGGCAGGGCGTTGATGGCCCCGCCGACGAAGAGGCGGTGGCGCGTGTCCTGCGCCGAGTTGCCGTACTCGCCGCGCAGGTCGTACTGGTTGACGGGGAAGTTGCCCGCGTAGTCCGTGTCGCTCCGCGCGAAGTTCAGCGTGTAGTTGCCGAAGAGCGTGAAGGCGCGGCTGAAGCGGTTGTTGACGTTGACGACGAGCTGGTGCTGGTTGAAGACGCCGCTCGACTCGAACTGGAAGACGTTGCCGCGCGTCGGGTCGGGGCGCAGCAGCGCGCCCGCGGCGTCGCGCAGGGGGCGCCCGGCCGCGTCCGGCAGCGGCGCGTTGACGTTGCGCGAGCGCAGGGCGTGGAGCGTGCGCGCGCCGATGTAGCTCACCGAGAGCGTGACGCGGTGGGGCAGTTGGCGCTCGACGCTGAAGGCCGTCTGCATCGTGTAGGGCGTGCGCAGGTCGGGCGCCACCTGGCGGAGCGTCCGCTGCAACTGGAACGAGGCGAGCTGCTCGGGCGTCGGCACGTTCCCGACGCCCCCGGGCGTGAAGACGGCCTGGTCGAGCACGGCCGGGTCTGTGACGAGGAACTGCTGCGCGCCGCCGGTCGTGCGCGCGGCCTGCAAGGTCAGGTTCTGGCCGAAGCGCTGGAAGAAGACGCCGAAGCCGCCGCGGATGACGGTCGTCTGCTTGCGCGGGTCGGCGGCGGGCGACCACGCGAAGGCGAGGCGCGGCGCGAAGTCGAGGTTGCTGCCGATGTTGTTCTGCTTCTCGTAACGCAGGCCCGCCGAGACGGTCAGGTTCGGCCGCACGCGCCAGTCGTCCTGTATGAACGGGCTGAAGTCGATGTAGGTGACCGAGACCTGCGGGTCGCCGCCCGAGATGGAGAACTGCGTGGGGCCGCCGCCGCGCGCGCGTATCTCGGCCAGCGCGGCCGGGCTACAGGTGTTGGCGGCGCACAGACTTCCCTGCAAGAGGAGCGTGCGGCGGTAGCGTTCGAGGCTCGTGATCTGCGTCGGCACGGCGTTGCCCGACGCGTCGGTCACGACGTTGCCCGCGGCGTCCAACTGCGGCGCGGGGCCGCTCGCGAAGGTGAAGGTGCCGGCGAAGTTCTGCTGCGACACGTCGCGCAAACGATCCGCGCGCAGGCGCGCGCCCGCCTTGAGCGAGTGATTGCCCGCGGCCCAGGAGGTGTAGTTCTGTAGCTCGAACCTGTCCTGACTGTTCGAGGACAGCCCGCTCTGCGCGCCGCCGCCGGTGAAGGCTTCGAGGACGCGTATGACGGGGTCGTTGCTGCCGCCCTGCTGCGTGCGCCGGTCGCGCTCGAACTGGAAGCGCGTCTCGTTGATGACCTTCTGGTTGATGACGGCCGTCTCGGTGAGCTGGACGGTGTGCTGCGTGTTCTCCACGTCGAAGGCGCGCGAGGGCAGGTTGAAGTCGCCCGTGCCCTCGTTCTCGCGCGTCGTCCGCTCGAAGGTGTAGCGCGCGACGAGCGTGTTGGTCTGGTTGATCTGGTAGTCGAGCCGCGGGCTGAACGTCGTCCGCCGGTCGGGCGAAAGGACGGTCTGGTTGAAGGCGATCGGGTTGAGTCCGGGGTCGAGGACGACGGCGCTCACCACGTCGTTGTCGTCCGTCTCGCGCCGCTCGAAGTCGAGGAAGAAGGAGGCGCGCTTCGCGGAGAGCGGGCCGGAGACGTTGCCGCCGTAGCGGCGCGTCTGGTACGGCGCGCGCGTCGCGGCGAAGGGCGAGCGCGCGTTCAGGGACTCGTCGTTGAAGTTGAAGTGCGCCTGCCCGCGGTAGCGGTCGGTGCCCGGCTTGGTGAAAATCTCGACGCGCCCGTACCCCAAACGGTCGTACTCGGCCGAGAACGGGTTGCGGTTGACGCGTATCTCGCGGATGGACTCCTTCGGCGGCAGGCGCCCGCCCGTGAACCCGTCCACGAAAATCTGC
>DASVWB010000348.1:0-17116 GCA_036389815.1 Pyrinomonadaceae bacterium | reverse complement strand
GACCAAGCCCGTCGCAAGGATGGCTTTGATCACCGACGCGAAGATGAACGATTGACCCGAACCGTCTGCGACGTCTACGTTCGGGCTAGCGCCGTTCTCATCCCGCGCGCCGAACGCGTAATAGAGCGGCTTGATGCCGAGGCGGTCGCGCGCGACGATCAACTCCTGCTCCTGCGCGTCCCACAACGCGAAGGTGAACATGCCGTTCAGACGCGCGAGCGCGCCCGTGCCCCATTCGGCGTAGGCCGCGAGCAGCACTTCCGTGTCGCAGTCGGTGCGAAAGCGATGATTCAGCTTTTCGAGCTGCGCGCGCAGCTCGCGGTAGTTGTAAATCTCGCCGTTGAAGGTGACGGAGAAGCGCCCGTCGGCCGAGAGCATCGGCTGGTGGCCCGCGCTGCTCGTGTCGATGATGGCCAGCCGCCTGTGACCCAGGCACGCGCGCCGCCCCGACGCGTCCGCGGCCGAACTCCACACGCCCTCGTCGTCGCGCCCGCGGTGCTCGATGGCCTTCAGCATCGCGCCGATACGCGTTTCAGGATTTGACGAGATGAGTCCGGCGATGCCGCACATAGGTTTCAGAAGTGATGGGTGATGAGTGATGAGAAAGAAAGATGTGCCTCGTCTTCGCCTCATCACTCATCACTCATCACTCATCACTCTCAGGGCCTCCCCCGTCCGTAGCGAGTCGAGGATGCGGAAGGTGGCGCGCGTGGTGTTGGCAAGGTCTGCGAGGGGGACGGGCGCGGGGCCGCCCTCGCGCAGCGCGGCGCAGACGGCGCGCACCTCCTCGCGCTGCCCCTTGTCCTGCGCGCGCAGGCGGCTCCGGGTCTCGCGCCCGTCGCGGTAGGTCGCGGCGGCGCGGAAGTCTTCGATGACGAACGCGCGGCCGGCGCCGAAAATCTCGATGCGCTCTTTGGGGAGCGCGCGGTCGCCCTCGGCCAGATAGGCGATGGTGCCGTTCGAGCCGTCGGCGAACTTGAGCGTGACGAAGACGGAGTCTTCGTCCACGCCCGCGCCGTCGCCGGACGCGACCGACTCGGCGTAGACGCGCGCGACGCGCGAGCCGGTCACGTACTGCATGAAGTCCACGAAGTGGCAGACCTCGCCGCGTATGCGCCCGCCGCCCTCCGCGGGGTCCTGCGTCCAGTGCGTGCGCGGGACGCGGCCGGCGTTGACGCGGTAGAGGATCGAGAGCGGCGCGCGCGCGCCGGCGAAGAACTCGCGCGCGGCGCGCGCGTGCGGCGAGAAGCGCCGGTTAAAGCCGACCGTCAGCCGCCCCCGGGAGCGCGCGGCCGCTTCGAGCACCGCATCCAACTCCTCGTCGCTCAAGGCCAGCGGCTTCTCGACGAACACGTCCTTGCCCGCTTCGAGCGCGCGGCGCGCGAGTCCGGCGTGCGTGTCGTGGCGCGTGGCGACGACGACGAGGTTCACGCCCTCGTCCGCTAGCACCTCGTCCGCGCCCGAGACGAAGCGCGCGAAGCCGTAGCGCCGCCCCACGTCGTGTGCCGTCACGCCCGACGCCGTGGCGATTGACGCGAACTCGACGCCCTCCTCCTTGAAGTGCGGCAGCAGCATCCGCCGCGCGTAGTCGCCCGCGCCCACCATCCCGACGCGCACGCGGCCTCCGGCATTTGAGATTTGAGATTTGAGATTTGAAATCTCGTTGCGGACGTGGCGCTCGACCTCGCGCGCCGCGTCGTAGTTGATGAGGATGCCGAGATAAGGCTCGCCCCCGCCCCCGGAGATGAGTTGGTAAGCGCGCGCGCCCTGCTCGACTGGGAAGCGGTGCGTGACGAGCGGGGCGGTCTTCACCGCGCCCGAGGCGACGAGGTCGAGGAAGGCTTCGAGGTTGCGCCCCTCCGTCCAGCGCACGTAGGGCAGGGGGTAGTCGTGCCCGCGCTCCTCGTACTCGGGGTCGTAGCGGCCGGGCCCGTAAGACATCGAGACCCGCAGCGTCAGCTCGCGCCGGAAGTAGCTCTGGCGCGGCACGTTCATCCCGACCAGCCCGACGGCGACGACGCGCCCGCGCAGCCGCGAAATCTCGCCCGCGAGTTCGATGGGCTCGTCCGAAGTGGTGGCGGCCGTCAGCAGCACCGCGTCCGCGCCGCGCCCGCGCGACCACCTCAGCACAGCCTCCTTCACGCCCTCGCCGGCGACGCACCCGTCGTCCATGCCGAGCGACTTCGCGAGCCCGACCTTCGAGGCGTCGAGGTCAACGCCGAAGACGCGGCAGCCGTTCGCCCTGAGCAACTGCGCCGCGAGCTGGCCGACGAGGCCGAGGCCGACGACGACCGCAGACTCGCCCAGCGTCGGCTCGGCCAGCCGCACGCCCTGGAGCGCGATGGCGCCGACGGTGGCGAAGGCGGCGCTCTCGAAATCGACCCCGTCGGGGAGCCTGACGCAGAGGTTCTGCGGCACGGAGAGCAGCTCGGCGTGCGCGGCGTAGCCCGTCCCGGCGCAGGCCACGCGGTCGCCCGCGCGCAGCCCCGTCACGCCCTCGCCGGCCTCGACGACGGTGCCGGCCGCGCTGTAGCCGAGCGCGTGCGACTCGTCCAGCTTCTCGCGCACGGACTGGAGCGTGCTCAGCAGCCCCTCGCCCCTGACCTTCTCGACGACCTTGCCGACGAGGTCGGGGCGCTCCTTCGCTTTCCCCAGCAGGCTCTTGCGCCCCAGCTCGACGAAGGCGCGCTCCGTCCCCGCGCTGACGAGCGACGCCGCGGCCCTCACCAGCACGCGCCCGCGCTGCGCGGCGGGCGCCGGCACGTCGGCCACCACGCCCTCGCCCGTCTTCAGGTTTTGCAGGAGCTGCTTCATAAAGAAGTAGACAGTAGGCAGTAGACAGTAGACAGTAGGGCTCCGCCTTACTGTTGTTGACGCCGACGCGCGGACGAGTTGCTGTAAGAACGTTTTCTACTGACTACTGTCTACTGTCTACTGTCTACTGCGTTTCTTCTCCAGCGCCTCTTCGATGAGGCCGCTGACCCACTCGGCGCGCGCGTCCCAGGTGCCGCCCTCGACGGCGCGCTGCCGCCTGCGGGGCGCTTCCGGGTCGTCTTCGGCGAGCGCGTCTTCCACCAGCCGGAAGAAGTCTTCGCGCGTGCGGGCGATGCGCAGCACGTCGCGCATCGGCTCGTACTCGGGGAGCGGCGAGATGACGACGGGCTTCCCCGTCGCGAGGTACTCGCGCACCTTGATGGCCGACCCGTAGCTCGTGAACGCGCGCTCAGTTTCCCACGGCAGCACACACACATCAAACCCCGCGGCGTAGCGCGGCAGGTCGTCGTATGGGACGGGCGGGAGGAAGTGCGTGTTCGGCAGACTCTCGACCTCGACGCCGCGCGACTTGTTGCCGACGAAGACCCACTGCCAGCCGGGGCGCTCGCGCGCGGCGCGCTTTATCAACTCCTGGTCTATCAGCCACGGCTCTATCGCGCCGAAGTAGCCGAGCCGCGGGCGCGGGATGCGCGCCACCGCCTCCGCGACTTCGAGCGCGCCCGAGCCGGCCCGCGACCAGTGGCCGAAGTCCACGGCCTGCTCCAGCAGGTGCGAGCGCTCGCGCCCCCGCGCGGCCTCTTCGAGCAGCTTGCGCCCCGAATAGAGGACGAGGTCGGCGCGGTCGAGGGCGTACTCGTGCAGGCGGCGGATGGCCGCCGGGTCGGTCGCGTGATCCATCGAGTTCTCGTCGTACTTGTCCGAGACGTGGTAGATGACGAGCGACTCGCCCAGCCGCCCGATCATCTCGGCCGCGGTCGGGATGGCGACCCAGAGGACGGGGCGCGTGAGGCCGCGGCGGCGCGCGAGCGCGCCTATCTGGAGGGCGAGCAGCCGCCGGTTGGCGGCGCGCGCCGCGCGGCTCCCGAAGAAGGGCAGCGCCGCCGGCGAGACGACCGTGATGCCCTCCTCGGTCGTGCGCGCCAGCTTCGCGTACGAACGGAGCTTGCGCGCGACGCGCGGCAGCAAATCCTTATTGCCCAGCCCGGGCAGCCCCATCGAGATCGAGTTCACGAACACGACGCGGTTCCCCGCCCGCGCGAACCGGCGCATCAGGTGGTTCTTCGAATGCGGGTGGTGATACCACCAGTCCTCGCCGCCGAAGCAGACGATTGATTTCCCGGTGAAAATCGGCAAACTCCTGTGCTCGCGCGGGCGGCCCGCGGCCCGCGTCTTCGAGTAATTTCGGGCGGCCGGGAGTGAAATGCGAATACTAGCACGCCGCGTCGCGGGCGCGCACAGGAGGCGTGCGCGCTCGCCGCCCGCGCCGCCCGTGTTGTATGATTCGGCCTGCCTGCCGCGGCCTCATCTCTGCACAAGGAAGAGCGGTTCTCGGTCGAAGGAAGAAGCATGTTTTTAAAGCCCCTCGCACGTCTCTTCAGCTTGCGCGCGCCCGCCGCGGCGGCGGCGGGCGGCTACGGGCCCTACGGCGTCTACTACCGCGCTATCACCTGCCACTGAACGGGAGCACCCGCCGGCCGATGGAGCACGCCGCGCAGCGCACGGACGTACAAGAGACGGCGGCCGACGGCCGGCGGTGGTCGGACGCGCGGCGCAGGCTCGCCGCCTTCGGGCTCGTCTTCGCGGCGGCGCTCGGCGTCCGGCTCCTCTGCTGGCGCGACGTGCGGTTCGAGGCTTTCAAGGTTCAGACCGCCGTCTCGCAGAACTACAAGCACCTCGCCCGGCTGCTCCGCGAGAACGGCGCGGCCTCCTTCTACGACCCGGGCTCGCCGACGGCCGAGCCCGACCTGCTCGGCCACCCGCCCGGCTACTCCTTCGTGCTCGCCGCGGTCTACGCCGTCTTCGGCGAGTCGGACGCGGCCGCGCAAATCTTTCAGGCCGTCTGCGACGCGCTCGCCGCGGCCGTCTTGTTCCTCATCGCGGCCGAACTGCTCCCGCCCGGCGTCGGCGTCGTCGCCGGGCTGCTCGCGGCCTTCGCGCCGCAGTTCTGCTGGAACTCCCTGACGCTCCTGCCTGACACGCTCGCCGTGCTGCCCGTGCTGCTCGCGGTCTACGCGCTGCTGCGCGCGTCGGGGGGTAAGGGCGCGCCGCTCGGGGCGCTGGCGGCCGGGGCGCTCGTCGGCGCGTCCTGCTGGCTGAGGGCGAACGCGCTGCTGCTCGCGCCGTTCATGCTGCTGGCCGTGCCGACGCTCTTCCCGCGCGGCGCGCGTGCGCGCGCGGCACTGGCGCTCGTCGCGGGCGCCCTGCTCGCGGTCGCGCCGCTGACGGTTCGCAACGCGGTCGTCTACGGACACTTCATCCCCGTCTCGCTCGGCGCGGGGCAGACGCTCGTCGAGGGCGTCGCCGACTACGACCCGGGGCGCAGGTTCGGGCTGCCGGACACGGACGTTGGGTTGACGCGGATGGAGGCGGAAGAGTCTGGGCGGCCCGAGTACGCCGACTCACTCTTCGAGCCCGACGGCATCAGGCGCGACCGCGAGCGTGCGCGGCGCGCGCTCAGGGTCATCGGCGCAAACCCCTTCTGGTTCGCGGGCGTGATGGCGCGGCGAGCCGCTTCGATGCTGAGACTTGAGAGGACGCCGCTCGCCTCGAACGCGCCCGTCTCCGAAGGCCGGACGCGCGCGCCGCGCCTCGTGCTGCGCGCCGTGCAGAAACTCTTCGTCACGGCCGTCTTCCTGCCGCTCTACCTCGCCGGGCTCTTCGTCCTCGCGGGCGCGCGCCGACGCCGCGCGCTCGCCGCGCTGCTCGTCGTCCCGCTCTACTACCTCTGCGTGCAGTCGGCGCTACACACGGAGTACCGTTACGTGCTCGCCGTCCACCACTTCCTCTTCGTCGTCGCGGCGGCCGCCCTCCACCGCGCGTGGCTCTACGCGCGGGGCGCGTTCAACTCCCGCCGAGGCCGAGTTTCGCCGTGATGGCCTTCAGGTTCTCTTCGGCCTCGCGGCGGTAAGTCTCGGCCCACTCGGCGGTCGCGCGCGCGTGTTCGCCGGAGAGGGCGCGGCGGAGTTGCGACGCGAGCGCGGCCACGTCGCCGAAGTCGTAGAGCAGCATCCCGCGCGTCTCGCCCGCGCGCGTGGCGACGACCGGCAGGCCGCACCAGATGGCCTCGACGCGCGACAGCCCGTAGCTCTCGTGCGCGAAGCCGCGCACGAACGCGTCGCAGCGGCGCAGGATTTTGAACACGTCCGGGTGCGGGACGTTCTCCAGGGCTGTCACCCACGGGCGGCCGCCCAGAACCACCCGGCGGTAAGCTTCGTCGCGGGCGAAACCGCCGTCGAGCAGCACGAGGCAGATGTCCTCGCCCGTCTCGCGCCGGAGGCGTCCGACGGCCTCGGCCGCGTGCAGGAAGCCGTACTCGGGGATGAAGGCGCCGACGCAGCAGACGCGCCGCGCGCGCCGCGGGGCGTCGGGGAACAGGCCGCCGACCTCCGCGGGGAGTTCGCCCGCCGCGTCGAGGTAGGGGACGGGCAGCAGGCTCCCGATGAGCGTCACCGGCTGCGTGACTCCGACCTCCTCGCGCAGCCAGCCGGCCAGCTCTTCGCTGACGACGACGAACTCGTCCGCCGCGCCCGCGGCCATGCGGAAGAGTGCGCGGCGGGCGGCGCCGAAGCGCGCGTGCCTCGCGGGCAGCGACCCGTCGTGAACAATTTTCAACCACCCGAAACCGAGCAGACGCTTTAGAATCACCCAGGCGGGGACGAGCGCGCTCGGGTACTCTAAGAGGAAGTGCGTGCAGTCCGCGACGCGCGCGCCGCGCCCGCGGCCTATGAGGAGCGGGGCCAGCTCGCGCCGCTTGTCCTTCATGAAGTGAACCGACGGGCCGCGCACCTCCGCGTCGCCGTACGCCCAGAGGCGCAGGCCGCGCGCTTCGAGGTGCCCGAAGAGCGCGCCGACGTAGACCGACACGCCGCCGTAGGGCGGCGGGTACGGGCCCAGCAGTACGACCTTTTTGCTCATCAGCGAATGGACGAACAGCGCCCCCCTCAAGATACACGCGTCGCGGTCGTCGTGCCGTCCTACAACCACGCGCCGTTCGTCGCGGCGGCGCTGCGCTCGATCTTCGCGCAGACGCTCGCGCCCGCCCGCCTGCTCGTCATCGACGACGGCTCGCGCGACGGCTCGCCCCGCCGCATCGAGGCCGCGCTCAAGGACTGCCCCTTCCCCTGCGAGCTTGTCGCGCGCGAGAACCGCGGCCTGTGCGCCACGCTCAACGAGGGGCTCTCGAAGACCGAGGGCGGGTACTTCGCCTACCTCGGCTCGGACGACCTCTGGCTCCCGGACTTCCTCGCCGCGCGCGTCGCCCTGCTCGAAGCGAGGCCGCGCGCCGTGCTCGCCTACGGCCACGCGCTGCTGGTGGGCGAGCGCGGCGAGGCTTTCGACTGCACGGCCGACTGGGCGCGTTACGCGGACGGCGACGCGCGCCGGATGCTGCTCGAAGAGACCTACGCGCCGATGAGCCCGACGGTGCTGCACCGCCGCGCGGGCCTGGAGAGGCACGGTTGGAACGAGCGGGCGCGGCTCGAAGACTACGAACTTTATCTAAAGCTGAGCGCCGACGGCGAGTTCGCCTTCGACCCGCGCGTGCTCTCGGCCTGGCGCCGCCACGGCTCGAACACGAGCCGCGACTTCGTCTGGATGATCGAGGCGCGGCTCGAAGCGCAGCGCAACGCGGCCCCGCACCTCGGCCTCTCGGCGCGCGAACTCTCCGCCTTCGCGCGCCGGCTCAACTTCGCCGGCGCCGAAGACCTCCTCCGCCTCGGCGACAAGCGCGCGGCGCTCGGGTTCCTCCGGCGCGGCCTCGCGGGCGCGCCCTCCGCCGCCGCGCTCGCGCGCGTCGCCCTGCGCCTGCTCGCCCCCTACACACTCTTCGAGCGACTCAAACGCCGCCGGCAGGCAAAGGCCGCGAGCCGCTACGCCGGGGTGATGAGTGACGGGTGACAGGTGATAAGTGATAAGAGAAGAGGGGGCTTTGTATTTTCTTATCACTTATCACCTGTCACCCGTCACTCCCCTTCTATCCAGCGGTCGTACCAGAGCGACAGGTTGAGGAGCGCCCAGAGGTGGAAGCCCCGGTCGCGCGCGCCGCGGCGGTGCTCCGCGAAGAGGCGCGCGACGAAGCCGTAGTCGAGCAGGCCGCGGCGGCGCAAGTGTGAGTTCATCACGCGCGACTCAAGCTCCTTCGCGTTCGCGCCGCGGAACCAGCCCTCGACCGGCGCGCCGAAACCCCGCTTCGGGCGGTAGAGCAGGTCGCGCGGCAGCACCCCTTCGAGCGCGCGCTTGAGGACGTGCTTGCCGCTCCGCCCCTCGACCTTCAGAGCGCGCGGCACGCCCATCGCGTACTCGACCAAATGGTGATCTAAGAACGGCACGCGCGCCTCCACCGAGGTCGCCATCGTCATCTTGTCCACGCGCATCAGCAGGAGTTCCGGCAGCCGCAGCTTCAGCTCAAGGTAGGTCATCCGCGCGAGGAAGTCCGACCCCGGTCGCTCGCGCGCGACTCGCTCCAGGTCTTCGCACACGACCTCGTACGACGACAGCCCGCCGAGTCGCGCCCGCGCCTGCGCCGTGACGAGCCGCCCTTTCAAGCTCTCGCCGAAGACGACGGCCGCGCCCCAGAAGGGCTCCTGCCCCGAGCCGAAGCGGCTGACCAGTTCGGCCGCCTCGGCGTTGCCCGTCGCGGCCGTCACCAACGGCCGCGCGAGGGCCCCGGCCGCGCGCCGCGCCGCCGACGGCAGCGCCTCAGCGCGGCGCCAGAACCGCTCGTAGAGGCGCAGGTACTTGACGTACTTGTCGTAGCCGCTGAACAGCTCGTCCGAGCCTTCGCCGACCTGCACGACGACCGTGCCCGACTCCCGCGCGAGCTTCGAGACGTAATAGAGCGGCACGCAGACGGGGTCGGCCAGCGGCTCGTCCTGATGGAAGACCATCGCCGGGAGGAAGTCGAGCATCTCGCGCTCGCCTATCAACACCTCGCGGTGGTTCGTCGAGAAGCGCCGCGCGACCTCGCGCGCCGAATCGAGTTCGTTCAGCTCCTCGTGGTCGCGGTAGGCGACCGTGTAGGTCTCCACGGGTCGCGACATCTGCTCGGCCATCAGCGCGACGTTGGCCGAGGAGTCAACGCCGCCCGAGAGGAAGACGCCGAAGGGCACGTCCGCCATCATGCGCTTCGCGACGGATTCGCGCAGCAGGCGCAGTATCTCTTCGCGGTGCTCCTCCTCCGAGGCTGCGCGCGCGCCGTTCGAGGGCGCCTCGGGCGGGAGCGCGTCCCAGTAGCGGACGGTCTCGACCCCGCCCCGGCGGTCGCAGACGAGCATGTGGCCGGCGGGGAGTTTGCCGACGCCGCGGAAGAGCGTGCGCGGCGCGGGCGTCGTCAGGAAGGAGAGGTAGTGGTAGAGCGACTCCTCGTCCAGCTCGGCCGAGACTTCCGGGTGCGCGAGGATGGCCTTGACCTCCGACGCGAAGACCAGCCGCCCGCCGTTCAGGTAAAAGTAGAGGGGCTTGACGCCCACGCGGTCGCGCGCGAGCACGAGGCGTTCGCGCGCCTCGTCCCAGACGGCGACGGCGAAGTCGCCCTCCAACTCCGTGACGAAGTCGAGCCCGCGCTCCTCGTAGAGGTGGAGGATGGTCTCGCTGTCGGTGCGCGAGCGGTAGACGTGGCCGCGGCGTTCGAGCCCCGCGCGCAGCCCGGCGTGGTTGTATATCTCGCCGTTGAAGACGAGCCACACGCCCCCGCCCTCGCAGCCGCGCATCGGCTGGTGCCCGGCGTGCGAGAGGTCGACGATGGAGAGCCGGCGGAAGCCGAGGCCGAGTCGGCCGCCGTCGAGGATTTCCGAGCCCGCGTCGTCCGGCCCGCGGTGCGTCATCCGGTCGCGCATCCGCTCGACCACGGCGCGCGCCACGCGCCCCTCGGCCGCCCCGTACTCCCAGACTCCGCAGATGCCGCACATCGTTCTTAAGCGCCCGCCTCCGACCTCAGCCGGGCCACCAACTCTAAACGCGCGTCCGCCTCTTCGCCAGCGCAGACCGGCACGAGCAGCCAGCGCGCGCGCAGCGGCACCGTCGCGCGCAGCCGCCAGACCGCGGCGGCCGACTCCGCCTTCGAGCCGTAGTCGCGCGAAGACCAGCGCGGCTCGACGGCGACCCCGCCGAAGCCTTCGAGCGACGCGATGACGAGCCGCGCCCCCGTCGCCGCGTCGAAGACCTCGGCGGACGAATCGTGCGCGCGCACCTCGCGCCCGGGCGCGGCGTGGAAGACGAAGCCGAAGTCGTGCGCGCCCGCGCCGGCCAGCGAGTCTTCGACGAGCCAGTAGCGTTCGCGCCGGTCGAAGTTGACGATGCGGACGTGCGAGACCGGCCCCGCGGGGAGCCGCACGTAGCCGCCGTGCTCTGCGATGGCGGTGTCGCGCTCGTCGCCGGGGCTGAACCAGGTGAGGCGCGGGCGCGCCTCGTCGCCGGCGTGGAAGGGCGCGGTCGTGTGGATGGTGTTCTGCTCGGCGCCGTCCACCTCGACGGTCGAGTGGTAACGGGTCGAGCGGAAGAGGTGGCGCGCGCGCACGTCGCCCGTGTAGACGTACGTGCCGGGGTCCGCGAGGAAGCTCACGCCGCAGGCCGAGACCTCGATTGAGAGCGCGTCGTTGTGGCCGTGCGCGCCGCGGCCGCCGAGGCCGGCCCCGCTCGCGTTGAGCAGAAGGTAGAGGTCGCCCCCGCGCAGCACGCAAGTCCCCGCGTGGCCGAACAGCTCGGTGTGCGAGACCTCCGCGCCGCCCGTCTCCAGCGAGTCGTACGCCCGCAAGCCTTCGGAGCCGAGGAGCCAGAAGACCTCTTCGGGCGCCTCGTCCGCGACCTTGAAGCGCGGCTCGCGGAAGAGCGCGGCGCCGACCGAGAGGAGGTATGCGTGTTCGTCCGCGCCGCGGCGCGCGAGCGGCAGCACGCGCCCGCCGTCCGTGTCGCCGACGAGCGGCGCGCGCCCGTCGGGGCGCAGGTACGCGCGCACGTATTCGAGCATCGAGCGCACGCGCCGCCACGCGCCCTCTCCCACGGGGACGCCGTTCTCGCGGCAGAGGAGGAACGAGTAGAGGAAGAGTTCCAGCACGAAGCGGTGGTAGCCGGTCGAAGACTCCCAGTTCGCGCCGTCGGGCAAGACCTGACGTTCGAGTTCGCGCAGCAGCTCGCGGCGCGCGAACTCGCGCCAGCCCGCGGCCGCCGCGAGTTCCGGCAGCGAGACGCCCAGCCAGAGCAGCCCCGCCACGTCGGAGAGGTAGTGGTTGCCGGCCGCGATGTAGGAGTATTCGAGGTTGCGGCGTACGTGTCGGCCGTGCGCGTCGAAGAGCGCGAGGAGCGCGGCGAGCCTCCGCTCGTCGAGCGCGGGCGAGCGGCGGAAGAGGCGGAACGCGGCGAGCAGGTTCGTCGCCCGCAGCGCGACCTCCATCGCGCACGCCCAGTTCGGCCCGCGCCCCGCAGGGTTCTGCGCGACCCAACGTTCGACCTGCGCGAAGAACTCCTCGGCCAGTTCCTCGCCGCCGCCCGCCGCGTAGGCGCGCGCGAGCGTGACGAGGTGCCCGAGCCGGTTCAACTCCCACAGCACGCGCACGTCCGACCCGTCGCCGCGCACGAGCGCCACGTCCGCGTGGTAGTCGAGCGGCCAGCGCGCGCCCGACACGGGCTCGCGCAGCCAGTCCGGCCCCGCGCCGAACTCCACTTCGCCGTAGCCGAGCAACCGCCAGCGGTGCCCGACGACGGCGCGCGCCTCGTCTAAAAGGTCGCCCGCCCTCGCCCTGAGATAGTCGCCGCCGCCGCCCTCGGCCTCCTCGAACCCCTTGAAGAAGCGCGGCGAGGCGCGCGTGCGGAAGTGTTCGAGCAACTCCGCGCCGCCCACGCGCGCGAACTCGGGCGCGAGCCGCGCGGGCGCCGCGCCGCCCCCCTCCCGCGGGCCGAGCACGGAGGCGCGCTCGCCGCGGCGGCGCAGCGCGACCGCGCCCCGCCTCCCGGCTTCGAGCAGGGCCGCGCGCAGGGAGACACGGCCGCGCAGCGCGCGTTTGATTTTGCGAGTGAAGCTCAAAGCGCCAGTGTACAAACGGGCGTGTGGCCGTTCAAGCACGGCCGGCCGCGGCCCCGCTCGTTTGACGCTGCGAAGTCGCGGCTGGCAGACTTACCAGTCTGCCCGGCGGCTGGTGTTCGGCGCCGGGGCGGCCCGGGACGAAGAAGCGATGAGTTTTGAGACCAGCGAGACGGCGGAGGGCGCGGCGGGCGGGCACACGCGGGGCGCGCCCGGCGAGGCGTGGCTCGCGGGGCTGCCGCACGCTCTGATACTGCCGGAGGCGGCGGGCGTCCAGCTCAACCTCGGCGACCTCTGGGCCTACCGCGAGCTGCTCTACTTCCTCACGTGGCGCGACATCAAGGTGCGCTACAAGCAGACGGCGCTCGGCGTCGCCTGGGTCGTCATCCAGCCGCTGCTGACGATGCTCATCTTCACGCTCATCTTCACGCGCTTCGTGCGGCTCGAAGAGGGGCCGATACCCTACCCGCTCTTCGCCTACGCGGGGCTGCTGCTCTGGACGTTCTTCTCGGTCTCGGTCACGTCGGGGACGAACAGCCTCATCACCAACACGAGCCTCATCACGAAGGTCTTCTTCCCGCGCGCCTTCATCCCGGCCGCGGCCGTCGGCGCCGGCCTCGTGGACTTCGCCGTCGGGGCCGTGCTCCTCGTCGGGCTCGCCGCCTACTACCGCGTGCACGTCGCGTGGGGGCTGCTGCTCCTGCCCGCCTTCGTGCTGATGGCGGCCGCGCTGGCGCTCGGGGTGGGGATGATCACCTCCGCGCTCACGGTCAAGTACCGCGACCTGCGCCACACGCTCCCCTTCCTCCTACAGGTCTGGATGTTCGCCTCGCCGGTCGTCTACCCCGCGGGCGTCGTCCCCGCGCGCTGGCGCTGGGCGCTGGCGGCCAACCCGATGACGGGCGTGCTCGAAGGCTTCCGCTCCTCGCTCGCCGGCACGCCGTTCGACTGGGGGCTCGTCGCCGTGCCGGCCGTGGCCGCGCCCGCGCTGCTCGCGCTCGGCCTCTACGTCTTCCGCCGCCTGGAGGACGGCTTCGCCGACGTTATCTGAAACGGATGGAGCCGGTCGTCGCCAGGGTCGAGGACGTTTCCAAGCGCTACCGCATCGGCGCGATGCACCCGGCCTACGTCACGCTGCGCGAGCAGTTGGGCGCGGCCGTCGCGGCGCGGCTCCGCCGCATCGTGCGCGGCCGAAGCGCCGACGACGACTCTCGGACGACGCACCTCGCGCTCGACGGCGTGAGCCTTGAAGTCCGCCGCGGCGAGATACTCGGCATCGTCGGCCGCAACGGCGCGGGCAAGTCGACGCTGCTCAAAATCCTCTCGCGCATCACGCGCCCCTCGGCCGGCCGCGTCGAAATCTACGGCCGCGTCGGCTCGCTGCTCGAAGTCGGCACGGGCTTCCACCCGGACCTCACGGGGCGCGAGAACGTCTTCCTCAACGGCGCCATCCTCGGCATGCGCAAGGCCGAGATCGAGAAGAAGTTCGACGAGATAGTCGCCTTCTCCGAGCTTGAGCGGTTCGTCGAGACGCCGGTCAAGTTCTACTCGTCGGGGATGTACGTGCGGCTCGCCTTCTCGGTCGCCGCGCACCTGGAGCCCGAGATACTCATCATGGACGAGGTGCTGGCCGTCGGCGACATGGCCTTCCAGCAGAAGTGCCTCGACAAGATGAGCGAGGTGCGGCGGCAGGGGCGCACCATCTTCTTCGTCTCGCACAACCTGCCGGCCGTCACGCGCCTCTGCAAGCGCGCCGTGCTGCTCGACGCCGGTCGCGTCGTCGCCGAGGGGGCGCCGCAGCAGGTCGTCAACCGCTACATCAGTTCGAGCTGGAAGGCCGGGGCCGAGCGCGCGTGGGGGGGCGCGGAGGCGCCGGGCGGCGCGGCCGTCCGGCTCCGGCGCGCGCGCGTCTGCGACGCGAGGGGCGAGACGTGTGCGGCCGTGGACGTGCGCGAGCCCTTCCGCCTCGAAGTGACCTACGACGTGCTCGAAGAGGGGCACGCGCTGACGCCCGTCGTCGAACTCTACAACGACGAGGGGACGGAGGTCTTCAGCACGCACGACACGGGCGAGGAGTGGCGCAGGCGCCCGCGCCCCCGCGGGCGCTACACGAGCGCCGTCGAAGTCCCCGGCAACCTGCTGGCGGAGGGGACGCTCATCGCGCACGTTTCGGTAATGTCGCACTTTCCGTCTACAATCCTGCACGCGCGCGCCGCCAACGCCGTCGCCTTCCAGGTGCTGGACGAGCCGGGCGGCGTCTCGGCGCGCGGCGACTACGTCGGCCCGATGCCGGGCGTCGTGCGCCCGCTGCTCGGGTGGAAGACGCGCAGCGAGGACGCGGGGGCGCGGCTTGAGACTGCCGCCGAATGAATTGAACCGCGGAGACACGGCTTTAATTTCAAATCTCAAATTCGGGATCTGAAATTGGTTCGAGCCGCGCCTGCGCGCCTCCGCGGTTCAATTCCCCTTTCCCCCCACACGCGAGTTCGGATCGCCCGCTGGCCCGGTGAGACGCTTTCTATTCGACAGACTCGGCCTCGCGCAAAAGCTGCGGCTCAAGCGCGCGGCCTACGCGCCCGTGACGTGGGCGCTGAGGCTCGCCGCGCGCGCCTACGACTTCGCGGGGCGTGTGGGCGAGAGCGCCGCCGCCAACGGCGTAGACCTCCGCCGCGCCTTCGACGTGAAGCGGCGGCCCGGCTCCCCGCACGCGCAACCCTTCGGCGCTTCCGACTTCCTCTTCCTCGCGCGCGCCGCCGCCGGCACCGAACGCCCGGCCCCCGACCGCCCGGTCAGGTCTTCCGTCATCATCCCCGTCTTCAACAAGGCCGAATTCACCTTCCAATGCCTGCGCTCGCTGCTGCGCGAGCTGGACTTCGCGCAGACTGAAGTCATCGTCATCGACAACGCCTCGACCGACGAGACGCGCGAACTGCTCTCGCACTTCCGCGGCCTCGTCCGCGTCGTCGAGAACGCGGAGAACCGCGGCTTCGTCGACGCCTGCAATCAGGGCGCGGCCGAGGCGCGCGGCCGTTACCTCGTCTTCCTCAACAACGACACGGTCGTGCTGCCCGGCTGGCTCGAAGCCCTCGTCGAGACGGCGGAGCGGGACGCGCGCGCCGGCGCCGTCGGCTCGCTCCTGCTCCACCCGGACGGGCGCGTGCAGGAGGCGGGCGCCGTCATCTGGTCGAACGGCGGGGCGTACCACTACGGCCGGGGCCGGTCGCCGGAAGACCGCCGCTTCGCGTTCGCGCGCGAGGTGGACTACTGCTCCGGCGCGTCGCTCCTCGTCCGGCGAGAACTCTTCGAGCGGCTCGGCGGCTTCGACCGCCGCTACGCGCCCGCGTACTACGAGGACGCGGACCTCTGCATGGGCGTCCGCTCGCTCGGCCACGCGGTCGTCTACCAGCCCGCCTCACGCCTCTACCACTTCGAGGGGGCGACGGCCGGCACCGACACGCGCGCGGGCTTCAAGCGCTACCAGCTCGTCAACCGCGACAAGTTCCGCGACAAGTGGCGCGACGTGCTCGCGCGCTCGCACCACGCGGAAGACCCCTCGCGCGCCGAGCGCGCCGCCAACCGCAAGTGGGCGACTCAGGTCGTCGTCTGCGACGACCGCATCCCGCTGCCCGACCGCGACGCCGGGAGCGCGCGCATGCTCCACATACTGCGCGCGCTCTCGGAGTGGAGCCACCCCGTCTTCGTCACGACGGGCAGGATGGTCTGGCCCGAGTACGAGCGCCGGCTCCGGCGGGAGGGCGTCGAAACCACCTCGGCGCTCGAACTCCCGCGGCTGTTGCGCGAGAGGCGCTTCCGCGCAGCCGTCCTCAGCCGCCCAGACGTGGCCGACGCGCTGCTCACGACCGTCCGCCGCGCCGACCCGCGCGTCCGCGTCGTCTTCGACACGGTAGACCTGCACTTCGTGCGCCTCGCGCGCGAGGCCGACTTGACCGGCGACGCGCGGCTCGCGCGCGAGGCCGCGCGCTACCGCGGGGTCGAGACGAGGCTCGCGCGCGCGTGCGACCTCGTCTGGCTCGCGTCGGCGGCGGACAAAGAGACGTTGGAGCGCGTCGCGCCGGGCGTCGCTTCGGCGGTCGTCCCGACCGTCCACCCGCCGCGGGGGCGCGGCCTCCCCTTCGGCGAGCGCGAAGACCTGCTCTTCGTCGGCAGCTTCCAGCACCGCCCGAACGCGGACGCCGTGCGCTTCTTCGCGCGCGAGGTGCTGCCCGTCGTCAGGCGCTCACTCCCCGGCGTCGGGCTGTCGGTGGTGGGCGAAGGCGCGCCGGCGGAGCTGGGGGACTGCGAGGGCGTGCGGGCGCTCGGCTACGTGCCCGACCTCGGCCCGCTCTACGCGCGCAGCCGCGTCTTCGTCGCGCCGCTGCGCTTCGGCGCGGGCATGAAGGGGAAGGTCGGCGAGGCGCTCTCGTACGGCCTGCCCGTCGTCACCACCGGCGTCGGCGCCGAGGGGATGTTCCTGCGCGACGGCGAGGAGGCGCTCGTCGCCGACACGGCCGAGGAGTTCGCCGCCGCCGTCGTCCGCCTCTACACGGACGAGGCGCTGTGGCGGCGCGTCTCCTCGAACGCGCACGCGCACGCCGGGCTGCACTTCTCGCCGGGCGTCGTCGGCCGCATCGTCAACGACTCGGTCAGGGGGTTGTTGAGGGACGAAGGGACTCCGGCCGCCCCGCTCGCCGCCGGGCCGCGGGACGAATACCAGAGTTGAGCCTTCCCGCGGGAAGACTCTGAGCCACCGAGGCGCGGCCGAAGGTAATCTCAAATCTCAAATTTGAAATCGTTAATCTCTCACCCCGTTCGCCCCCTCTAATTTCCCCGGTCTTTCCGAGACGTACGCCCGCCGCAACCGTTTTGTAATCTTTTCGTGGGGCAGCAAGTCTAAAGTCGGGGACATCAAAGCTTTTGTTAAGACTCCGGCCTGCGGTCGGGCCCGGCGCGCCGGGCGGGCGTACCGCGGGCCTTTATTTCAGGACGGACATGAAAGAGCCCCTGCCGAACCAGAACACCGAAGAAGAGGCGACCGTGGTCGTGAGCGGCGAGGAGGCGACGCTCGTCGCGCCGCGCTTCGACGACGAGGAGACGCTCGTCGCCCGGCAC
>DASVWB010000347.1:0-3781 GCA_036389815.1 Pyrinomonadaceae bacterium | reverse complement strand
CGACGATAGCCGCGCCGCTTCTTGTCCCTCTCTACTGTCTACTGTCTACTGTCTACTGTCTACTGTCTACTGTCTACTTCCCCTCACTTCTGCGGCATGAGCGAGATTTGCCAGGCGATGAAGGCGATGAAGGCGATCATGATGGCGAGGAGGAAGAGGACGACCGGCTCCAGGCGGAAGATGTTGGCGCCCTCGCGCTCGTCCTCGACGAGGTGCTCCGGCATCGGCACGCTCTTGCTGTCGACGCGGATGGTGTCGTCGGCGCCGCCCGGCCGCCCGTCCTTCTGCGGCGAGTCCTCGAACGCCTTCGTCTCTTCGAGTGGCGTGAGGCGCGCGGCCTCGTCCCGCTGCTTGTCGGAGTCGCGGCCGTGGCGGTGACCGCTGCCCGGCCAGTGGAGCCTGCCCGTCTTCCACCTCTTCACAGCCACTTCACCTTTCGCAGATAGAAGTAGAGCCCGAGCCCGATGGCGAGCATCGCCGCGAGCGCGTAGACGTAGCCGTAGCGCGCCTCCAGCTCCGGCATGTACTTGAAGTTCATCCCGTAGACGCCCGCGACCAGCGTCACCGACATCAGGACGGTGGCGACGGAGGTGAGCCGCTTCATGATCATGTTCATCCGGTTGCCCTGGATGGAGAGGTATGCGTCCATCGTCGAGCCGAGCATGTCGCGCAGGGTGTCGATGGTGTCGGCGACGCGGATGATGTGGTCGAACACGTCCTGGAAGTAGACGTGCGTCTCGCGCGGGAAGATGGGCTGCTCGCGCCGGAGCATCGTGTTGAAGACGTCGCGCAAAGGGGTCACCGTGCGGCGCAGGAAGAGGAGCTGCTTCTTGATGCGGAAGATTTCCTGAATCGCCTCGGGGCGGAAGTCGCCGAAGATCTGGTCTTCGAGGTCGTCCATCCGGTCGGAGAGCACGTCGAGGAGCGGCATGTAGTCGTCCACGATGGCGTCGGTCAAAAGGTAGGCCAGCAGCCCCGCGCCCTGCTCCGACCTGTCCGCCCACTCGCCCCACAGGCGGCGCGCCGTCTCGATGGCGCGGATGGGGCGGCTGTGGACGGTGACGAGGTAGTTCTTGCCGAGGAAGATGTTCAGCTCGCGCAGCTCCAGGTCGTCCTCGGGGCCGACCAGCTCGGCCTCGTAGAGCACCATGAAGTAGTAGCCGGGGTACTCCTCGACCTTCGGGCGCTGGTGCGCGTTGCGGCAGTCCTCGATGGAGAGCGGGTGGAAGTCGAACTCGGCGGCCAGCTCGTCGAAGTCCTTGCTCGTCGGGTCGGAGACGTCGGCCCAGACGACGTTGCGCTCCACCCCGCAGTAGTCGCTCAGCTCCTCGGCCGGGAAGTCCTGCTTGAACTTCTTCGACTTGCTGTCGAGACAGGTCGTCGTAATCACTTCGGCTCAGGTTCCTCCTGTACGCCTTCGCTCATTCGAGTATACTCGGCCGGCGCGGTTTCCCGGCAATGAAATTTACGGGCGCCGCGGCCCGCCCCGGCCGCCGCCGCCCTCGGACATCCACCCCGCCCGCCTCGGAGAGCCTCCAAATGAGACCGACTAAATCGACCTCGTGGTTCACACGCTTCGCCAAGTGGACGGCGCGCGCGGCGGGCCGCCCCGCCACCTTCGCGCTCGCGGCCGCCGTCATCGTCGTCTGGGCGGTCACGGGCCCGCTCTTCGGCTTCTCGGACACGTGGCAGCTCGTCATCAACACGGGGACGACCATCGTCACCTTCCTGATGGTCTTCCTCATCCAGAACACGCAGAACCGCGACACGGAGGCCGTGCAGGTCAAGCTCGACGAACTGATCCGCGTCACCGAGGGCGCGCACCTCGTCCTGCTGGACTTGGAGGAGCTGGACGACAAGCAGCTCGACCGCATCCGCAAAATCTACGAGAAGCTGGCGGCGAAGGCGCGCGAGAACGCGGAGCGCGGCGAGGAGGACACCGGCACGCCCGACCTCAACCTCGACGAGGGCGACGCCTTCGAGACGGGCAAAAGTAAAAAGGCGAAAGGCCGTAAGCGGTGAGCCGTGAGCCGCGACGAGAAAGAATGGCTCTTCTCTCGCCGCGGCTCACGGCTTACTTCTGCCTCTTGCCTTCTTCGAGGTACGTCCTGGCGGCGAGCTTGGCGAGTTTCCACATCTTGCCCCAGTTGATGCGCCCCTCGTCGCGCCCCGTGATCTTGTCGAGGAGGAGGCGGCGGAAGTGCCGGCCCTCGCGCTTGAGCATGAACTCCTTGGCGAAGGGGCGCGCCGTCTCGAAGAAGCTGAAGCCGGGGTCTGTGACGATGCCGATGCCTTCGAGCGTCATCAGCGCGCGGATGACGTAGGTGAAGTTCGACGGCAGCCGGAACGGGTACTCGTACATCACCTCGGCCAGGTCGTAGGTCAGCTCCTTGAAGTTCACGTCGCCGAGCTTGAGGTTGATGTAGTGGCGGAAGAGCCCCTCGACGACGGGGCGCACGCTCTCGGGGTCGACGCCGGGCTTGAGGAAGTTGAGGTTGATGAGGTCCTGCGCCAGCCCCTCGATGTCGCGGCCGACGACGTGGAAGAAGGCGTCGATCATCTTCGACTGGAGCCGCGGGGTGATGCGGCCGACCATGCCGAAGTCGAAGAAGGCGAGGTGCCCGGTGTCCATCACGAGGAGGTTGCCGGGGTGCGGGTCGGCGTGGAAGAAGCCGTCCTCCAAGAGCTGCTTGAGGTAGGCGCGCACGAGCAGGCGGTTGACCTTGACGGGCGAGATGCGCCGCGCCTTCAGCCCCTCCAGGTCGGTCACCTTCGTCCCGCGGATGAACTCCATCGTGATGACGCGCGCGGTGGTGTGCGACCAGTGGATGCGCGGCACGCGGACGGGGCGCCAGTCGCGGAAGTTGGCGCGGAAGCGGTCGGCGTTCCGGCCCTCGCGCGCGTAGTCCATCTCCTCCGCGATGGTCTCGCGGAACTCGCGCAGCATCCCCTCCCAGTCGGCGTTCTCCGTAAACCGCGGGTAGCGCGACAGCCTGCGCGTGATGCGGCCGAGCACGGCCACGTCGAAGCCGACCGTCTCGCGCAAGGCGGGGCGCTGGACTTTGACGGCGACCTCCTCGCCCGTGTGGAGCAGGGCGCGGTAGACCTGCCCGAGCGAGGCCGAGGCGACCGGCTCGGCGTCGATCTCGGCGTAGGCTTCCGCCGCGGGGCGGCCCAGCTCCGACTCGATGCGCGCGAAGGCTTCCGCGGTCGGGAAGGGCGGCACCTGGTCTTGCAGCAGCGCCAGCTCCTTGATGTAGGCGAGCGGCAGGAGGTCGGCGCGCGTGCCGAGCGCCTGGCCTATCTTGATGAAGGTCGGGCCGAGGGCGATGAGGTTCTCCCTGAGCCAGACGCCCTGCCGTTCGAGCTGCCGCCCCTTCGCGTCGCTCCCCTCCGCGCCGCGGAAGACGAAGGCGCGGGCGAGCCGGATGACTTTGTCGAGCGCGCGGCGGAGCAAGAGGTCGCGCGCCCACTCCCTGAGGTGCGCGGAACGGCCGCGGGCGCGCGCCGCCTCTGACCTCCGCGCGGCGACGCGCTCGTTGAAGGCCGCGCGGATGTCGTAGTCGTTGAGGAAGAGGTAGAGCGACATCGTGCCGAGCACGCGCACGATCTGGCACATGCGCCAGAGCCCGCGCCAGCTCCGCGCACGCGCCTCGAAGTCCGCGGACTCATCGGCGGCCTGTGGCGGCGCGGGCGGCAAGGCCGGCGGCGCGGCCTGCGCGGCCCCGTGCTTCGCCAGCGCGAGTGGCGCGCCCTCCCGGGGCGGGGCGGCCCCGGGAGG
>DASVWB010000346.1:0-2531 GCA_036389815.1 Pyrinomonadaceae bacterium | reverse complement strand
GCGGCCGGACTCGAAGAGCCGCGAGCCCGCGCCCGCGTGGTCAAGCTCCCCTCACGACGCGTCCCCCTTCAGGACGACTGCGCGATAAGCTGCCTGAGCACGAACGGGAGGATGCCGCCGTGTCTGTAGTACTCGATCTCGATGGGCGTGTCGATGCGCAGCGTGACGGGCAACTCGCGCTCCTCGCCGCCGGGGCGGCGGATGCGGAGCTTCAGCTCCTGCCGCGGCGTGATCTCGCCGCCCTGGAGCCCCGTGATGTCTACGGTCTCGGTGCCGTCGAGCCCGAGCGTCTCGGCGTTGGTGTGCTCCTTGAACTGGAGCGGGAGCACGCCCATGCCGACGAGGTTGGAGCGGTGTATGCGCTCGAAGCTCTCGGCGACGACGGCGCGGACGCCGAGCAGGAGCGTCCCCTTCGCCGCCCAGTCGCGCGAAGAGCCCGTGCCGTACTCCTCGCCCGCGAAGACGACGAGCGGCACGCCCGCGGCCTGGTAGTGGACGGAGGCGTCGTAAATCGGCATCTGCTCGCCCGTCGGCTGGAGGACGGTGACGCCGCCCTCCGTGCCCGGCGCCATCAGGTTCTTGATGCGCACGTTGGCGAAGGTGCCGCGCACCATCACCTGGTGGTTGCCGCGGCGCGAGCCGTAGGAGTTGAAGTCCTGCTGCTCGATGCCGCGCAGCAGGAGGTAGCGGCCCGCGGGCGACTTGGCCTTGATGGCGCCCGCGGGGCTGATGTGGTCGGTCGTCACCGAGTCGCCGAAGACGGCGAGCGGGCGCGCGCCGAGGATGTCGCAGAAGCTGCCCGGCTCCATGCTGAACTTCTCGAAGTAGGGCGGCTCCTGGATGTAGGTGGACTGGGGGTCCCACTGGTAGACCTCGCCCGTCACCGAGGGGATGTCGTTCCAGAGCGGGTTGGCCTCGGCGAAGTCTGTGTAGAGCGCGCGGTAGGTCTCGGGGTCGGTCGCCGCGCCCAGCACCTCGCTCACCTCTTCGAGCGTCGGCCAGATGTCGCGCAGGAAAACGTCCCGGCCGTCCTCGCCCTTCCCCAGCGGCTCGTTCGCCATGTCGATGTTGACGCGCCCCGCGAGCGCGAAGGCGACGACGAGCGGCGGCGACATCAGGAAGTTGGCGCGCACCGATTGGTGGACGCGCGCCTCGAAGTTGCGGTTCCCCGAGAGCACGGACGCCGTGACGAGGTCGTGCTCGTTGATGACGGACTCGATGCGCGGGTCGAGCGGGCCGGAGTTCCCGATGCAGGTCGTGCAGCCGTAGCCGACGACGTTGAAGCCGAGCCGGTCGAGGTAGGGCTGGAGCCCCGTCTTCCGGTAGTACTCGGTCACGACGCGCGAGCCGGGCGCGAGCGAGGGCTTCACCGTCGGCGGCACCTTCAGGCCGCGCTCGACCGCCTTCTTCGCCAGGAGCCCGGCGGCGAGCATCACGCCGGGGTTCGAGGTGTTGGTGCAGGAGGTGATGGCCGCGATGACCACGTCGCCGTGCCCCAGCTCGGCCTCGCCGTTCGGGTGGATGACGAACTCCGCGGTCTTCTCCTCGAAGTCCACGCGGTCGGGCGTCGGGCGGTTGTTCATCATCTCGAACTCGGTCAGCGCGCTCGTGTTCTTGTCGCTCAGCGAGCCGAGGCTCCCGACCGTCTCGGTGGCGACGGTGTTGGGGGCCGACTCGGGCTCCTGCCCGCCGCCGCCCGCGTGGAAGGCGCCCGGCAGCACGGGCAGCGCGCGCGCGACCTCGTGCACCTCGCGCGAGAGGTCTACGTGGAAGCGCTCGCCGAGCTGCCCTTCGGGGCGGTCGTAGCCGTTCTCGCCCGCGGGCTTGCGCAGGAGTTCTTCGAACTTGCCCTTGAGGCCGGAAAGCTCTATGCGATCCTGCGGGCGCTTCGGGCCGGCGACGCTCGGCACGATGGTCGAGATGTCGAGGTTGAGGGTGGTGCTGTAGTCGATCTCGCCCGCGCGCGGGATGCCGAAGAGCCCCTGCGCCCGGTAGTAGGCGCGGAAGACTTCGACCTGCTCCTCCGTGCGGCCCGTGGCGAGCAGGTATTCGCAGCACTTCTCGTCCACGGGGAAGTAGCCCATCGTCGCGCCGTACTCGGGCGCCATGTTGCCGATGGTCGCGCGGTCTGCGACGGGGATGCTGGCCGCGCCCTCGCCGTGGAACTCGACGAACTTGCCGACGACCTTCGCCTTCCTGAGCATCTCGGTCACGCGCAGCACGAGGTCGGTGGCCGTCACGCCCTCCCTCAAGCTCCCCGAGAGGTTCACGCCGACCACGTCGGGCGTGAGGATGTAGACGGGCTGGCCGAGCATCGCGGCCTCGGCCTCGATGCCGCCGACGCCCCAGCCGACGATGCCGAGCCCGTTGATCATCGTCGTGTGCGAGTCGGTGCCGACGAGCGTGTCCGGGTAGTAGACGCCGTCGCGCTCCATCACGCCGCGCGCGAGGTATTCGAGGTTGACCTGGTGGACGATGCCGATGCCGGGCGGGACGACGTTGAAGCTCTCGAACGCCTGCATGCCCCACTT
>DASVWB010000345.1:0-15189 GCA_036389815.1 Pyrinomonadaceae bacterium | reverse complement strand
CACCGCCGCCGCCAGATACAGAATTCGCTCATCGACATCGGCCAGATGACCCGCGAGGAGGTCGAGCTGGCGCGCACGCGCTACCACCTCGACGAGCGCGCGCTCCGCTACGCGGAGGCCGTGGCGGGCGACCGCGCCGTGCGCGTGCGCGGCGACGCGGACGAGCTGCGCGCGGCGGTCTCGAACCTGCTGGACAACGCGGTGAAGTATTCGCACAAGGAGGTGGACGTGTCGGTCGAGGTCGAGGCCGCCGAGGGGGCGCGCGGCGTCGCGGTGCGCGTGCGCGACCGCGGCGTCGGCATCCGTTCCGGGCAGGCCAAGCGCATCTTCAACCGCTTCTACCGCGCGCCGGGCCGCGTCATGGCGCGCGTCAAGGGCACGGGCCTCGGGCTCTTCATCGTCCGCTCGGTGGTGAAGAAGCACGGCGGGCGGGTCTTCGCCGAGAGCGACGGGCCGGGCCGCGGCTCGACGTTCACTATCCTACTGCCGAGGAGCGACGCGAGATGAGCGCGGCCGTGCTTGTAGTCGAAGACGAGAAGCACCTGGCCGACGGCCTGCGCTTCAACCTCGAAGCCGAAGGCTACCGCGTCGAGACGGTGGCCGACGGCGAGTCGGCGCTCGGGCTGCTGCTCGGCGGGCAGCACCCTTACGACGCCGTCGTGCTCGACGTGATGCTGCCCGGGGCGGACGGCTTCGCGGTGGCGGCGGAGCTGCGGCGCGCGGGCTCCTTCGTCCCCGTGCTGATGCTCACGGCGCGGGGACGGCCCGAGGACGTGCTGCGCGGCTTCGAGTCGGGCGCCGACGACTACCTCCCGAAGCCCTTCGAGCTGACCGTCCTCATCGCGCGCATCGGCGCGCTGCTCCGCCGCCGCGACTGGCTCCACCTCGACCGCGAGGCGGCGAAGGCCGAGCCGCCCGCCCCGGCCGCGGAACCCCGCCGGGAGGCGCCGCCCGCGCAGGCCGCGGGCGAGACGTTCGCCTTCGGCGGGAAGACCATCGACTTCGCGGCGCTGGAGCTGCGCACGGCGGGGCGGACGCTGCGGCTGACGCTGATGGAGGCGGAGCTTCTGCGCCACCTCGTCGGCCGCGCGGGGCAGGTCGTCTCGCGCAAGTCGCTGCTCGAAGAGGTCTGGGGGCTGAGGGAGGACACGGACACGCGCGCCATAGACAACTTCATCGTGCGGCTGCGCAAGTACATCGAGGACGAGCCCTCGCGCCCCCGGCACCTCCTCACCGTCCGCGGCGTCGGCTACCGCTTCGTCGCCTCGCCGACGGACGGAGGCGGGTAGGGCGTACGGCGGGGGGTGTTCGTACCGCAGAGGCACGGCCTTAAGAATTTCAAATTTGAAAGTTGAGATTGTCTTCAGCCGCGCCTCCGTGCCTCCCTGGCTCAAACTTCTCCGAGCCACGTTCGACGCATATGGACGAAGAAGCCGCCGAACAGACTCCGGCGCCCGAGGTCGTCGGGCTCGGTGAACTCATCTGGGACGTCTTCCCCGACGGGCGCCGGCTCGGCGGCGCGCCGTCGAACTTCGCCTACGTCTCGCGGCTGCTCGGCGCCGCGTCGGCCGTCGCCAGCCGCGTCGGGCGCGACGCGCTCGGCGCGGAGGCGGTCGAGCGCCTCGGCCGCGCGGGCGTCTCGACGCGCTACCTGCAAACGGACGCGGGGCACCCGACCGGCACCGTGCGCGTCCGCGTCGGCGCGGGCGGCGAGCCGAGCTTCGAGGTCAACGAGAACTCTGCGTGGGACTACCTTGAGTGGACGCGGGAGTGGGCGCGGCTGGCCGCGCGCGCGGGCGTCGTCTGCTTCGGCACGCTCGGCCAGCGCCACGCGCGCGCGAGGGAGACGGTCGCGCGCTTCCTCGAAGCGACGCGGCCCGGCGCGCTCCGGCTCTTCGACGTGAACCTGCGCCACTCCTTCTTCACGCCCGAGATGCTCGCGCGCTCGCTCTCGCACGCCACCGTCGTCAAGCTCAACGCCGAGGAGTTGTCGGCCGCCGCCCGCATGCTCGGGCTCGCGGCCGGGGGCGAGAAGGCCACGGCGCGCGCGCTGCTCGAACGCTTCGGGCTCCGGCTCGTCGCCGTCACGCGCGGCGCGCGCGGCAGCCTCCTCGTCTCGCCCGAAGGAGAGGACGAGCACACGGGCTTCCGCGCGCGCGTCGCAGACACCATCGGCTGCGGCGACGCCTTCGCCGCCGCGCTCGCCCGCTGCCTCACGCGCGGCGCCCCGCTCGCGCTCTCGAACGAGATAGCCAACCGCGTCGGCGCCTGGCTCGCCACCCGGCCCGGCGCGACGCCCGACGCCGACGCCGCGACGGTCGCGCGCCTGCTCGAAGGCTTGGACAGTAGACAGTAGGCAGTAGGCAGTTAAGGCAAGTAGACAGTAGACAGTAGACAGTAGACAGTAGACAGTAGGCTCCGCTCGGCGGAGGTTGACGATGACCGCAGCGTTGTCCGGGCAACAAAGGTTTTCTACTGTCTACTGTCTACTGTCTACTGTCTACTCGTTCTACTGCCTCCCAACTGCCTACTGCTTTCCCCCCGGCGGATGTATGCTCTAGGGCGATGCGACCGAGGACGGTGAAGGCCACGCGTTACGTGACGCCGCTGCGCGAGGGCGGGAGCCTGCCGGCCGTGGTCGAGGCCGACGACGACGGGCTCTACGTGCTGAAGTTCCGCGGCGCGGGGCAGGGGCCGAAGGCTTTGATAGCGGAGCTGGTGGCGGGCGAGCTGGCGCGCTCTCTGGGCTTACCCGTGCCCGAGATAGTCTTCGTCGAGGTGGACGCCGAGCTTGCGCGCACGGAGCCCGACCCGGAGATACAGGACTTGATACGCGCGAGCGCCGGCCTGAACCTCGCGCTCGACTACCTGCCCGGCTCCGTCACCTTCGACCCGGCGGCCGAGACGGTCGAGGCCGGGCTGGCGTCGTCCGTCGTCTGGTTCGACGCCTTCACGACCAACGTCGACCGCACGGCGCGCAACACCAACATGCTGATGTGGCACCGCCAGCTCTACCTCATAGACCACGGCGCGGCGCTCTACTTCCACCACAACTGGGACAACTACCTCGCGCGCAGCCGCACGGCCTTCCCGCAGGTGCGCGACCACGTGCTGCTGCCGTGGGCCTCCGCGCTCGGCGGGGCGGACGAGCGCCTGAGCGCGCTCTTGACCGAGGGGTTGATAAGGGAGGTGCTGGGCTTCGTCCCCGACCTGTGGCTCGCGGCCGAGTCGCGCTTCGCCTCCGCCGCGGAGCACCGCGAGGCCTACGCCGCCTACCTGCTCTCGCGCCTCTCCCCGCCGCGGGACTTCGCCAAGGAGGCGGCCGATGCCCGAGCGCTGTCCGTTTGACTACGCCGTCATCCGCGTCGTCCCACGCGTCGAGCGCGGCGAGTTCGTCAACGCCGGCGTCATCGTCTCGTGCCCCGCGAAGAACTACCTCAGGGCGCGCGTCGAGCTGGACGCGGAGCGGCTGGCCGCGCTCGACCCCACGGCCGACCGCGAGACGGTCGAGCGCCACCTCGCGGCCATCACGCGCGTCTGCGAGGGCGGCCAGCAGGCCGGCCCCATCGGCCTGCTCCCGCAGCGCGCTCGCTTCCACTGGCTCGTCGCCCCGCGCAGCACCATCATCCAGACCTCGCCCGTCCACACGGGGCTGTGCGAGGACGGCGACCGGATGCTCGAACACCTCTTCCGCACGATGGTCAGCCGCCCCGAGAAGGCCGGGTAAAGATTTTCTCCCGCCGCCCGTTTTTTTTCCCTCCCGCCCAAACCGCCCGCCCGCCGAGCCCCGTATATCGGGCAAGTTACGGAACGAAGAACAACTTTAGGGGGGAATGATGATGAGGAGAACTCTGTTCGCAATGCTGTTGACGGCCGCGATGGCCGCGCCGTTCGCGCTCGAAGCCTCGGCGCAGATGGGCGGCGGCAACAACAACCCGATGGTCGGCGGCGCGCCGATGTACCGCAACAAGAACATCGTCGAGAACGCGTTGAACTCGGCCGACCACACAACGCTCGTCGCGGCGGTGAAGGCCGCCGGGCTGGTCGAGACGCTCCAGGGCAAGGGCCCGTTCACGGTCTTCGCGCCGACCAACGCCGCCTTCGACAAGCTGCCCGCGGGCACGGTCGAGACGCTGGTCAGGCCCGAGAACAAGGCGATGCTGACGCGCATCCTGACCTACCACGTGGTGGCCGGGAAGTACGACGCGAAGAAGCTCATGCAGCTCGTCAGGAAGGGCGGCGGCCAGGCCACGCTCCGCACCGTGAGCGGCGGCACGCTCGTCGCCCGCATGAACGGCATGAACGGCGTCTCGCTCACCGACGAGAAGGGCGGCACGTCGAACGTCACCACGGCCGACGTCTACCAGTCGAACGGCGTCATCCACGTCGTCGACACGGTGCTGATGCCCCGCTAGGTTGACGAGTAGACAGTAGACAGTAGACAGTAGAAATACCGTTGGTAACGAATCGTTCGGGCGTCAACGTCAGCACTGGTAAGGCGGAGCCCTACTGTCTACTGTCTACTGCCTACTGTCTACTTCCTAAATACTATGAACAGGCGAAACTTCATTACTTCAGCGTTGGCCTTCGGAGGCGTCGCGGCGCTCTCGTCGCAAAGCTTGGCGGCGGCGGGCGACGGCAGGGGGCGCGCGCAGGCGGGCGCGGTCGGGCGGGTCGTGAGGACGGACGAGGAGTGGCGGCGGCTGCTCACGCCCGAGCAGTACGAGGTGACGCGGCGCAAGGGCACGGAGGCGCCGTACACGAGCCCGCTCAACGACGAGCACGCGAAGGGGACGTTCCTCTGCGTCTGCTGCGACCTGCCGCTCTTCAGCTCGCGCGCGAAGTTCGACTCGCACACGGGCTGGCCGAGCTTCTGGGCGCCGCTCTCGAAGCGGCACGTGCGCGAGGCGGAAGACCGCGGCCTCGCCGAAGCCCGCACCGAAGTCTCCTGCGCCCGCTGCGACGCGCACCTCGGCCACGTCTTCGACGACGGCCCGCCGCCCACGGGCCTGCGCTACTGCATGAACGGCCTCGCGCTCAAGTTCGCGCCCGGCAAGGCGTGAGGGGGAGTAGGCGGCAGGCGGTTGGCGGTTGAAGGCAAGAAGACCTTCTACTAGCCCGCCTGAAAGAACCGGGGGCGGCGAGATTAAATTCTCGCCGCCCCCGGTTCTTTCAGGCTCTGCTTATCTTCAACTGCCAGCCGCCTACCGCCCCCTGCGGAGTTCTTCGTAGCGGGCGCGGTCGGCGTCGGAGAGGGCGGCGGAGGGCGCGGGCGCCGTGTAGGGTGCGGCGTTCGGGCGCGCGTCGAAGACGGCGAACATCGGGACGGCCATGCGGTCGTTGAGGTTGAGGGGCCTGAGGCCGAGCAGCAGGCCGACCGTGCGCAGCGCGCTCAACTGGTCGTAGCGGTCGCCGACGACCGCGCCTCGCCTGACGTGGGGGCCGGCGGCGAAGGCGACGATGCGGGTGGCGTCTACGTGGTCGGGGCCGTTCTGCGCGTCGTCCTCTTCGACCAGAATCAGCGAGTCGCGCCAGACAGGGCTGCGCGAGATGGTCTCGATCAGGAGCCCGAGAGCCGCGTCGTTCTGCGCGACGAACTGCTGCGGCGTGCGTATCTTCTTGTCGGCCCCGTTCGTGTGGTCGTTCGGCAGCCAGATGTAGTTGAAGCGCGGGACGGCGCCCGCCCCGGCGTGCCGCTCGAAGTCGGCGCGCCACGCCGCGAAGCGGTCGAGGTCGGAGTGGTTCAAGTCCCACGAGCGGTAGTCGAAGGCGTAGCGCGACAGGTACTCGGCGAACCTCCGCCGCAAGTTCGCGTTCGCCTTCAGCTCACGCGCGAGCGAGTCGTCGCCGACGAGGAAGGACGAGAGCCCGGCCGCGAACTTCTCGTCGCCGAGCAGGGCGAGCGCGGCGGCCGGCGTGTCGCCGCGCCCGGCGTACGGCCTTGCGAAGTCGTAGAAGGCGCGCCCGCGGTCGGTCTCGTTGGCGAGCGCCATCATCCGCGCGTAGAACTTGCGCGCGAGTTCGCTCCCGTCGCCGGTCGTCTCGGAGAGGATGCGGGCGGCGCGCGTGTAGAGGAAGTAGTTCTCGCCGTAGACGCGGTAGGAGACGCGCGCCTCGTCGAGCGCGTCCCAGAGGTAGGCGGGCGAGGTCACGGACGGCACCATCCCGTAAGGGTAGCCGCGGTAGCGGCCGGAGTAGCCGGCGTTGCCGAGCCATTCGAGGAAGGGCGAGGCGTAGCCGCTCGTCGTGAAGCTGTGGCCGAGCACGCTGATCTCGCCGTCGGCGTAGAAGTTGTCGAGCGTGACGAAACTTTCGGCGAGCGCGTGGTGGTTCGGCGTCACCTCGCGGCCGAAGAGCGTCAGGCTGGGGTCGCCGTCGCCGCGCCCGAGGTCGCCCAAAATCTGGTCGTAGGAGCGGTTCTCCTTCACCACGTAGAAGACGTGGCGGACGGGGAGCTTGAAGCCGCGCCGCGCGTCGTAGGTCGGCGCGCCCGCCAGCACCGCGCGCGTCCACGCGGCCTGCCCGCGCCCGCCCACCTCCGAGGCCGGGATGATCGAGAGGCTGCCTTTGAGGAGCGTCAGGACGTAGTCGGGGCCGCCGCGCCCTTCCACGGGCTGCGGCCCGCGCGGGTTCGGCCGCCGCGCGCGGACGCCCTTCGCGTTCAGCACGAGCAGTCGGCCGCCACTCACGAGCGCCTTCGTCGGGTACCAGCCCGACGGCACGAGCCCCAACTGCCGCCACGTCTCCTTGTCGTAGACGGCGACGGCGTTCAGCCCCGCGAGCGTGACGTAGACGCGCCGGCCCGCGACGGCGCAGGAGGTCGGCGCCGTCCCGAACGGGCTCCCGAAGCGGTTCGTGCGCACGACGCCGACGACGCGGTCGCTCGAAGTGTCCACGACCCTCAACTCGTCCGAGTCGGTGCTGACGACGTAGAGGCGGCGTCCGTCCGCGCACATCTCCTGCGGCCTGCGCCCGGCCGGAATCTCTTTGAGGAGCTTGAGGCTCTCGTCGTAGACGCGCAGGCGGTTCTCGCCGAGCACGGCGACGTAGAGCTTGCCGCCGACGTGGCGCACGGAGTAGGGGAAGTAGCCCGCGTCCGCGTCGCGCTCGACCTTGCCCGTCTCGGTGTCGAGCACGGCGAGCCGCCCCGCGACGTATGCGCCTTTGTCGTCCTTGCCGGCGAGGTAGAGCACGGCGAGGCGGCGCGCGTCGAGAGGCGCGAGCCCCGCGGCGTAGCCCGCGACCGCGTACTCGCGCGCGACGTTGAACTGCCGGTCTATCCGCACGACCTTCGAGTCGAAGCCGCCGCTCACGTAGAGGTCGCCGCCCGGCCCCTCCGCGGCGCTCGGGAAGATGGAGTTGACGCGCACGGTCTTCTCGACGCGCCCCGAGTCGGGGTCGACGACCGACAGCTCCTGCGGCTCGCGCGTGTAGTAGCCGGTGTTGAGGACGACGACGCGCCCCGCGAACTCGACGGCCTCGTAGGGCAGGCGCCCCAGCTCGACCTGCCGCCCGGCGGGCGCGATCTTCCAGCCCGTCGGCAGCGCGGCCTCCGCCACGCGCGCCGCCTGCGCGCGCGCCTGCGCCGCGGCGACGTAACGGAGCGCGCCCTCGTAGGGCGTGCCCTTTACGTACTCCCACAGCTCGCGGTTCAAGTCCTCCTCGTCCTCGGCGCGGTCGAAGAAGCCGGCGCGCTCGTCCTCGTCGTCGTCGTCGCGCTGCGCGACGACGCGGTGCGCGGGGCAGAGCGAGAGCAGGAGGGCGAGGGCGAGGAGCACGCTTTTTGAAACCTTCGTCGTCAAGGGTGTGGCCGGCATGGCCGTGGAGTGTATCACACGGGGCGGGCGCGGTTCGGGACGGGAAAGCGGTTGAAGCGGTTGACGCCGCGGGCGCGCGGGACATCTAAAGTTCGGGAACGCGCCGCCGCGCCGCAGGCGCGCGGCCGGCGGACGGGGTATAATCGTAGCTACTAAATCACAACCGAGAGGGATCATGAGTCTGAACCTGAATGGAATCTGGCGCGCGGCGCTGGCCGCGCTCCTGCTGGCCGCCACGCCCGCCCCGCCGGCGCTCGCCGACGAGGGGATGTGGACTTTCAACAACCTGCCGCGCGCCGAGATAAAGAAGCGCTACGGCTTCGAGGTCACGGACGAGTGGGTCAGGCGGGTCGAGTCCGCCACGGTGCGCTTCCCGAACGGCACCGGCTCCTTCGTCTCGCCCGACGGGCTGGTGCTCACGAACTACCACATCGTCGAGGACATCGTCGGAGAACTCTCGACCGCCGAGCGCGACCTCGCCAAGACGGGCTTCGTCGCGCACAGGCGCGAGGACGAGCTGAAGATTCCCGGCCTCGCGCTCGACCAGCTCGTCCGCATCGAGGACGTGACGGCGCGCGTCACGGGCGCGGTCAAGGCCGGCATGCCGGACGCCGAGGCCGCCGCGGCGCGGCAGGCCGAGATCGGCCGCATCGAGGCCGAGTCGGCGAAGGCTTCGGGGCTGCGCGCCGACGTGGTCACGCTCTACCAGGGCGGCATGTACAACCTCTACCTCTACAAGCGCTACACGGACGTGCGCCTCGTCTTCGCGCCGGAGTTCCAGGCCGCCTTCTTCGGCGGCGACCCCGACAACTTCAACTTCCCGCGCTACTGCCTCGACATGTCGCTCGTGCGCGTCTACGAAGGCGGCGCGCCGCTCCGGCCCGCGAACTACTTCCGCTGGTCGAAGAAGGGGCCGCAGGAGAATGAGCTGACCTTCGTCTCGGGCAGCCCCGGCACGACGCAGCGGCTCCTCACTGTCTCGCACCTCGAATTCCTGCGCGACGCGTGGACGCCGTTCACCATCCGCCTGCTTGAGAGCCGGCGCGACTCCCTGAAGAAGTACATGGCCGGGGGCGAGGAGCAGACGCGGCGCGGCCAGAACGAACTGAACTACGCCGAGAACTTCATCAAGGTCTACAAGGGTCAGCTCGAAGGCTTGCGCGACAGCGAGCTTCTGGCGCGCAAGAACGGCGCGGAGTCGGCGCTGCGCGCCTTCGCCGAGTCGTCGCCCAAACGTACGGAGTACGTCGGCGCGTGGGACGCGGTCGCCGGGGCGCGCAAGTCGCTCGTCGCCTACGACCGCGAGCGGCGGCTGCTCGGCGGCAACTCGCTCACCGACTACGGCAACACGGCCTTCAACACGCCGCTCTTCGGCTACGCGCGCACGCTCGTCCGCCTCGCCGACGAGTCCGCGAAGCCCGACGCCGAGCGGCTGCCCGAGTACAGGGACGCGCGCCGCGCGGCGCTCGAAGCCGCGCTCTACTCGGAGGCGCCCGTCTACACGGACTTCGAGCAGGTGAAGCTGGCCGCCTCGCTCGGGCTGCTCCGCGACACGCTCGGCGCCAGCCACGCGCTCGTGCGCACGGTGCTCAAGGGCAAGACGCCCGAGGCGCGCGCCGCCGAGCTGATCGGCGGGACGAAGCTGAAGGACGTGGCCTACCGGAAGGAACTGGCGGCGGGCGGGAAGAAGGCCGTCGAGGCTTCGGACGACCCGCTGATAGCGCTGGCGCGCGAGGTGGACTCGGAGGCGCGCGCCCTGCGCAAGCGCTACGAGGAGGAGGTCGTCGGCGTCGAGCGCACGGCCTACGGCAAGATCGCGCGGGCGCTCTTCGAGAAAGAAGGCACCGGGCTCTACCCGGACGCGACCTTCACGCCCCGCCTCTCCTACGGCGCGGTCAAGGGCTACAGGGAGAACGGCAAGGAGGTCCGCCCCTTCACGTACTTCGCCGGGCTCTACGAGCGCTCGGCCGGGCACGCCGGGAAGTTCCCTTACAACCTCGCGCCGCGCTGGGCCGAGCGGAAGTCGGAAGTGGACATGAAGACGCCCTTCAACTTCGTCACGACGAACGACATCATCGGCGGCAACTCCGGCTCCCCGACCTTCAACCGCGAGATGGAGTTGCTCGGCCTCATCTTCGACGGCAACATCCAGTCGCTCGTCGGCAACTTCTACTACGACGCCTCGGTCAACCGCGCCATCTCCGTGGACTCGCGCGGCATGCTCGAAGCGCTGCGCAAGGTCTACGGCGCGACCGAGGTCGCCGACGAACTGGGGAAGTGACGGCCGCCGGAACGGCGTCGCTTTGATCGCCCGAAGAGTAAGGGGGCGCGGCTAAAGCAACTTAGCCGCGCCCCCTTCTCTTCGGGGGAAATTTTTTAGAGGGGTTTCAGGCGGCGGCGCTGAGCGCGCGCTCCAGCTCTTTCGTCAGGGTGTCGAAGCCCGGCTTGAGCACGAACCCCTGCGCGTCGCATTCGAGCGCCTTCTGGAGCCGCGAGGGGTGGTCGCCCGAGTAGAAGACGATGGGGGTCGTCTTGTCGAACTCGCGTATGCCCTCGCACAGCTCCGTCCCCGAGCCGTCGGCGAAGCGGCTGTCGAGCAGGTAGAGGTCGAAGCGGCCGGCGCGCGCGAGCCGCAGACCCTCGCCGACAGAGTGGGCCGCCGTCACGTGGTAGCCGCCGGCGCCCAGCAGGAAGGAGATTAGATACCGCGTGTCTTCGTGGTCGTCCACGAAAAGAATGCGGGGGACATTGCTCAAGGGGTAACTCCTCAAAATACGGAGGTTTTTCGTCAACGGGTCGGGTGAGGGGTCGCCCGGCGTCCGATTTAGGGAAAATTTAGCAAAACTTTTGTGAAACTTCAACCGGCGCGCAGACATATTCGAGAAATAGTTAAACAGTGCTCAAGGATTCCTCAAGTCCCGGCCGCCATCCTTCAGGCGGAGACTTCGCAGGGGAGGTTTTCGGGAGGTTTTATGAGGGAAGAGGCGAACGATAACGTTAAGGGCAGGACGCCGCTGATGCTGGCGGCCTTCCGCGGCGACGCGGCGGCCGTCCTCGGCCTGCTGGAGCGCGGCGCCGACGTGAACGCACGCGACCGGGACGGGGACACCGCCCTGATGTTCGCGGCCTTCAAGGGGCACGGCCTGATAGTCGCGCTGCTCTTGCAGTACGGCGCGAACGTCTACGCGAGGGCGCGCAACGGCTGGACGGCGAGGCGGGCCGCGCAGGCCGGCCTCCACCGCGAGGTCGCCGAGACGCTCCGCCGCGCGGAGTCGGGCGGCGCGCCGGCGGTCGTCTACCGGGTCAACTAGGCGTGCGGCGGCTTCAGAAGTTGAGGCCGTAGTAGACGCCGAGCGAGTTGTTGCCGCGCCCCTGGTTGCCGAAGTAGTAGGCGGAGTAGAGCGTGCCCCGCTTCGAGAGCGCGAGCCCGAAGCCGGCCGCGGCGTACCCGAAGCGGTTCCGGCCCGTGTTCCAGTCGGCGATGAAGCTGAGCCGGCGCCGGAGCGGCTGGTAGTAGCCGAAGAGCGCGCCCGCGCGCCCGCCCGCGCCGCGCTCCTGCCCGACGAGCGCGTAGCCGCCGCCGGTGAACTGCGCGCCGCGGAGCCGCGGCACGGTCTTGCTGACGACGGCGTATGCGGAGCCGAGCGTGTCGCCGCCGCCGCGCCCCGTCGGCGCGTAGAGTATGCCGCCGGCCGCCGCCTGCACGCCCGCGTCCTCGTTCTCGTAGAACCTGTACTTGACGTTCGACTGTAGTTCGAGAGGCTCCGACCCCGCGCCGTCCTTCGTGAAGTAGGCGTTGACGCCGACCTCCATGCGCCTGCGCGCGCCGTGGACGAAGAAGACGCCGTAGGACTGGAAGCCGCCCTCCCGGTAAGCGGCCGGCTTCGCGTCGAAGTCGAATTCAAGGTAGGACTCGCCCTCCTCCAGCACTTCGGCCGTCGGCACCGTCCAGAGGCTCGTCTGCGCGCTCGCCTCGCGGCACGCGTGCGGGAGGGCGAACAGCAGCAGCAGCAGGGCGGCGAGGCGTGCGGACGTTCGTGCGGGGGGCATGACGGCGCTCCTTGTTTCAGCGGCCGGCGCGCGCGAAGTCTATGAAGCCGCGCTCGGGGTCGGTCGAGACGAGGCGGAGGCGGACGCGGTCGCCCACGTCGAGGCCGCGCCAGCCCCGCACGACGCGGCCGTCGGCGGGCGGGCGCAGGAGGCGCGCGAACGTCCCGTGCTCTTTGACGCCCGTCACGACGCCGTCGAACGTCTCGCCGACGTGGTCGCCGAGGAGCGAGGCGGCCGCCACCTTGCGCATGCGCCGCTCGACCTTGCGCGCGGCCGACTCCATCAGGTTGCAGCGCGCGGCGATCTCTTCCAACTCCTCGCGCGCGTAGGGCGCGGGCGCCCCGGCTTCGGCCGACTTCAGGCAGCGCTGGGTGACGAGGTCGGGGAAGCGCCGGTTGGGCGCGGTCGAGTGCGTGTAGTCGTGGAGGGCGAGGCCGAAGTGCCCCTCCTGTTCGAGACCCGGCGCCTCGACCATGTAGTCGCCCGGCCCCATCAGCTTCAGTATCGAGAGCGAGAGTTCGGCGTAGGAGGCGGGGTCGGCGGCGCGTCGGCGCGACATGAAGTCGGAGAGGGCGCGGGGGTCGGGCTCGGGCGGGAGGCTCTCGCCGAGCGCTTCGGCCGTCTCGACGATGCGCGGCCAGCGCTCGGGCGCGCGCACGACGCGCCGGAGCGAGGGCACGCCCCGGGCTTCGAGCAGCTCGGCCATCGAGGCGTTGGCCGCGATCATCAGGCTCTCGATGATGTTCTGCGCGCGGTTCGGCCGGCGCTCGTCGAGCCGCACGACGCGCCCCCGCTCGTCGAGCACGGGGACTAACTCTTCCCTCTCCAGCTCCAGCGCGCCGCAGCGGCGGCGAAGCTCGTGCAGAGCGCGCGCCACCTCGTCCTGGAGCCTGACCTGCGCCTCCAGCCCCTCCAACTGTTTGATCGGCTCCGGCGCGGGGCCGCGGCCTTCGAGCCACGCGCCGGCCGACTCGTAGTCCATCTTCGCGCGGTTGCGGACGACCGCGCGGTAGACCTTCTCGGAGCCGAGTTCGCCGCCCTCCGACACCTCCAGCTCCATGACGACGGCGAGCCGGTCTTCGCCTTCGACGAGCGAGGTGAGGTCGTTCGAGAGCCGCGGGGGCAGCATCGGGAAGACTTCCGCGGGCGTGTAGACGGAGACGGTGTTGACGGCGGCGTGGCGGTCTACGGCCGAGCCGCGCGCGACGTAGGCGTCCACGTCCGCGATGCCGACGAGCACGCGGAAGCCGCCCGGCGTGCGCTCGACGTACTCCACCTGGTCGAGGTCTTTCGACTCGCGGTTGTCTATCGAAGACCAGAGCAGCCCGCGGAGGTCTTGCACCTGCGGGCCGGCCTCGGGGCGCGCGCGGCGCTCGGCGTCCGCCAGCTCGCGCGCCGCGTCGGCCGGGAAGTCGGGCTCGAAGCCGGCCTCGGCGACCGCCCTGCGGGCGATTGACCGGAGGTCTGGCGTGTGTCGTCTGCCCATCGGCGCGGCCTAACCTTCCAGTATGCGGACGAGTTCGGTCTGGATGGGCTGCCCCGTCACCTCGATACCGTCCTCGCCGACGTAGAGGTCTATCTCGGAGCGGACGCCGAAGTTGCCGGGCAGGTAGATGCCGGGCTCTATGGAGAAGCAGGTGCGCGGGATGATGCGGCGCGAGTCCCTCGTCTCAAGGTTGTCGATGTGCGCGCCGTTGCCGTGAACCTCCTCGCCGATGGAGTGCCCCGTGCGGTGCGTGAAGTATTCGCCGTAGCCGGCGCGCTCGATGACGGCGCGGGACACGTCGTCCACCTCCGCGCCCTTTATCTCGCGCCCCTCACGGACGGCCTCGCGGACGAACTCGATGGCCGCGTCGCGCGCGTCGCGGACGATGGTGAAGACCTTGACGTGCTCCTCGGAAGGGTCGCTCCCGACGAAGCCCGTCCACGTCTGGTCGGCGTAGACGGCGCCGGGCTCGTCCATCTTCGCCCACACGTCGAGCAGGAGGAAGTCGCCGCGCTTAATCGGCGAGAACTTCTGCGCGTTCGGCTGGTAGTGTGGGCTGGCGGCGTTGGCGTTGACGGAGACGATGGGGTGGTCGTCGTCGCAGGTCATGTTCTCTTCCTCGAAGCGCCGCACCATGAACTGCTGTATCTCGAACTCGTTCACGTCGCGCCCGGCGCCGAGCGCCCGGCCGACCTCGGCGAAGGCTTCCTGAATGATGTTGTGGATGTTGTCGGCCGCCTTCACGTGTGAGCGGTACTGCTCTTCCGTCCAGACGGCCTCGAAGAGTTGTACGAGGTCGGCGCTCGTCACGGGCTCGGCGCCGAGCGAGCGGACGAGTTCGACGGTGCCGGCGTCCACGCGCGAGACGTAGGGGATGTCGCCGCCGGGCGAGTACTGCATGGCGACGCGCGGCGTGCGCCCCGAGGCGCCGGCCGTCGAGAGCGCGTCGCGGAGGTGCTCGTGCAGGCGCGGCCAACTGCTGTAGACGAGGCGGCGGCCGGGCAGGCGGTCGAGCTTGCCCTGCTCGATGGCGTGGTTGATGCGCGTCGGCTCGCCTTTGGCCGGCACGAAGTAGAGCCAGCGGCGCGTGGAGAACTGCTTGGGGTCGAGCTTCAGGATGCGGTAGGCGAGCGGGTCGCTCTGGCGGAAGTCGTAGAAGAGCCAGCCGTCGAGCCCCGCCTCCGTGAGCGCGCGCTGTATCTCGGCCACGCGCCCGGCGTTCTCGGCCGGCGCGCCGTCTGCGTTCGTAGGCATCTCTCTTATGAATCCCCTTCCCCGAGTTTTGCGGCGTATTATGTGCCATCCGCGCGCCGGGGACAAATGGAAGTAGACAGTAGACAGTAGACAGTAGACAGTAGAAATACAGGCGGCGCGTCCGAACTGTTGGCTGAGACACGCCTACTTTGGTTTTCCTACTGTCTACTGTCTACTGTCTACTGTCTACTTCCCGGGTGGCAACCCGTTTGCCTTCTCCCGCCGTCCATGTATCATACGGGTAAGCACCCGTCCCCCTTAAAAGTTCTGCCAGCCGCGAACCGGAGGAGTAAAAGTATGAGCGCAGCCATCGACCACACCGGAGCCAGACAGACGGGGCCGTCCGACACCTCGGGATTGGGGGGGCACCCGCGCGGGCTCTCCACGCTCTTCTTCACGGAGATGTGGGAGCGTTTCAGCTACTACGGGCTGCGCCCGCTGCTCGTCCTCTTCATGTCGGCGGCGCTCCTCGACGGCGGCTTCGGCTTCGAGCGCGGCGAGGCGTCGGCCATCGTCGGCATCTACGGCGCGAGCGTCTACCTGGCGTCGCTGCCGGGCGGCTGGATAGCCGACCGCCTCTTG
>DASVWB010000344.1:0-9892 GCA_036389815.1 Pyrinomonadaceae bacterium | reverse complement strand
TTCAAGCCGTGCCTCCGTGTCTGCGGTGGTTAAATTTTCTTACGGCAGGTCGGGCTTCGAGAGCGGCGAGCCCTTGTCGCCGACGTACACGTCGAGCACGGTGAAGTTCGACGGGATGCCGGTGGCGAAGGCGTGGTTGGTCGCGAGCAGCGAGCCGTGGCCGTCGAAGGCGACGTTGGCCGGCGAGTCGTAGGGCGAGACCATGCCGGGCAGGTCGTTCTTGAGCCGGCCGACCTCCGAGGCGTCGGGCGCGAGGATGGCGACGCCGGAGAGCCCCGGCGTGGCGATGGCAACGTAGAGGTTGCCGGACTTGCCGAAGGCGATGCCGTCGGGCAGGTCGGCCGGGCCGAACGCCTTGAAGACCTTGAGGTCGGCCGCCTGCGGGGCCGCGACCAGCGGCAGCGTGTAGATGAACGACTTGCCCGTCGGGTCAATCGTCACCGACACGTAAGCCTTCGAGCGGTCGGGGCTCAGGCGGATGCCGTTGGCGCCGATGCCCTGGACGGGGACGGTGCCGAGGCGCGCGTCCTGGAACCAGACCTGCGGGGCGCCGCCGCCCGCGGGGACGCGCCAGACGGTCGCCTGCAAAGAGTCGGTCACGTAGGCGTTGCCGTCCTCGTCGAAGGCGAGATCGTTCGGGAGCGCGGGCGCGTCGAAGCCGGTCGGCGAGCAGGGCGCGTTCGTGCCGTCGCACGCGGGCAGGTCGGGGAAGGGCGTCGAGTAGGACTCCTGCTGACCCGAGCCGGTGTCGATGCGGTACATGCCGAGTTGGAGGTTGAGCACGTAGAGGCGGCCCGCGCCGTCGAAGGCGATGCAGGAGTTGGCGTGCTCGTACTGGAGCGCCTCGCCCTGCGTCGTGTAGGTGGCTTCGGTCGCGCCCGTCTCGCGGTTGTAGGCGACGACGACCGAGGGGCCCGTGCCGGCGGTGCCGAAGCGCGCGGGGCCGGAGACGTAAACCTTGTTGCCCTTGACGGCGATGCCTTCGGGGTATCCCGGCTCGGCCGGGAACGTGGCCAGCACCTTCACGTCGCCGTAGGGGCGCGCGGCGCCGGCGGCGTTGGCGGTCGGGAGGAGCGAGGCGGCGGCCGCCGCGGCGAGAATCACGGCGGAGGCGATCTTGGGCAGTTTCATCGTTCGAGAGACCTTTCTGTGGTTGGTGGTTGGGCTCAAGGCGCGTGGGCGGCGGGGGTGCCGGCCGTCGCGCGTTCCGGATGTCCTCTGCCCCCTAACGCGGGAAGAGGGGGCGGGAGGGATCAGCGGCCGGGAATGTTTTTTCGCGGCGCGTTCCGGCGGGCGGGGATTTCAGATGTGGGATTCGAGATTTGAGATTTGGGATTTGAAATTGTTAAGACCCGCTCCACAGGCGCGTGCGAGTTGATATACACTCTGGACTCGCCTATGAGACTAACCGGCAGGACGGCCTTCATCACCGGCGGCGGGCGCGGCATCGGCCGCGCGGTGGCGCACGCCTTCGCGCGCGAGGGCGCGCGCGTCTTCCTCGTCGCGCGCACCGCCTCGGAGGTCGAGCGCGCGGCCGCCGAAGTCCGCGCGGAGTGCGGCGAGGCCGCGGCCGCGCACGCCGCCTGCGACGTGTCCGACCCAGCGGCGGTGGAGCGCGCCTTCGCAGCCGCCGCCGAGTTCTTCGGCGCGCGCCCCGACATCCTCGTCAACAACGCCGGCATCGCCGAAAGCTCGAAGTTCGCCGAGACCTCCGACGAGTTCTGGCAACGGCACCTCGGCGTGAACCTCTCGGGCACGTTCTACTGCATGAGGGAGGCGCTGCCCGCGATGGTCGGGCGCGGGTGGGGGCGCGTCGTCAACGTCGCGTCGGTCGCGGGCAAGACGGGCGCGCCCTACATCGCGGCCTACGCGGCGTCGAAGCACGGCGTGCTCGGGCTCACGCGCTCGGCCGCGCTGGAGGTGGCGCGCGCGGGCGTCACCGTCAACGCCGTCTGCCCCGGCTACGTGGACACCGACATGACGGCGCGCGCCGTCGAGAACATCACGCGAAAGACCGGGCGCTCGGGCGAGGACGCGCTCGAAGCCATCAAGGCCATGAGCCCGCAGCGCCGCCTCGTCACCCCCGAGGAGGTCGCCGCGCTCGCCCTGCTGCTCGCCTCCGACGACGGGCGCGGCATCACGGGCCAGGCGATTAACGTCGACGGCGGGTCGGTGCTTTTTTGAGTAGACAGTAGACAGTAGACAGTAGACAGTAGCGCTCCGCGAGGCGCGCGCCGACTCTGCCACACGGACGATTCATTAACGACGGTTCTGCTACTGTCTACTGTCTACTGTCTACTGTCTACTTCCCTATGAAGCCAATCAACCCTAAATCGCTCGGGCGGCCGCGCGGGTACTCGAACGGGCAGTTGATGTCGCCGGGGGCGCGGCTGCTGTTCGTCGCGGGGCAGGTCGGGTGGGACGGCGAGCAGCGGCTCGTGGGCGAGGACTTCGTCGAGCAGTTCGACCGCGCGCTCCGCAACGTCCTCGAAGTGGTGCGCGAGGCGGGCGGCGCGCCGACCGGCGTGGCGCGCATGGTCGTCTACGTCACGGACAAGCGCGAGTACCTCGCGCGCACCGCCGAGATAGGCGAGCGCTGGCGAGCGCTGATGGGGCGGCACTACCCGGCGATGGCGCTCGTCGAGGTCAGCGCGCTCCTCGAAGACGGCGCGAAGGTCGAGATAGAGGCCGTCGCCGCCCTTTAGTGATGAGTGAAGCATTCGGCGGTCGGCCGGACAAAAGCTGTAAGCCGAGCGCCAAACGCTGACAGCTTCTCATCGCCCATCACCCATCGCTTATGCTGCAACCGAAATCATTTCTCTACGAGGTGAGCGGGGGCGTGGCGCGGGTCACGCTGAACAGGCCGGAGCGCCTGAACGCGCTGACCTTCGAGGTCTACCGCGAGCTGACCGACACGTTCGCCGCGCTGCAACACGAGCGCGAAGTGCGCGCCGTCGTCGTCACGGGCGCGGGGCGCGCCTTCTGCTCGGGCGGCGACGTGCGCGACATCATCGGCGAGTTGCAGGGGCGCGACGCGGAGGGGCTGCTCGATTTCACGCGGCTGACGTGCGAGCTGGTGCGCAACATCCGGCACTTGCGCAAGCCCGTCATCGCGTCGCTGAACGGCACGACCGCCGGCGCGGGCGCCTGCATCGCGCTCGCCTCCGACCTGCGCGTCGCCTCCGCGGAGGCGCGCATCGCCTTCCTCTTCGTGCGCGTCGGGCTGTCGGGCGCGGACATGGGCGCGGCGCACCTCCTGCCCCGGCTCGTCGGGCTGTCGAAGGCGACCGAGTTGCTCTACACGGGAGACTTCATCACGGCCGAGGAGGCACTGGCCTGCGGACTCTACAACCGCGTCGTCCCCGCGGCGGAGTTGGAGTCGGAGACGCGTCAGTTGGCCGAGCGGCTGGCGCGCGGGCCCTCCTTCGCGCTCGGCGTGACGAAGGAGATGCTCAACCGCGAGATGGACGTTTCGCTCGACGCCGCGCTCGAACTCGAAGCGCAGGCGCAGGCCGTCTGCATGCAGCACCCCGACTACGCCGAGGCGTACCGCGCCTTCACGGAGAAGCGCGAGCCGGTCTTCGGCCGCAAGGACGAGAAGTGAAGGCGGCCCGCACAGAGTCCGCCGGGACGAGGCTCCGGGTCGCGCTCCGGGTGGCGTGCGCGCTCGCCTCGCTCATGACCGCCCCGCGGCAGGCCGCGGCTCAAGACCGGCCCCGCGCCGCGAAGCCTCTGCGCGTCTTCGCGGGGGCCGAACCGGCGGCCGGCGGGGCGTTCGAGTTCACGCTTGACGGCTTCTCGTACCACGTCGGCGCCGGCGGCAACGGGCGGAGGGAGAAGGCCGGCTCGCTGACGCGCCGCTTCAACCTCCGGCTCGAAGGGCGGACGCAGGTCGCGGGGCGCGTCTACTTCGCCGAGTACGAAGGCGACCTCCTGCTGGCCTACGAGGTCGCGGACGGCGCGCGCGCCGCGGGCCGCCTGACGCGGCTGCGACAGCCCTCGATGCGCGCCGCGTGGAACGCCGAACTGCCGCGCGGCGGCGTCGGCCCGCCCGCGCGCGAGGGGCGCTTCCTCTACGCGACGGCCGCGGGCTTCGCCGGCAAGCTCGACCTCGCCACCGGCGCCTTCGCGTGGAGCCACGAAGACCTACGGCCTCGGGGCGGCGGGGGCGCCTTCGACTCCTTCGACGCCCCGGAGGTCGAGGGCGAGGAGGTTCTGTTCAGGGGGCGGCCGGTTTACAATGGGCGCGCCCCGGCCGTCTACGTGGACAAGAGGTCGGGGCGCATCACGCGCGTCGAGTGAGGGAGAGCAAGGAGGCAGATGCCGCGCGACCGCTTCATCGAGGAGACGCCTTTTTTCACGGACGAGCACGCGCGCCTCGCGGCGGGCGTGACGGACTTCGCCGCGCGCGAGGTCGCGCCGCTGTCAGCGCGCGAGGAGGGGCCCGAATCGGACGCGCTCTTCCGCTCGCTGGTCACGCTGCTCGCGCAGGCCGACCTCCTCAGCTACTCCGTGGCGCGCGGCGACGGCACGCCGCTCGACGCGCGCGCCCTCTGCGTCGTGCGCGAGTCGCTCGCCTACCACTCGCCGCTCGCCGACCTCGCCTTCGTCATGCAGGGCTTGGGCACCTACGCGCTCTCGCTGGCCGCGCCCGAGCACGTCCGCGACTTCTGGCTCACGCGCGCCCGCACGGGGAAGTCGGTCGCCGCCTTCGCGCTCACGGAGCCCGAGGCCGGCTCCGACGTGTCGAGCATCCGGACGGCGGCCGCACGCGACGGCGACTCCTACGTCATCGAGGGGCGCAAGTGCTTCATCTCGAACGCGGGGCTCGCCGACTTCTACACGGTCTTCGCGCGCACGGGCACGCGCGCCGACGGCCGCGCGGAGCTTTCGGCCTTCGTCGTCGGCGCGCGGATGCCCGGCTTCCGCGTCCGCGCGCGCACGGAACTGGTGGCCGCGCACCCCATCGGCGAGGTCGAGTTCGACGGCGTGCGCGTCCCGGCGGAAGACCGCGTCGGCGAGGAGGGCGAGGGCTTCGCCCTGGCGATGCGGACGATGGACATGTTCCGCGCCAGCGTGGGCGCGGCCGCCTGCGGGATGGCGCGGCGCGCCTTCGACGAGGCCGTCTCGTACGCGAAGACGCGCCGGCAGTTCGGCGTCACGCTCGCCATGCACCAGCTCATACAGGAGAAGCTGGCCGTCATGCAGACGGAGCTGGACGCGGCGCGCCTGCTCGTCTACCGCGCCGCCCACCTGAAGGACGCGGGCGCCGAAGCGTCGCTCCTGACGCGCGCCGCGAGCGAGGCCAAGTTCTACGCGACCGAGGCGGCGCAGCGCGTCGTGGACGAGGCCGTCCAGATACACGGCGGCTACGGCCTCGTGCGCGGCGCGACGGTCGAGCGCCTCTACCGCGACGTGCGCGCCCTGCGCGTCTACGAGGGCACCACCGAAATCCAGAAGCTCATCGTCGCCCGGGAGCTTTTAAAAGAGTAGACAGTAGACAGTAGACAGTAGGGCTCCGCCTTGCTGGCTTTGACGCCGACACGCGGGCGAGCTCCCTAAAGAACGTTCTCTACTGACTACTGACTACTGACTACTGTCTACTGTCTACTGTCTACTTCTTCCCATGCGCATCAACGTCATCGGCGGCGGGCCCGCCGGGCTCTACTTCGCGCTCCTGATGAAGCGGCACGACGCGTCGCACGAGGTGACGGTCTACGAGCGCAACCCGCCGGACGCGACCTTCGGGTGGGGCGTCGTCTTCTCGGGGCGCACGCTCTCGACGCTGCGCGAGGCCGACCCCGAGTCGCACCGCCGCATCACCGACGGGTTCGAGGCGTGGGAGAACGTGGACGTGGTACTGCGCGACGCGAAGGTCAGCGTCGGCGGCAACAGCTTCTCGGGCGTGGCGCGCATACGGCTCCTCAACGTCCTTCAGGAGCGCTGCGCCGAGCTGGGCGTTGACCTCCGCTTCCGGGCGGAGGTCGGGGACGTGGACGCGCTGGCCTCGGGGTGCGACCTGCTCGTCGGCGCCGACGGCGTGGGCAGCGCCGTCCGCGCGCGCTACGCTGAAGACTTCCGCCCGGCGCTCGAAGAGGGGCGCAACAAGTACATCTGGTACGGGACGCGGAGGCTCTTCCACGGGCTGACGCTCACCTTCCGCGAGACGGAGGCCGGCGTCTTCGCCGCGCACTCCTACAAGTTTAGCCCCGGGTTGAGCACCTTCATCGTCGAGTGCGACGAGGAGACTTGGGCGCGCGCGGGGCTCGACCGCGCCGGCGACGCGGAGGCGCGCTCGCACCTTGAAGGCGTCTTCGCGCGCGACCTCGGCGGCGAGGAGCTGCTGTCGAACAACTCGCGCTGGATAAACTTCCTGCTGGTGAGGAACGGGCGCTGGAGCCGCCGCAACGTCGTGCTGCTCGGCGACGCGCTGCACACGGCGCACTTCTCCATCGGCTCGGGCACGAAGCTCGCCATGGAGGACTCCGTCGAACTCTTCCGACTCTTCGCCGCGGGGCTCGGCGTCGGGGAGGCGCTCGCGGAGTTCGAGCGCCGCCGCCGGCCCGTGATAGAGGAGTACCAGCAGGCGGCCGCCGAGAGCCGCGTCTGGTTCGAGCGCGCGCGCGAGCACGTGCGCCTCGACCCGCTGCCCTTCGCCTTCAGCCTGATGACGCGCAGCAAGCGCGTCACCTACGAGAGCCTGCGGCGGCGCGACCCCTCATTCGTCGCGGCCTACGAGGCGGCGGCCGCGCGCGCCTGAACGGAACCTTTGAGGCAGACGACGCACAGAAGGACGGCCGCGCTCCTCCCGCTCCTCGCGCTCGCGGCGTGCGGGCTCGCCGCCGCCGGGGGCGCCGCGGCGCAGGGGCGCCCGGCCGCCGAAGGGCCGCGCGCGGCGCGCGGCCCGCTGGCCGAGGTGCGCGGGCGGCGCAGGGTGATGCTGCTGACCTCGCGGGCGCTGGTCGTGGACGCGCGCGACCCGGCGCTCGTCGCGCTCGAAGACTACAGGCGCGCGCTCGCCGGCTCGCCGCCGCGGCAGCACAACGCAGCCGCGCGGCAGATAGCGGCCAGGGTCAACAAGCACATACGCAAGTACGCGACGCTGACCGCGGCCGCCGACGCGCGCGACGCCGACCTCGTCCTCGTCTTCAAGGTGACGGCGCAGCGCCCGTCGGCCATCGCGTCGCAGCCCTTCGTCTGGGGCAAGATGTTCGCCGTCGCGGTCTCGGCCGACGGCGGGCCCCGCGTCGTCTGGGAGTCGCGCGGCGACGAGGAGCAGGCCGAGACGGCCGCCGACGACTTCCTCAAAGCCTTCCGCGCCGCACGCGGCGAGAGGTGAGTTGAAGGAAGTAGACAGTAGACAGTAGACAGTAGACAGTAGAAAGAGAGGCGGCGCGTCTTGACTATCAGTCGGGCGCGCCGCCTTTAAAGCTACTGTCTACTGTCTACTGTCTACTGTCTACTGTCTACTTCTCCCAACCCTTCCCAGCGCGGCGGGAGCAGACGCCTGCGCCCGTCGCTGCTCAGAGAGACGCCCGGCTCGGAGAGCCCCACGCGATCCCAGAGCTTGCACGTGACCTGCCTGTGCGACTGGTCGAGCGCCTCGCAGTAGTTGGTGTAAGTGCAGCGGCGCACCTCCGCGCCGCGCCCGGCGCGCGCCTTGAGGAACCAGTCGGGGTCGGCGAGCGACTGGCGCGCGGCGCCGACGATGTCCGCGTCGCCGCGCCGCAGGATTTCCTCGGCCAGCTCGAAGGTGCCGACGCCGCCCGCGGCGACGACCGGCGTCTGGAACCCCGCGCCTCTGACCGCCTCCTTCACCGCGCGCGAGAGCGGGAGGTTGCGCCCGAAGGGGCCCTGCGCGTCCGAGAGCACGGTCGGCATGCACTCGTAGCCGCTCCGTCCCGTGTAGGGGTAGACGGCCTGGCCGACCTTCGGCTGCTTCGCGTCCTCGAACTTCCCGCCCTTCGAGACCGAGAGGAAGTCCAGCCCCGCGCGCGCGAACTCGGCCGCGTAGAAGGCCGCGTCTTCGACCCGACGCCCGCCGTCGATCACCTCGTCGCCGAGGAAGCGCGCGCCGACCGTGTAGTCGTGGCCGACGCGCTCGCGCACGGCCGCGTAGACTTCGAGCGGCAGGCGCACCCTCGCCCCGGGCGAGCCGCCGTAGCCGTCCGCGCGGTCGTTGCGGCGGCTGAGGAACGAGGCCATCGTGTAGGCGTGCGCGTAGTGCAGCTCGACGCCGTCGAAGCCCGCCTCGCGCGCGCGCCGCGCGGCCTCGGCGAAGAGTCCGGGCAGCACGCGCGGCAGCTCGCGCACGTGCGCGAGCTGCGTGTCCGTGACGCGCTCGCGGTAGCCGAAGCGGAGCGCTTCGAGTTCGCGCGCGTCCAGAACCTTCTCCAACGCCTCGTCCGCGGCCGACTTCAGGAAGGCGCGCACCTCCGACTCTTCGCGCGTGAGCCAGCCCCCTTCCCCGGTCAGCCCGGCCAGCGCGCGCCGGTGCCTCCCGCCCACTTCGAGGAAGCGGTCGAAGAACTTCTCCTTCTCGGGGCGGCGCCTGACGGCGAGGAAGTCGATGATCTGTATGAACAGGCGGGTGCGGCCGCCGCTCTCGCGCCGGACGGTCTCGACCAGCTCGCGCAGGCCGGGCAGGAAGCGGTCGTGGCCGATGCGCAGCAGCGGGCCCGAGGGTACGTCGCGGATGCCCGTGGCCTCGACGACGACGGCGCCGGGCCGCCCCGCCGCGAAGCGCCCGTACCATTCGAGGTTTTCCGGCGTGACGAAGCCGTCGCCGGTCGCGCGCCAGGGCACCATCGCCGGCACCCACGTCCGGCTCTCAAGCTCGACGCGGCCGACGCGGACGGGCTGAAAGAGTAGAGAGCGCGCGGCCTCCTCTTCGGTCGGCCAGCGCGTCTCGGGGATCGGATGTCTGACGGCGGGTTCGGGGTGCCACATAAGGGGTCGAGCGTGTGAGTGTATTACACTCGCGGAGGGTATGGCGATTCACGTCGGCACTTCCGGGTGGAGCTACGCGCACTGGGAGGGCGTGCTCTACCCGCCGGGGCTCGCGCCGCGCGAGCGGCTGGGCTTCTACGCGCGGGCGTTCGCGACGGTCGAGGTCAACAGCAGCTTCTACCGCTGGCCGCGCCGCGCCTCCTTCGGGCGCTGGCGCGACGCGTCGCCCGAGCACTTCGTCTGGACGTTCAAGGCGCCGCGGCCTTTGACACACTCGGCGCGGCTCTACGCGCCGGAGCGCTGGCTCGGCGAGGTCGCGGCCGGGCTCGAACGGCTCGGGCGCAAGCGCGGCGCGCTGCTCGTCCAACTGCCGCCGGGGCTCGAAGTAGACCTGCCGCGGCTCGGCTACTTCCTCTCGATAGTGCCGGCGGGGCTGCGGGTCGCGGTCGAGTTCCGCCACGCGAGCTGGCACCGCGAGGAGGTCTTTCGACTTCTGGAGTCGCGCGGCGCGGCCTACTGCGTGACGAGCGGCGCGCGCCTGCCGTGCGTGCTGCGCGCGACCGCGCCCTTCGTCTACGTCAGGCTTCACGGCCCCGACCGCGAACACCTCTACGCGGGCTCGTACCCGGAGGAAGACCTGCGCTGGTGGGCCGCGCGCGTGCGCGAGTGGGCGGCCGCGGGGCGCGAGGTCTTCGCCTACTTCAACAACGACGGCGGCGGCAACGCCGTCCGCAACGCCGCGCGCCTGCGCGAGCTGCTGGGCGCGTGAGCGCTCATTCCATCCCACGCTAAGACAATGGCGCGGCCCGCGCGGCCCCGACTAATCCGCGCGGGCGGTCGCGTCAGAAGGCCAGCTTCAGCGTGAGCCTGACCGTGCGCGCGCCGCGCGCGGAGAGCGAACGGCCGAAGTACGGGTCGAGCCTGTGCGCGGGCGTGGGCGCGC
>DASVWB010000343.1:0-16056 GCA_036389815.1 Pyrinomonadaceae bacterium | reverse complement strand
CTTCTCTACCTCGCCGCCCCCGCGCGAAGGCTCTGACGGCCTTCTGCGGGTGTGACCTTCAGCGCTGTTCGTCGCTGAACTTGTAACCGATGCCCCAGACGGTCAGGACCATCTGCGGGTTCTCGGGGTTGTCTTCGATCTTGGCTCGCAGGCGGTTGATGTGCGAGTCAATCGTGCGGTCGTAGCCCTCGTAGGAGTAGTCCCAGATCTTCTCCAGGAGGTACTTCCGCGGGAAGACGCGGCCGGGGTTCGAGGCGAAGAGACGCAGCAGCTCGAACTCCTTGGGCGTGAGCTCTACCTGCCGGTCGCCGACCGTCACCTCGCGCTTGGCCGGGTCGATGCGGAGCCGCCCGCGGAGTATGGGGGCGTCCTCGCTCGTCTCGGCGCGTGAGGCCGCGCGCACGCGCCGCATCACGCTCTTGATGCGCGCCTCAAGCTCGCGCAGGGAGAAGGGCTTGGTGATGTAGTCGTCCGCGCCCATCTCAAGGCCGAGCACCTTGTCAACCACGTCGTCCTTGGCCGTCAGCATCAGGATGGGGATGTAGGGTGCCTTCTCCCGCAGCTCGCGGCAGACGGCCAGGCCATCCATTTTGGGAAGCATGAGGTCGAGGACGATGGCGTCGGGGCGGTCGTTCAAGGCCGCCTGGACGCCGGCGACTCCGTCTTCCGCGGTCTGCACCGTGTAGCCCGTGCGCGAAAAATGCTCGGTGATAAGTTCGAGGATTTTCTCGTCGTCCTCGATCACGAGGAGGTTGAGCTTGCGCTCGCCCGCCTCGGTCTTCTCTTCACCAGTATCCTTCACGTCGGGAATGGCGGCGGCAGATTTTATGGTCATCGCGGAACGGTTTAGGTCTGGCGGCGGGCTGGTGCGGCCCCCACCGGGGCCACGCGCCACGCGCGGCGCGCCCCAAGGGACATTCAGAACTATAGCGAACCGGCCGACTAAACTCAAGCAATAAATAATCTTCGGCCGCGCTGGTCTGTCCGGCGCGCGACATTGGCTCCCGCCTCGCCCGCGCGGCCGACCCCTCCACGAGTCCATTAACCCGTCGCGCTTTCAAAGCCGCCGGGCGTGTGATATTTAACTGACCGCTCCCACATCGCGTGAAAGGAGTCTTTATGACACAAGAAGAACGGGACGCGCTCGTCGCGCAGTACAAGGCCGGTTACGACGAGGTCGCGCGCAGCCTCGAAGGCTTCCCCGCCGACTCCCTCTCGGCGCACCCGCTGCCCGGCAAGTGGAGCGCGCGCGAGATTGTCCAGCACCTCGCCGACAGCGAGATGAACAGCGCCATCCGCCTGCGCAAGCTCCTGACCGAGGAGAGCCCGCAGATTCAGGGCTACGACCAGGATACTTACGCCGCCCGCCTGCGCTACAACGAGCGCGACATCGCCCCAGCGCTCGACGCCCTGCGCGGCGCGCGCGCCACCACCGCGCAACTCCTAGACTCGATGACCGACGAGGACTGGGCGCGCGCGGGCACGCACTCCGAGTCCGGCCGCTACACGGTCGAAGACTGGCTCCGCATCTACGCCGACCACGCCCACAACCACGCCGCGCAAATCCGCCGCCTGCGCGAAGCACTCCAACAGTCTGGAGCCTGAAGTCTGGAGTCTGGAGTCAAGAATAACGAGAGCCTCTTTGTCTCGACTTCAGACCCCGGACTCCAGACTTTCAGAAGTCCTTGACAAAGTTCCGGGGGCGCGAGCACAATCCCGGCTCGCCACGGGTTAACCTTCGCAGTTTCAGACCTCCGCGGACACGTTTTGAACGACGACATGACCGGCACGCGCACAGTCGCCGAGACTTCCCTGCCCGGGCTCAGGCTCGCGCGGCGCGGCAAGGTGCGCGACGTCTACGAGGTGGACGAGCGCCACCTGCTCGTCGTCGCCACCGACCGCATCTCGGCCTTCGACTGCGTGCTCCCGACGCAGATCGAGCGCAAGGGCGAGGTGCTGACCGCGCTCTCGCGCTTCTGGTTCGAGCGCCTCGCGCACATCACGCCGCACCACCTCGTCACGACCGACATCACGCGGATGCCCGAGCCCGTGCGAGCCTCGGCGGACGTCCTGCGCGGGCGCTCGATGCTCGTGCGGCGGACGCAGGTGTTCCCCGTGGAGTGCGTCGTGCGCGGGTACCTCGCCGGCTCGGGCTGGAAGGACTATCTGGCGACGGGCGAGGTCTGCGGCCACCGCCTGCCGCAAGGTTTGAAGGAGTCGGCCGAACTCCCCGAGCCGATCTTCACGCCCGCGACCAAGGCCGAGTCCGGCCACGACGAGAACATCAGCGAAGCGCGCATGCGCGACATCGTCGGCGGCGAGGCGACGGCCCGCCTGCGCGACACCTCGCTCGCGCTCTACCGCGAGGCCGAAACATACGCCCGAGCCCGCGGCATCGTCATCGCCGACACCAAGTTCGAGTTCGGAGTCGACGAACGGGGCGGCGTCATCCTCATCGACGAGGCGCTGACGCCCGACTCCTCGCGCTTCTGGCCGGCGGAAGCCTACGAGCCGGGGCACTCGCAGCCCTCCTTCGACAAGCAGTACGTGCGCGACTACCTGGAAACGCTCGACTGGGACAAGCGCCCGCCCGCGCCGGCGCTCCCCCCCGAGGTAGCCGCCGCCACCACCGACCGCTACCTCGAAGCCTTCCGGCTGCTCACGGGGAAGGACCTTTAGGATTTGCGATTTTAGATTTTTTGATTTGCGACTGAAGAGCCCTCGGCACCCGGCATTTTGTCGGGCTGAAAGCTAACCGCCGAAGGCCGACCGCGAAAAATCGCAAATCAAAAATCGCAAATCAAAAATGCCCATGACCGTCTTCGACCTGTTCGTGCTCGCCATCGTCGTGGCTTCAGTGGCCGCGGGGGCTTTGCGCGGGCTGGTGCGCGCGCTCATCACGAGCCTCGGGCTGGCGGTGGGCGTTCTGGTCGCCACGCACACCTACCAGGCGGCGGGCTCGTTCCTGCGCGGCGTGGGCGCGGTCGAGTCGGTCGCGGCGTCGCACGCCGCCGGGTTCCTTTTGATGACGGGCGTCGTGCTGCTCGTCGGGTTCGTCCTCGGCGAGACGGCGCGCGCGGGGCTCAGGCGCGCGAAGCTCGAATGGTTCGACCGCGCGCTCGGCGCGGGCTTCGGCCTCGTGCGCGGCGTGGCCATCTGCTCGGTCGTCTACCTCGCGCTGACGGCCTTCCCCGTCAGGCTCGAATCGGTGTCGCGCGCGCGCACGGGCCCGGCGCTCGCGGAGGGCGCGCGGCTGCTGGCGCTCTGCACCTCGGACGACGTGCGCGCGCGCTTCCTCGCTCGCTACAACCACCTTTTCGCCTGAGCGCCGCGCGCCCGGGAGGAATCCGCCCGGGATTGAGACTTTACACAGACCGACGGAGCCCGAAACCCACATGCCGATGCGCGCCAGACTCGAAGCCCTGATTGACGAGATGCTCGACGGCCAGATCATGCTCGACGAGGCCCTCGACGAGTTCGAGAAGCTCTACATCCAGAAGGCGCTCGCGCGCCACAAGGAGCACCTCTCGCGCACGGCCGCGACCCTCGGCATCCACCGCAACACGCTCTCCAAGCGCGTCGCAGGCTACCGCACGCAGGAGCGCGCCGCCTCCTCGAACAACCACCGACCCCGCAAGGCGGCCGCCCGCGGCAAGCGCTGAGCCCTTCCAGACCGGACACAACCCTCCCTCAAAAACTGCCCGGTTGACAAACCCTTCCGACTTGCTATATTTTTAGCAGTCCCGCGGAAGGAGTGCTAAAAATTTGCACTTTCCCTAATAAATATGCGGCCTTTTGGCCGACCGTTTAGGCTCCCGGCGGGCGGCGGGTCTGCGAATCCAGGCCCGAAAGCAATCTAACCAAACCACTCATCCACGGCGAAAGCGGAAAGGAGCTTTATGGCTACGAACATCAAACCCCTGCACGACAGAGTGATCGTCAAGCGCATCGAGGAGGGCGAGCAGGTGCGCGGCGGCATCATCATCCCGGACACAGCCAAGGAGAAGCCTCAGGAGGGCGAGGTCATCGCCGTCGGCGAGGGCAAGCGCAAGGACGACGGCACGCGCATCCCGCTCGACGTCCAGGCCGGCGACCGCGTGCTCTTCGGCAAGTACTCGGGCTCCGACATCAAGATCGACAATGAGGAGTACCTCATCATGCGCGAGGACGAGATTCTCGGCGTCATCGAGCGCGCCGGCGCGGCCTCGGGCGGCAGCAAGAAGGGCGGCAAGTAGTCCGACGGACTCGCGGCCGCCTTTCGCGTTGTGAAACATCTTTGAAGTCGTCATATCGAAGGAGAGGAAACGTCTATGGCAAAGCAAGTTATTCACGGTGAGGAGTCGCGCGCGGCGATTTTGCGCGGCGTCAACCAGCTCGCCGACGCGGTCAAGATCACGCTCGGCCCCAAGGGGCGCAACGTCGTGCTCGACAAGAAGTTCGGCTCGCCGACCATCACGAAGGACGGCGTGACGGTCGCCAAGGAGATCGAACTCAAGGACAGCCTTGAGAACATGGGCGCGCAGATGGTGCGCGAGGTCGCCTCGAAGACCTCGGACGTGGCGGGCGACGGCACCACCACCGCGACCGTGCTCGCGCAGGCCATCTTCCGCGAGGGCGTCAAGACCGTCGCGGCGGGCGCCAACCCGATGGCCCTCAAGCGCGGCATCGACAAGGCCGTCGAGAAGGCCATCGGCGAGATTCAGCGCATGGCGAAGCCGGTCAAGGGCGACGCCATCGCGCAGGTCGGGACGATTTCGGCCAACGGCGATTCGACCATCGGCGAGCTGATCGCCGAGGCGATGGACAAGGTCGGCAAGGACGGCGTCATCACGGTCGAGGAGTCGAAGACGATGCAGACCGAGCTGGACGTGGTCGAGGGCATGCAGTTCGACCGCGGCTACCTCTCGCCCTACTTCGTCACCGACCCCGAGCGCATGGAGGCCGCGCTCGACAACCCGCTCATCCTCATCAACGAGAAGAAGATCTCCTCGATGAAGGATCTGCTCCCGCTGCTCGAACAGGTCGCCAAACTCGGCAAGCCGCTGCTCATCATCGCCGAGGACGTGGAGGGCGAGGCGCTGGCCACGCTCGTCGTCAACAAGCTGCGCGGCACGCTCAACGTCGCGGCCGTCAAGGCGCCCGGCTTCGGCGACCGCCGCAAGGCCATGCTCGAAGACATCGCCATCCTGACGGGCGGCAAGGTCATCTCGGAAGACCTCGGCATCAGGCTTGAGAACGTCAAGCTCGAAGACCTCGGCCGCGCCAAGAAGATCACCATCGACAAGGACAACACGACCATCGTCGAGGGCGCGGGCAAGGACGCCGACATCGCGGCGCGCGTCAAGACCATCAAGGCGCAGGTCGAGGACACCTCCTCGGACTACGACCGCGAGAAGTTGCAGGAGCGCCTCGCCAAGCTCGTCGGCGGCGTCGCCGTCATCCGCGTCGGCGCGGCGACCGAGACCGAGCTGAAGGAGAAGAAGGCGAGGGTCGAGGACGCGATGCACGCCACGCGCGCGGCCGTCGAGGAGGGCATCGTGCCGGGCGGCGGCGTGGCGCTCGTGCGCGCGGCGAAGGCGCTCGACAAGTTCCGCGCCAACGACGAGGGCGAGGGCGACCAGGACGAGCAGATCGGCGTGACCATCGTCCGCCGCGCGCTCGAAGAGCCGCTCCGGCAGATCGTGCAGAACGCCGGCAAGGAAGGCGCGGTCATCGTCGAGAAAGTGCGCGAGGCCAAGAAGGAGTCCTACGGCTACAACGCGGCGACCGAAACCTTCGAGGACCTCGTCGAGGCGGGCGTCATCGACCCGGCGAAGGTCACGCGCTCGGCGCTCCAGAACGCCGCCTCCATCGCCGGCCTGATGCTGACGACCGAGGCGCTCATCTCGGAGATTCAAGAGGACGACAAGGCGCCCGCGATGCCGGGCGGCATGGGCGGCGGCATGGGCATGTAAGAGCCCGCCGGCTCCGCGATTGAAAGAAGCGGCCGCGCGCGTTGAGGAGCGCGGCCGCTTCTTCTTTCGGGTCGTTTCTTCTTACGCGCTCAGAAGCGGGACTCGACGGCGTCGCCCTTCCGCGTCCCGTGGCGGAGGGCGAGCGCGGGGTAGGGCGCGTGCTCGGGCTCGGCGGAGTCGAGGCCGAGGAGTTTTTCGACGCGGAGTATGTCGGCCTCCCCGCCCTCCACCTCGGCGTAGAGGCCGAAGGGAAGTTCGTCGATGACGACCTCGGTGCCGGCGATGCGCCAGGTCTCGCGGCGCTTCTCGTAGACGAGCGCGGGGCGGTAGCCGAGCGCTTCGAGTATCGCGGCGAGCGCGGCGGAGTCGGTCACCTCCGTCTCCTCCTCGCGCTGCCGCTTGACGGGCGAGCCCGACGGGTCGCGCTCCTTGAAGGTGAAGAGCGCGCGGCCGCCCTCGCGCCTCAGCCGGAGCACGCGCAGGCGCGGGTCGAGCCCCGGCCCCGTGTAGATGACGTTCTCCTCGAACTCTGCGCCCCCGCCGCCCTCGGCGCCCGCCTCAGCGAGCCGCCGCCGGAGCGCGTCGCCCCCTTCGCGCGTGAGCCTGTACTTCTTCTCTATCTCGACGGCCATAGTGATTAGTAGACTTGTAGACAGTAGGCAGTAGACAGTAGAAAAACTTTCGTAAGTGGAACCGTTCGTTTGTAAGAGTCAGCGCACTTCAGGCGGGGTGCTACTGTCTACTGTCTACTGTCTACTGTCTACTTCTTCAAGCCTGCCTCACCCACCTGAGCACCTCGGGTATCGTCGCGCGCTTGCCGTACATCAGCATGCCGACGCGGTAGACGCGCGAGGCGAGCCAGAGCAGGAGCGCGACCGTCGCGAAGCCGATCCCGAGCGAGAGCGCGATCTGCCAGAAGGGCGGCTGCTGCGAGACGATGCGCGTCAGCATCGTGATGGGCGCGAAGAAGGGCACGAGCGAGACCCAGAAGGCGAAGGGCGAGTTCGGGCTGCGGATGACGGGGAACGCCATGTAGAACCCGGCGACGAGCAGCAGGATGATGGGCATCGACAGTTGGCCGCCCTCCTGCGCCGTCGTCACCATCGAGCCGACCAGCGCGTAGATGGTCGCGTAGATGAAGTAGCCGAGCAGGAAGAAGAGCGCGACGTAGGCCAGCACGCCCGCCGGCACGCGCGGGAACGAGACCGCCACCCCGCTCGCGGCGAAGTACGCGCCCAGGCCCAGGACGGCCGCCGCCCAGATGGCGAACTGCGTCAGCGCGACGAGCGAGACGCCGATGAGCTTGCCCGACATCAGCGCGAACGGGCGGATGGAGGAGAAGAGTATCTCGGCGATGCGCGTCTCCTTCTCCTCGATGACCGCGCCGAGGATGGTCTGGCCGTAGAGGAGGATGGTCAGGTAGATGACGAAGCCCGCGCCGAAGACGAGGAAGAAGCCCTGCCCCTTGTCCTCCTCGCCGCCGCCCGCGCCCGTCGCCCTCAGCCGCACGGGGCGGTTGACGGCGCGCATCACGTCGGCCGAGACGCCGCGCGCGTCGAGCCGCGCGTCGCGCACGGCGCGCACGACCGCGTCGCGGACCTGCCCGCGCGTGAAGACGTCGCCGAGGTTGCGCGCGTGGTACTCGGCCTCGCCCCGCTCCAGGAGGTCGCGCGGGAGGACGACGTACGCGTCCAGCTCGTCGCGCCGCACGCGCTCGTCGAGCCCCGCCCTCAGCTCTTCGGCCGCGCGCCCCTCCGTCTCGACCCGCTCGAAGACGTAGCCCTGCGCCGCGGCCTTCGACGCCTGTTCGAGTCGCGCGCGCGCGCCCTGCTCCGTCGAGCGGCGCGCGGCCTCGGCCTCGTCCGGCCGGTCTTCTTCCTCTTCGTCGCCGTCGCCGCGGCGGGCGTCTACCGAGTCGCGCACGCGCTCGAAGAGTCGCCCCGTCTCGTCGAGGACGGCGACGCGCGTCGGGCCGCCCGCCTTGATGCCGGCGAGGAGGACGGGGACGACGGTGAAGAGCGCGAACATGACCGGCCCGCCCAGCGTGACGACGAGGAACATGCGCGAGCGCACCCTCTGGACGTACTCGCGGCGGACGACGGCGAGGAACTTTCTCACGCGGCACCCCCGACCTTCTCGATGAAGATGTCGTTGAGCGAGGGCTCGACCAGCTCGAACCGCGACACGCGGGCGCCCGCCGAGAGCAGGCGGCGCAGGAGTTCCTGCGCGTCCGCGCCCGGCGCCAGCAGCGCCTCCACGTGGTCGTTGTGGCGGACGACCGACGCGACGAGGGCGGCGTCCGCGAGCACGCCGTCGCCCCCCTCGCACCTCAGCGCGACCGAGTTGCGCCCGAAGCCGCTCTTGACCTCGCGCAGGCTCCCGCCGAGCACGACGCGCGAGCGGTTGACGAGGCAGATGTCGTCGCACAGCGCCTCGGCCACCTCCATCTGGTGCGTCGAGAGGATGATGGCCTTCCCCTCGGCCCTCAGCCCGAGCACGATCTCCTTCAGCAGCTCGACGTTCACGGGGTCGAGCCCCGAGAAGGGCTCGTCGAGGACGAGCAGTTCCGGGTCGTGCATGACGGCCGCGACGAACTGAACCTTCTGCTGCATCCCCTTCGACAGCTCGGAAGCCTTCTTCCGCTTCCACTCCGTGAGCCTCACCCTCTCCAGCCAGCGGTCGGCGGCCTCGTCGGCCGCGCGCCCCGCGAAGTCCTTCAGCTCGGCGAAGAACTTGAGCTGGTCGCCGACCCTCATCTTCTTGTAGAGGCCGCGCTCCTCCGGCAGGTAGCCGATGCGGTTCTGAAGCTCGGGCGACATCCGGCGGCCGAACAGCTCGACGCGCCCCTCGTCGGGCGCGGTGATGCCGACGATCATGCGGATGGTCGTCGTCTTCCCCGCCCCGTTCGGCCCGATGAGGCCGAAGATGCGCCCGGGGCGCACCGCCAGGCTCACGGAGTCAACGGCCGTGAAGTCGCCGAAGCGCTTCGTGACCTGTTCGAGTCGGAGTGTGGGGTTCGGTTCGCTCAAAGGTTCGGGTCTGGCCCGGCGCCGGGGTGTTACTCGGGACGCGGACTAATACGCGGGCGGGGTGCGAAAGTTTCCGCCGGCCGCGCGGGCGCTTTTCCCTCCCGCGCGCGCGCGGGCGCGTGGTAAGATGCTCGCCGCCGTTTCCCCAGCGGGCCGCCGGACGGAGTTCTCCGCCATGACCTCAAAGAAGCTTTACAAGACGCGCACGGCCGCCGCACTCTGCGCCGCGCTCTGCCTGCTCGCGCAGGCGCGCGCGCAGAGCGCGCCCACGACCCCCGCCCCGCAGCAGCAGCAGCCGACCCCGGCCGACGCGAAGGAAGGCGAGGAGGTTATCCGCGTCAGCACCGAGCTGGTGCAGACGGACGTGATGGTCTTCGACCGCTCGGGCAAGTTCGTCGAAGGGCTCAAGCCCGAGCAGTTCGAGCTGCGCGTGGACGGCAAGCCGCGCCCCGTCGCCTTCTTCGAGTGCGTGCGCGCCGGGGACGTGAACGAGGACGCGCAGCTCGCGGCCGCACGCGGCGGCGGCGCGCGCGGGGCCTCGCCGGGCGTCGGCGCCGCCGTCCCGCTCGACCGCGGCCGCACCGTGCTCTTCTTCGTGGACGACCTGCACCTCTCGGCGTCGAGCACGCTCCAGATACGCAAGACGCTGCTGCGCTTCATCGAGGAGGAGATCGGGCAGAACGACCAGGCCGGCGTCTTCACGGCGAGCGGGCAGGTCGGCTTCCTCCAGCAGCTCACGGACAACAAGGCCGTGCTGCGCGCCGCCGTCAGCCGCGTCGGCGCGCGCCCGTCCACCGCGCGCGACGGCCAGAACCCGCCCATGACCGAGATGCACGCCGCCTCCATCGAGCGCGGCGAATCGGGCGCGCTCGAATACTTCGTCGATCAACTGATACGCGAGAACCCGGCGCTGCGGCGCGACATCGCCGAGTCGATAGTGCAGTCGCGCGCGCGCGCCATCGTCCAGCAGTCGCGCTCCGTCTCCACCAACACCCTCGCCACGCTCGCCTCGCTCGTGCGCGGCTACGCCCCGCTGCCCGGCCGCAAGATACTCTTCTTCATCTCGGACGGCTTCCTCGTCGACGACGGCGACACGTCTTTGCGCGACCGGCTGCGGCTCGTCTCGGACGCGGCGGCGCGCGCCGGCGTCGTCATCTACTCGCTCGACGCGCAGGGGCTGCGCACGGGGCAGCCGGACGCCTCCTCGGCCGTCGCCTTCGACGTCACGGGCCGCCTCTCGCGCGTGGAGATGGGCGAAGTCTCCGCGACGCAGGCGCCGCTCCAGATGCTGGCGGCCGACACGGGCGGGCGCGCCCTCGTCAACACCAACGCGCTCAACCGCGTGGTCGCCGACGCGCTCAAGGAGACCTCGCTCTACTACCTGCTCGCGTGGAGGCCGGAGACGGCGCAGGGCGGCGGCGCGCCCAAGTACCAGCGCATCGAGGTGACGGTGCCCGGGAGGCCCGAGCTGCGCGTCATGGTGCGGCGCGGCTTCTACAACGCCGCCCCCGCCGGCGAGGAGCCGCGCGCCGACAGGAAGAGGAAGGACGACAAGAAGCCGGCCGCCGACGCCGCCGACGCGCAGAAGTCGTCGCCGGCCGAGCGCGAGCTGCTCGCGGCCATCCAGTCCCCCCTGCCGCGCGCGGCGCTGCCGACCTCTCTGGCGGTCGGCTTCGTCAACGGCGAGAAGGGCGCGCCCGTGCTGACCGTCGCGATCGAACTCGACCGCGAGTCGCTCACCTTCGTCGACGGCGAGAAGCGGCGCGCCGACTTCGAGGTCATCGGCGCCGTGGTCGACGACAACGGCAGGCCGGTCATGAGGTTCGGCCAGAAGCTGAGCGTCACGCCCAACCCGGCGCTCCCCGAATCGGAGCAGCACGTCGTCTACAGCTTCACCATGCCGCTCCAGTCCGGCATCTACCAGGTGCGCACGGCGGCGCGCGACCAGCGCAGCGGCCGGACGGGCAGCGCGATGCAGTGGATCGTGGTGCCCGAGCTGAATAACCAGTTCACGATGAGCAGCCTCTTCCTCGGCGAGCGCACCGCCGGCCAGAGGGCGCAGGCCGAGAAGCCGGAGGACCTCCCGCGCACGGTGCTCCTCAGCGTCGGCCGGCGCTTCTCGCGCACCTCCTACGTCCGCTTCCTGACCTACGTCTACAACGCCGCGGCCGCCCCCGACTCGCGCCCCGACGTGGCCCTCCAGGTGCAACTCTTCCGCGACGACCAGCCGGTCTTCACCGCGCCGCTCAAGAAGATCGAGTCCGAGGGCGCGGCCGCGGCCTCGGCGCTGCCCTACATGGCCGAACTCAACCTGAGCACCTTCCCCGCGGGTCGCTACGTCCTTCAGGTCACGGCCATCGACCGCGCCGCCAAGGCCACCGCCACGCGCCGCGCGAGCTTCGTCATCGAGTAGCGCGGCCGCCCCGAACGGCGGCCGCAGAACCCCCAACGACCGACAGACCCCTTGAGGAGCGCAGAATGCTTGAAATCCTCCTGCTGATTTTTCTCACGCGTAAGGTGGGCGAGATAGTCGAGGCCAAAGGGCACAAGACCGGCTGGTACAAGCTGATGACCGTGCTGCTCTGGATCGGCGGCGAGATATCGGGCGCAGTCGTCGGCGGCATCGTCTCGGCACTCACCGGCGCGGGCACCGCCCTCGTCTACCTCTTCGCGCTCCTCGGCGCCGCCGCGGGCGCCGGGGTGGCCTTCCTCGTCGCCAAGACGCGGAGCCCGCGGGCGGTGGCCTACGACCAGCCGCCGCAGCCGCCGACCTTCGACCAGCCGCGGCCCCCGACCTTCAACACGACAATGCGGTAACCCCTTCAGAGCACGATCTGCCGCGCGGAGAGGACGGGCCCGAAGGCGCGCAACTCTTCGAGGGCGGCGTCGTCCGGGGGCGCGTCCGTCTCGATGACGGCCATCGCCTCGCCGCCGCGCTCGCGCCGGCCGAGGTGGAAGCGGCTGATGTTGACGCCGTGGTCGCCGAGGATGGTGCCGACGCGGCCGATGACGCCGGGCACGTCGCTGCTGCGCGTCAGCAGCATGTTGCCCGCCGGCACGGCCTCGATGCGGAAGCCGTCGATCTCCGTGATGCGGCCGCCGGCCTGCCGCCCGAAGAGCGCGCCCGCGACGGTGTGCCCGCCCGAGGTCGTGCGCACGCGCGTCCGCAGGGGCTCGCGCGCCTCGGGGCCGGCGGCCGCGTGGCGCTGCGAGACGGTGACCGAGATGCCGCGCTCCTCCGCGATGACGAGCGCGTTGACGAGGTTGACGCGCGCGCTCATGCCGCGCAGGAGCCCCGCGAGGAACGAGCGCGTGACGGGCGCGGAGTCGAACGCGGCGGCCTCGCCCGCGTACTCCAGCTCGACCGAGCGCAAAGGCTCGTCAACCAACTGAGCCTGGAAGCGGCCGAGCCTTTCCGCCAAATCGAGGTAGGGGCCGAGCGCCTTCAACTCCTGCGCGCCGACCGCCGGGACGTTGACGGCGCCGCGCACCGCGCCCGTCAGGAAGAAGTCCCGCATCTGCTCGGCGACGATGACGGCGACGCCCTCCTGCGCCTCCTTCGTCGAGGCCCCGAGGTGCGGCGTGGCGACCACCTCTTCGAGCGAGAGGAGCGGGTGGTCGGCGGGCGGCGGCTCCTGCTCGAACACGTCGAGGGCGGCGCCGGCCACGCGCCCCTCCCTGATGGCCTCGTAGAGCGCGCGCTCGTCGATGAGCCCGCCGCGCGCGCAGTTGATGACGAGCACGCCCGGCTTCGTCCGCGCCAGCTCCCGCACGCCGATGATGCCGCGCGTCTCGGGCGTCAGCGGCGCGTGGACGGTCAGGAAGTCCGCGCGCGCGCAGACCTCTTCGAGCGGCGCCAGCTCTATCCCCTCGTCCCTCAGACTCTCCTGCGCGACGAACGGGTCGAAGGCCACGACCTTCATCTCGAAGCCGAGCGCGCGGCTGGCGACGACGCGGCCGATGCGTCCGAGGCCGACGACGCCGAGCGTCTTCCCCCTCAGCTCGACGCCGACGAACTTCTTCCGCTCCCAGCGCCCCGCCTTCAGACTCGCCTGCCCCTGCGGGACTCTCCGCGCGAGCGCGAGCAGGAGCGCGAGCGTGTGCTCGGCGGTCGTCATCGTGTTGCCGTCCGGCGCGTTCATCACGACGACGCCGCGCTGCGTCGCCGCGGGCACGGCGATGTTGTCCACGCCCACGCCCGCGCGCCCGATGACGCGCAGCCGCGGCGCCGACTCCAGAAGCTCGGCCGTGACCTTCGTCTCGCTCCGCACGACGAGCCCGTCCGCGCCCGCGACGGCCTCCGCCAGCTCGCCGCCCTTCAGCCCCGCCCGCTTCTCCACGGCGAAGCCCGCCTCGCGCAGCGGCCCGAGGCCGCTCTCGCTCACGTCGTCGGCGACGAAAATTTTGATGTCGGGCATGGGTTGGGTAGGCAGTAGACAGTAGACAGCAGACAGTAGAAAACCCATTCTCAGCGGGTCGGCCGGGCGTCGCCGTCAACAATCATCGGGCGGAGCCCTACTGCCTACTGTCTACTGTCTACTGTCTACTGTCTACTTCAGAATCACATCGGGCCGCCGGAGTCGCTGCCGTCGGCGCGGCCTTCGCCGCCGGAGTCGGGCTCGGGGGAGGAGCCTTCGAGACGGCTGCTCTCGGCGCCGCCCGCGGAGCCGCCGCCGGAGACCTTCTCGCCGGCCTCGATGTCGCTCAGGGTCTCGCTGCTCGTCGCCTGTGCGTCACGCGTCTGCGCGCCGCCCTCCGCCGAAGCCTTCGGGTCTTTAGTCTCTTCCATCCACGCCCCCCGTCAGTAGACAAGACGTACCGTGACCAGCAGCGACATCGCCGCCGCCGCGTAGAAGCCGGCGAGCATGTCGTCGGCCATTATCCCTAAGCCACCGCCCAGACCTTCGAGCCGCCTGACCGGGTACGGCTTCCAGATGTCGAAGACGCGGAAGGCGAGGAAGCCCGCGAAGACCGTCCACGGGCCCGCCAGCCACGGCACGAACAGGAAAGTGATCAACTGCCCCGCCACCTCGTCCACGACGACCGCGCCGGGGTCTTTCTTCCCCAGGAGCTTCTCGGCGCGCGTCGCGGCCCACATCCCCACGAGCGAGACGGCGACAATCGTGAGGAGGAGCACCGTGTTGAGCACGCTCGGGAAAGCCTGCGGCGAGACGTCGAGCCCGCGCGCCACCACGTAGTCAAAAATTTTCTCGGAGCCGCGCGCGAGCGCCAGATAGACGCCGACGCCGACGGCCGAGCCGAAAGTCCCCGGCGCGACGGGGATGAGCCCGACGCCGCACGTCGCCACCGCCATCGCGAGGTAATCGCCGGCCGTCCGCCTCGCCTCCGGCACAACGATGTGCGCCGGCTCGACTACCGGGTGTGTGAGCGAGTCGCTGGTCTCTTTAGGCTTCGTCATGGGGAGACTTTGCTGGCGGCTTAGACGATCCTTCCAACGAGGTCGTACTCCTGCGCCTCGGTGATTTCGACGTTGACGAACTGGCCGGGCTCGGGCGCGCGGCCTTCGGGCGCGTCGTTGATGAGGACGCAGCCGTCTATCTCGGGCGCCTGCGTCTCCGCGCGCCCCTGCCAGAGCAGGTCGGTCTCCTCGGACGGCCCCTCGAAGAGCACGCGCACGGTCTGGCCCACGCGCGCGCGGTTGCGTTTGAGCGAGACGCGCGACTGCGCGCGCATCAGGCGGTCGCGCCGCTTGCGCGCGGTCTTCGGTTCGACCTTACGGGGAAGCCCGAAGGCGGCGGTGCCCTCCTCGTCCGAGTAGGTGAAGACGCCGACGCGGTCGAACTCGACCGACTTGACGAAGGCGAGCAGCTCCTCGAAGTCCTCCTCGGTCTCGCCGGGGAAGCCTGTGATGAAGGTCGTGCGCACGGCGATCCCGGGCACGCGCTCGCGCACGCGCCGGATGAGCCGTTCGAGGCTCTCGCGGTTGCCGCCGCGCTTCATGAGTTTGAGCACGTTCTGCGAGGCGTGCTGCAGCGGCATGTCGAGGTACTTGACGGCCTTCGGCTCCGCGGCCAGCATGTCGAGGAAGGCGTCGCTGATGTGAGTCGGGTAGGTGTACATCACGCGCACCCACTCGACGCCCTCGACGCGGCACAGCTCGCGCATCAGGTGCGCGAGGGCGTCGCGCTCGCCGAGGTCTTCGCCGTAGCGCGAGGAGTCCTGCGCGACGAGGATGATCTCTTTCACGCCCGCTTCGGCCAACCGCTTCGCCTCGGCCAGCACGGAGCCGAAGCGCCGGCTGCGGAAGTGGCCCCGCATCTGCGGGATGAAACAGAAGGCGCACGGGCGGTCGCAGCCCTCGGCGATTTTGACGTATGCGTAGTGGCCGGGCGTGGCGAGCACGCGCGGCGTGGACTCGTCGTAAAGGTAGGTCGCCGTCTGGTTGCCGAGCGGGAGGACGGGGAGTGAGCGCGTGTTGACGCGCTCGTCCGCGGCGGTCGTGATGTCGTTGATTTGACTCGTGCCGATGAAGGCGTCAACCTCCGGCATCTCCGCCCGCAGCTCGTCGCGGTAGCGCTCGACGAGGCAGCCGGCGACGACCAGCCGCCGGCACTTCCCTTCGGACTTCAGGCGGGCCGCTTCGAGGATGGCGTCAATGGACTCCTTCTTCGCCGCGTCGATGAAGCCGCACGTGTTGACGACGAGCGTGTCGGCCTCGGCCGCGTCGCCCGTGATCTCGTAGCCCTCCTGCTTCAGCCGCCCCATCATCACCTCGCTGTCTACGAGGTTCTTCGGGCAGCCCAGGCTGATGAATCCGACTTTCTTCATTATTAGTAAATCGTGAATGGTGAATTGTGAATGGTGAAGAGGCGAAGCACCCGTTTACCATTCACGATTTACTATTCACCCTTCCTCGATTGTCCGCAGGCAGCGCTCGACTTCGGCGGCCTCGGCTTCGGTTAACGTGCCTGCGCCGTAGCGGACGCGGTTGTAGGCGCGCGTGACGGCGAGCACCTCGGGGGCGCCGACCGCCTCGGCGAATTCGAGCGGCGTCTGGTCTGCGCGCCGGCTCCGCCCGCGGGCGGCGAGCGAGGCCGCCATGCGCTCGTAGA